>DAIUKO010000079.1:0-23958 GCA_036848175.1 Vicinamibacterales bacterium | reverse complement strand
GTAGGCGTAGATCTCGCCGAGCGTCTTCGGATCGCCGTCCGCGGCGAACTTGTTGATCGCCGGAATCGTGTAGTCGCCGAGGCCTTTCGTGCCTTTGGACACCGACGGGCTGCGCGGATCGATGCGAAGAATCGCGCCGATGACCGTGTCGAGGCGCTGCGTCTGACTCGGATTGCTCGCGTGCGGACCGCCGCCGTTGCTGAATCCGAGATCGCTGCCGCTCGTGTAGAGCAGACCGTAATCGGGCGAGCCCGGCTTCGCGGTCGGGTTGAACTCGACGTCGCCGAACGGGTGCGTGAGGTTGGCGACGACGTGGCCGACGCGAAGCAGCTCGCGCCTGGTGCCCTCGAAGGTGTTCGCCGCCGGGTTCGTCGTGTGCCACTCCGTGATGACGTTGTGGTAGGTCACATCGGCTTTGGTGAATCCCGGCGGGATGAAGTTCGGCGTCGCTGGATTGTCCGCTGCACGCTCGCCGTGCACCGTGTAGAAGAGTCCGTTCCGCGCGAACTCCGGATGGAAGTCGAATCCGATGAACCCGCTCTCGAGCCGGTTGTAGATGGCGAACGGAAACGCGGCGCCGACGTTCGCGTACACCGACGGCTGGTTGTTGCGATCGAGGACGTAGAGAAATCCGCGCGAGTCGTTGACGAATCGCCGGCCGTCGGGAAGATCGCGGACGAAGCTGATGCGCGCCCATCCGGCCGGCACGACGTCCTGGTCGGGCGGCCGAAGGCCGCGCGTCTCCGGCAGGCGGACGACGTCGCGAATCTCGACGGCCAGTCCGCCTTTCGTGATCGGCGCCGGAATCGGATTACTGGTGATCGGACCGCCGCTCTGGGCGCCGATCGCCGCGACGATGCCGGCGCAGAACACGAATGGGCGCACGAGCGATCTCCTTAGCGTGACGACGTTGTGGCCGGCGCGTGCGGCAGATGGATCGACATCAGGACGATCGTGCCGTCGACCTGCGAGAACCAGTGCGGCGTCTTCTCCGGCACCATCACCCAATCACCCTTGGCGATCTTGCGCGTCGTGCCGCCCTCGACGCCGGAGCCGGTCAGGTTCTCCGCGTTCGTCCGCTTCTCTTCGAGGAGCTTGCCGCCGGTGACCAGCGTGCCAGACCCTTCGACGACGTAGAACATCTCCGCTTCGCGCTCGTGGACCGACGCGGGCGCCTTGACGCCGGCGACGCGATGCTCGAGGTTCGCCGTGTACGGCGCGAGCGCGACGATCGGCTGAATGAAGTTCGGCTGATCCGGCTTCCGTTCGGCCTTCGCCTTCGCAATCATCGCCGTCACGTCAGCGGACGAGGCGAACGACTTCGGCGCGGGCGGCGGGTTTTGCGCCGCCAGTTGTCGAACCAGCAGCGCCGTGACGACCAGGGTCAGAATCGTGCAGATGACGCGTACGCGCATGAATCCCTCCTGTGCGCGCCGATTATAGCGTCCGTGTATCATCCGCGCATGCGCAGCATCATCGCTATTTTTTCCGCGCTTTTTGCGTGTGTCGGCGGCGGCGCACAGCCGCCGGCTGATTCGGCGGCGCGCGAAGCGCTTGCGGCGCTGACCGCGGCGGACCATCAGCAGATGATGGCTCAGCTTGGAATCCGGAGGCTGCGTCCCGGGCCGAGCGGCAACGAATCGGCCCCGAACCATGCCAACTACGACGAGGCGACCGCGAATCCGTTTCCAAATCTCCCCGACCCGTTGACCTTGAAGAACGGGACGAAAGTCACGTCAGCCGACGTCTGGTGGAAAGAACGTCGTCCGGAGATCGTCGAAGACTTCGAGCGCGAGGTGCTCGGACGCGTACCGCGAAACGTGCCGGCGATCGCGTGGAGCCTGACCAGTACGGAACAGTGGTCCGCCGGCGCGCATCCGGTGGTCGGCCGTCAACTCGTCGGCCATGTGGACAACTCGTCGTCGCCTTCCGTCAACGTCGACATTCAGATGACGCTGGTTCTTCCCGCCGCAACCAAGCAGCCGATGCCGGTGATGATCATGTTCGGCAATGGACTGCTGCCGTCGGCCGCCGCCGGCCGCGGGCGAGCCGGTCCACCGTCAGCGGCGACGAACGACCCACCGGCGACCGAGCAACTGATCGCGAACGGGTGGGGCTACGTGTCACTCAGTCCGACGAGCGTGCAGGCCGACAACGGCGCCGGCCTCACGAAGGGCATCATCGGCCTCGTCAACAACGGTGAGCGGCGGAAGCCAGACGACTGGGGAGCGCTGCGCGCGTGGGCGTGGGGCGCATCGCGCGCCCTCGACTATCTCGAGAGCGACAAATCCGTGGACGCCAGGCGCGTCGGCATCGAAGGAGTCTCGCGTTATGGAAAGGCCGCACTCGTGGCGATGGCGTTCGATCAGCGATTCGCCGTCGTGCTGGTCGGATCATCCGGCGAGGGCGGCGCGAAACTGCATCGCCGCAACTGGGGCGAAGCGGTCGAGAACCTCACCGGCGCCGGCGAGTACCACTGGATGGCCGGCAACTTTCTGAAGTACGGCGCGGAAGAGGCGACGTTTGGCGGCAGGAATGCCGGCGACATTCCGGTCGACGCGCACGAACTGATCGCGCTCTGCGCGCCGCGGCCTACCTTCATCAGCTACGGCGTCCCGGAAAAGGGCGACGCGAGATGGCTCGATCATCAAGGCAGCTTCATGGCGGCGATCGCCGCGCAGCCGGTGTTCCGGTTGCTCGGGGCCAAAGGCCTGGGACGATCGGACGACTACGCGTCGGAGAAGATGCCGCCGGTGAACGTCAGCCTGCTCGACGGCCAGCTGGCGTGGCGGCAGCACGACGGCGGCCACACCGACGCGCCGAACTGGAAATACTTCATCCCCTGGGCCGACCGATTCCTGAATCGTTAGCGCGACTGTCGAGTGGTCGCGACCGGAAGCACGATGCGCGACGCGTGCGCGCCTGACGTGAACACGCGCTGTGTGGCGATCACGAAGTCCTCCGCCTTCGCCTGATAAATGCTCGGCACGAAGCGCTGCGGGTTGCGATCGATCAGCGGGAACCACGTCGACTGCACCTGCACCATCAACCGGTGTCCCTTCAGGAAGACGTGATCGTGAGATCGCAACGGGATCGTGAATTCGGTCGGCGCGTTCGGCATCAGCGGCTGCGGATGCTCGTAGCTGGTGTTGTAGCGGCCGCGACGAACTTCCATCGCAATCGGCAGCTGGTACCCGTTCAACGATTTCGCGTATTCGCCCGGCGCGGGTCCGGCGGCGGCTGCCCAGGCGTTGGTCTGCGCCTTCTCAGGATACGCGTCGATCACCTTCACGACGAAATCGCTGTCGGTACCTGTCGTCGACGCGAACAGGTTCGCTGAGAGCTCGCCCGTCACCGTCAGATCGCGATCGAGCGGACGGCTGATCCAGGTGGCCACGTCCGGCCGGCCGTCGACGAATCGCTGATCGGCCACTTCCCATCGCCGCCAGTCGCCGCCGGGATACGTCGGCGAAATCGGGCGCTGCCGGTACGGAACCGGATGCGCCGGATCCGAGATGTATTGCACGAAGCTGTCGTCGGGCGGCGGCGCATCGAACGACAGCGTCCCGTCGGATCGCAGATACACGTTCATCGGCGCCGTCGGCGGCGGCCATGCCGCGTACGTGTTCCACGTGTTCGACCCGGTCTGGAAGGTCGACGCCTTCCACGGGAATTTCTCGCCCTTCCCGTGAAGCCAGTATCGGAACCACGGCGCTTCAATCCGCTCGCGGAACTCAGTCGCCGTATCGTGGCCGCCAAACGGAATCTGCCCGATCGAATCCGCCTTCGGCGTGTGCCACTGGCCGTGAAACCAGGGACCGGCGACGATGAAGTTGTAGCGCTGTGGATCGCTCACTTCGGATCGGCGATAGATCTCCCACGGTCCCCACGGATCCTCCTGATCCCAGAATCCGGCGACATTGAGGTTTGGCACGAACGCACCTGTGATCTGATTCACCCAGGCTTCCTTCTTCCAGAACGCATCGTAGTCGGGATGCTCGACGATCGAATTCCAGTAGGGAATCCTCCCGTGGAGGTACTTCGCGTTGATGTTCGACAGCGGCCCGAGGTCGAGATACCAGGAATACGAATCGTAGGTCTCGAAGTCGAAGTGGGTGTTGGCATTCTTGTCCGCCTGCTCGTACACCGCGTACTCGAACGCATAGCTCTCGCGCAGCGCGCCGTAGCGGTGGTCGTCGTCGTTCATCCACTGATCGGCGGGCGACGCCTGTTCCGAGATCGCCTTCAGGGCGGGATGCGGACGCAGCAGCGTCATGGCCGTGGTCAGGCCGTCGTAGGAGACACCGAACATCCCGACTTTGCCGCTGTTGTCGGAGACGTTTTTGACCAGCCATTCGATCGAGTCGTAGGCGTCGGTTGTCTCGCTGGTCGCCTTTGGGTTCTCGAGATCCGCCTGCGACGACAGCTCGAAGGTGCCCTCCGATCCGAACCGGCCGCGCAGATTCTGGATGACGAAGATGTAGCCGTCTCGAATGAGCGGCTTCAGCGCCTCGTTGTTCATCGCGTCCGCGTTCGCGGGCACGCCGTAGGGCGTCCGTCTGAACAGAATCGGCAGCGGACGAGACGCACCGGCCGGCGCGAGGATGACCGTCTCGAGCCGCACGCCGTCGCGGACCGGCACCATGACCTTTTTGTACGTGAACGCCGGACTCTGACTGCGCTGCGGCGCGATGAAGCCCAACGTTGCCGCACAGACGAGGAACAACGTCGAACGCCTTAGCATCTGCGAGTTCATGTCACGCTCCGTGAGCGGAATCCTAGTTTTCGCGCAGCAAGTCGTGCAACTGTGCTCGCGAACCGATTGAAATCCGAGCCCGCCTCACCAGACAATCGAGCCTTCCCAGCGAGGAGACATATGCTCGAAAAGAAACCGCTGCCGCGGCCGCTGCTCAGTCTGGTGCTGCATCCGGAAAACGATCCCGACTACCGCCACTTCGAGGACGCGATGAGCGTGCCGTTCGAGACGACGGCGACCGCGTTCTCGCGCGTCAACGCATGGTGGCTGGCGGACGCGGCGCTCCTCAGCTACTGGAAGCCGGAGATCGCGGGCAGGATATTCAGCGATCACGCGAACCTGGAGAGCGCGCCGATTCAGCGGCTCGACACGCAGGCGTACGTCGCCTGGAACCGCGCGTTCGCGCTGGTCGCATTTCGCGGCACGCAGCCCGATTCCCTGATCGACGTGCTCACCGACGCCCTCATCGGGCTCAAGGGTTGGGACGTGGCCGGCGAACGCGTGCACGCGGGGTTCATGGAGGCGCTCGACGTCGTCTGGGATCCGGTGGTCGCCGCGCTGACGCCGCTCGCGGATCGGCCGGTCTGGTTCACCGGGCACAGCCTCGGCGCCGCGCTGGCGACGCTTGCCGGCGATCGCTTCCAGCGCCAGCGGCAGGCCCGCGGCCTCGGCGAGCTCGGCGGCATCTACACGTTCGGATCCCCGCTCGTCGGCGATCGAAGGTTCGTCGACGGCTTCAACAGCCGATGCGGCGATCGATCGTTTCGGTTCGTCAACGACGAAGACACCGTGACCCGGGTGCCGCCGCCGCTCTTCGGCTACCGCCATGTCAACAACGAGCGCTTCGTCGGCTTCAACGATCCGGACGTGCTCTTCGACGAACCGCTGATCGATCACACGCCGCGCCGCTACGCCGTGCTCGTGTGGAATGCGTTGATCGATGCGCTTGCCGTCGCGCCGCCGCGTCCGTGAAGCCGGCAGCGCAGCCCTTCAGGGCTGCCGTGGGACGGGCTGGTTCTGAGACGGTCCGACGGCATAGAGCTGCGTCCATCCTTCACCCTGCGGCGTCCGGATGATCCGGTTGGCGACGCGGCCGTCGGCGCGCGTCCACGTCGAGACGTGCAGCATGACGCCGGTGATCAGCTTGTGATGCTCTTCGTCTTCGCGCGCCGGATCGGGCGGCGCGCCGGGCTCCGGCTCGAGGACGAGCAGGAGCCACGCCGGCGCGTTCGCCTGCCGCGGGATACCGAGATAATTCACGAACGTGCCGCTTTGCGTGAGCGTCCAGTCGTACTGCGCGCCCTTCGCCGTTGGATCGAACGCAAACGGTGGAACGCCGTCGCCGGCGAGCGCCGCCACCGCCGGCCAGCTGCCCGTCGTCGTCCGGCGCGTTTCCGCTTCGAGCAGCCCTTCCTGCAGCTCACGAAACATCCGCTGGTCGCTCGGCGGACGATTCTGAATCAGGACCTGGAACGGCAGAAGATTGCGCGTCCCGGTGCCGGCGTCGCGAAAGCTCGCGCTGCCGGCGGCGAGAAGGATCCAGGAGCCGATCGCGATCACCATGCTCGCGCGCAGCACGCCCGCGAGCTCGGCCCGCGCCGACAACGGCTGCACGCGCACGCGGCGGACTATCGTCACAACGAACACAACGAACACAAAGAACACAAAGAGCACAAAGTAACCAACGACAAATGATCTCCGTGACCTCGGTGTCCTTTGTGTCCTCTGTGTTGAATCAGCGCCGCGATTAACCCCAAAGTTCGCATTAGAGGAGCCTCCGCCGCCCGGCTATCGATCTCGCTATCAGCGTGAGAAAGAAGATCGCGCTCACGGCGAGCACGACGGCGCCTCCCGTCGGAACCAGGAAGCGCGTCGACACGCCAAGCCCGCCGGCGCCGGCGACGAACGCGACGGCGACACTCCAGATCAAGTAGCTCCGCGTTCCGCGCGCGACGTTCCGCGCCGCCGCGGCCGGCACGACAACCAGCGCCTCGACGAGCAGCGCGCCGATGATCTTCAGGCTGACGACGATCGACAGCGTCAGGAGCAGCGCGAAGAAGTACTCGAGGTAGGCCGGTTCGGCGCCGGAGACGCGGGCGAGCGGCGGACTGAGACTGTCGAGCAGCAGCGCGTTGTACTCGCGGACGAGCATCACCGCGACGAAGACGCCGACGGCGAGGAGCAGGAGCAGATCCGCGTCGGTCACCGTGAGCAGGCTGCCGAACAGGACCGACTCGACCTGATGGACGTTGAACTGCCGCGTCAGCGCGACGAGGAGACACAAGCCGAGACCGAGCGTGAGCGCGTGAAAGACCCCGATCAACGTGTCGGGCGGCAGCGTCGCGTGGCGTTTCACGTAGACCATCGCGAGCGTCGACAACAAACAGAAGCCGAACATTCCTCCGTACGGCGCGTTGAGCGGTTCGCCAAGCAGGAGTCCGAGCGCCACGCCGGTGATCGCCGCCTGACCGAGCGCGGCGCTGAAGAACGCCATCCGCCGCGTCACCACGAGATGGCTCAGGCCGCCGAGAATCGGCGCGATGATCAGCACGCACAGGAAGCCGCGAACGAGAAACGGATATTGAAAGTCGCTCGGCAAAAGACCGCGCTCGGCGAGGCTGCCGACCCACGCGTAGAAGCCAGTCATGCGCGAACCACGCGCCGCTCCCTCACGGGCAGGAGTTCGCGCACATCGGCGGTCGACAGGATGTCCGGCTCGCCTTCGACGACGATCCGCCGGTTCAGTACGGTGACACGATCGGCCACGCGGCGGACGAGGTCGAGATCATGAGAGACCATCAGCACGGTTGTCTTCGCCGCCCGCTTCGCGGCGACGAGGATCGACTCGAAGATTCGCGCCGCGGACTCGTCGAATCCCGCCGTCGGCTCGTCGAGCAGCAGCAGCTCGGGCTCCGGATCGAGCGCGTGCGCGAGCAGCACCCGGCGCAGCTCGCCGCCCGAGAGGACCGCGAGCGGCCGCTGCTCCAATCCGGATAGACCGACCAGCGCGAGCAGGCGCGCGACCTCGACGCGCGCGCGCCGCGTCAGCCCGAGGCACACCGGACGGCGCTGCCGCGTCAGCGCGAGAAAATCGGCGACCGTGACCGGCAGCGTCGGATCGACGGCGAAGGTCTGCGGCACGTAGCCGACCCTCCCCGAGCCGGTCCAGTTCATCGCGATCTCGCCGTCGAACGGACTCTGATTGAGAATCGCGGACAGCAGCGTCGTCTTGCCGGCGCCGTTCGGCCCCACGATCACGTGCACGCTGCCGCGACGCACCTGGAACGTGACGCCGTCGAGCAGCGCCTCTCCGTGTCTCCGCACGGCGAGCGAATTGGTTTCGACGAGTGGTGTGGTGTCAGCGCCCTCGGTCATGCTTCCGTGATCAGCGCCCGGATCATCGTGTCGACGTTGCGCTGCATCTCACGCTCGAACTTGTCGGCCGTGTAGGCGCCCGACGCGATGTGCGTGATGATGTACACCTTCACGCCCGCCTCGTCGCGGAGGACCTTCAGCATCGGCTCTGGAAACGTTTCCTCGCTGAAGACCACGCGGATCTTCTCGCGCTGCAGCAGCTTCACCATGTCGCGAAGCTCGGCGGCCGACGGCGTCAGCCCGTGCGCCGGCTGGACGACGCCGGCGACTTCGAGGCCGAATTCCTGGAGCAGATACCCGTAGCCGTCGTGGACGGTGACGACGCGCGTGATCTTCGCCTCGGCGAGCTGCTGCGCGGCCTTGGATTTGATCAACCGCAAACGGCGGGCGTAGTCGGCGGCGTTTTTCTGCAAGGCCGCGGCATCCTGCGGGCGCAGCGCCGTGATCGCCTTCTGAATCGCGTAGGTCTGTTGAATGGCGTTCGTGAACGAGATGAAGGTGTGCGAGTTGACGCCGCTGCCGCGCACGGCGCGGATCTGCGGCGTCGTCTCGTTGGGCCGGATGATGACGACCTTCTTGTTCCCCGACGCCTTGAGCATCGGCATGATGAAATCGTCGTGGCCGATGCCGTTGATGACGACCGCATCCAGGTCGACCAGCTTCTTGATGTCGTCCGGCCGCGGCTGATAGTCGCCGGCGTCGATCTCGCCGGGCAGGATCGAGCGCACTTCGTACCCCGGCAGATCGCCGACGACGTTCCTGGTCCAGGAGTAATACGGATGAAGCGTCACGCCGATCTTCAGCGCTGGCTTCGGCTGCGCGCTGCCTGGAGACGCAATGCCCACAACCGCGATGGGTGTGATCAGCGCGAGCAGCCAGGCGCGCCAGCGAGACAAACCCGCTCGTGGTGAGCTTGTCGAAGCGCGCCAGCGAGACAAACCCGCTCGTGGTGAGCTTGTCGAACCACGAGCGAAAATCGCTCGTCCTTCGACAAACCTGCCTCGAGCGATCCGCTCATCCTTCGACAAGCTCAGGATGAGCGGTGAATCAACGAGCTCAGGACGAGCTGTGGACGCGACGAGTGAACTCATCATCGCCTCTTATAGAACACCGGATTCGGTACCGCTGAAAACACCTGCGTCCAGCCGCTCGTCTGCGGCTGCCGGACGAACCCCACCGGCACGTCGCCGCCGTAGCGGTGCATCCACACGTAGATGTGCAGCATCGTGCCGTCGGGCAGACGGTGATGCTCCTCGTCGTTCGGCGCCGGATCGGGCGGCATGCCCGGCTCCGGCTCCTGAATCTCGAGCAGCCAGGCGGGCGCCGACCGATCGCGCGGCTGTCCGAAGTAATTGACGATCCCGCTCTGCTGCAGTCGCGACCATTGATAGCCAGTGCCGTCGGTGGTCGGCACGAACGGCGCGACCCCGCGCGCGCCGAGTGAAATCGCGTCCGGCCACGCGGACGTGCGCGCGCGATCGTTCTCGGCCGCCAGGAGTCCTTCTCGAATCAGCCGGAACTGCTGCTGGTCCTGCTCCGGCAGCGTCCGAACCAGCGTTTGATACGGAAGCAGTCCCTTGGTGTCGCTGCCGCCCGACGCCGCGTTCAAGGCGAGATAGACCGCGATCACGCTGACGATGCCGCCGGCCAACGCGATCACGCCGGCGCGTTCACGCCATGCCTCGGATTTCGAGCCGACCGGTGACTGAATGATCTTGTTCGCCATCACGCCTGTGTGAAGTCCGTGGCCCTTTCGCGATCGCCGTACGTCGTTCGCTGCCGCAGCCACTCTGCGATACCGACGAGCAGCATCACCGACGCCCACGCGAGG
This sequence comes from Vicinamibacterales bacterium, assembly GCA_036848175.1. Taxonomy (GTDB): domain Bacteria; phylum Acidobacteriota; class Vicinamibacteria; order Vicinamibacterales; family CAVVIG01; genus QHWF01. The sequence continues at coordinate 13,996 of DAIUKO010000079.1, read as the reverse complement.
GTCAGCCACACCAGCGCGCGTTCGGCGGCAAACGATCCCGCTTGCGCGACGGCGTGGCCGCGCTCGACGACGCGTTCGACGGCGCTGTGTGCGACGAGTACCGCCGCGACAACCGTTGCCATCCGTTCGTGCCGCCGCAAGCCGTGCAGCCAGGTTCTCGTTCCCCACATCAACGCCGCGATCCAGGCCTGGCCGGCGATCGTGACCACGAGGAAAATCACGAACGCCATCACGCGGTGCGCCCCGGCGAACTGCTGCGCGTCCGCAATCGTCTGGCCGAACGTGAACCCATTGAACAGACCGAACGCCATCGCCACGAGCCTCGTCCATGTCGACTGACTTCGTCCGCCGATCGAGACGATGATCTGCAGCGCGGCGACCGCCACCACCGATGCGGCGATCATCGCCAGCGCCGGCTGCCACGCCGCAATCCGAGCCGGCCAGACGACCGCGACGACCATGGTCAGGACCTGCGCCGCGATCATCGTTCCAAACAGCATCCCGATCTCGCGGGCTCGGCGGATCGGAATCAACAGGCAGAGAAGAAACAGCAGATGGTCGCCGCCGTCGAGCACCGCCCGCAGCCCGCGAGCCACGAACTGCTGAAACGTCTCCATGGCGTCCGGATCAAAAAGGATCCGCGTCGGCACGCCCGTGACGCTGATCAGATACTCGCGTCCCGATGACGGCTGAAAGCGAACAGTCGTGCGAATCGGCCGTTCGATCGGCGGGAACGTGTTCAGGCGCGCCGAGATCCCGGCGACGTCCGATTGAATCGTATACAGGAGATCGACGTCGACAGAACTGCGATCGGCGCCGGCGACGGCCGTCGTTGTTGGCGGCGCGAGCGTCTGGTCGCCCTGCTGGACGTCGAGATTGCGGGCAAGATCGGCGGCGACGGTCTGCAGCGGTCCGTCGAGCGCTGCGACAGTCAGCGTCCCGTCGGCGGCACGCGGAAGCCTCGCATAACCGAGAACGGCCACGGGAACGTGAAGGCGCACGCGGAGTGCGGCGCCGCGCGGCTGCACGATGACGTCCACGACTTGATCGGAAACGTCATGCGCGCGGACGATTGCCGGGAGCATCACGCACACCGCGAGTGCAGCCGCCGACAGGAACCTCGCGACCTTCATCAGGACTCCCGGGAATACGTGATTCTAGCCCGTCCGAATTCGTGCGCGGCGCCCCCATCCAAAGCGCGCGATTGCTCGTAATACGTGTGGCGTCGCAACAGCGTGCATTTTCTCCTTCTTCTTCTCCTCAGCGGCACCGTGCGCGATGAAACCGGCAGCGTCCTGCCGGGCGTCGCGGTCGAGCTCCGCCCGACGGCCGCCGGCTTCTCGCCGATCGTGTCGATCACCGATGCGCGCGGCGAGTACCGGTTCAACGACATTGCGCCGGGGCGCTACGAGCTCGCCTTCACGCTGATCAATTTCGCCGGCGTGCGGAGAGAGGTCGAGGCCGGGCCGTCGGCCGTCCAGCGCGTCGACATCGTCATGCGCCTCGCGTTGAGCGCCGACGTCACGGTGACGGGCAAGCGGACCTTCACCAATCTCGCGGACGTCGAGAATCCGGCCGAGAACCTCGTCGGCATCGCCACCGCATCGAGTCAAGGGGCGATCACCGCGCGTCAGCTCGACGCGCGGCCGATCATGCGCTCCGGCGACGTGCTCGAAACGGTGCCAGGCCTCGTCATCAGCCAGCACAGCGGTGAGGGGAAGGCCAATCAGTACTATCTGCGCGGATTCAACCTCGATCACGGCACCGACTTCGCGACGACCGTGGCGGGAATGCCCGTGAATCTGCCGACTCACGGTCACGGGCACGGCTACGCCGATCTGAATTTTCTGATTCCCGAACTGGTGAGCGGCGTGCAGTTTTCGAAGGGGCCGTATTTCGCCGATCAAGGGGACTTCGCGACTGCAGGGTCGGCCAACGTCAATTATGCAAGTGTGCTCGAACGGCCGATCGTGCGCGTCGGCGGCGGCGGAGAAGGGTTCGCGCGAGCGCTCGTCGCGGCGTCGCCGTCGGTCGGACCGGGCCATCTGCTCGGCGCGCTGGAAGTGGAGCACAACGACGGTCCATGGGATCGGCCGGACGACTATCGGAAGGTCAACGGCCTGGTTCGCTACAGCCGCGGCGACGCTGTCAACGGGCTGTCGATCACCGGGATGGGATATCGCGCGAAATGGAACTCCACCGATCAGATTCCGCTCCGCGCCATCGACGAAGGGCTCCTCGATCGCTTCGGCGGCATCGACAAGACCGACGGCGGCGACACCTATCGCTACAGCGGCTCGTTCGAATGGCAGCGAATGGGCAACAACGCGTCGCTCAAGGTGAGCGGCTTCGGCTTCGGCTACGACCTCAACCTCTTTTCGAACTTCACGTTCTTCCTCGACGATCCCGAGCACGGCGATCAGTTCCAGCAGGCCGATCATCGCTTCGTCAGCGGCGCGAGGGCGACGTATCGGCGGGTCGGACGATGGGCCGGCCGCGAGGTCCTGAACACGCTGGGCGTGCAGCTGCGCAACGACGACATCACGAACGTGGCGCTCTACCACACCGAATCGCGCCGGCGGCTGGACACGGTTCGGCAGGACGGCGTGCTTCAAACCAGCGGCGCGGGGTTCGCGCAGAATGAAACCGCGTGGACGCCGTGGCTCCGCACGCTCGCCGGCGTGCGTGTCGACGGCTACCACTTCCGCGTCGATGCGAGCGACTCCGACAACGGCGGGGCGCGCAGCGCCGGCATCGTGAGCCCGAAAGGCGGCGCGGCCATCGGCCCGTTCCACGGCACCGAGTTCTACGTCAACGCCGGCCTCGGCTATCACAGCAACGACGCACGCGGCGCGACGATCACGCGCGACCCGTCGACCGGAGCACGCGTCGATCCCGTGACGCCGCTCGTGCGCGCGAAGGGCGCGGAAGTCGGAGTGCGGACGGTCGCCGCGCGGCATCTGCACAGCAGCGTCACGCTGTGGACGCTGTCGCTCGCATCGGAGCTGGTCTTCGTCGGCGATGCCGGCACGACCGAGCCGAGCCGGCCGAGCCGTCGCTACGGCCTCGAGTGGGCGAATTACTTCACGCCGAAGCCGTGGCTCACCCTCGATGGAGATGTGTCTTGGTCACAGGCGCGGTTCGCCGACGCGGATCCGGCGGGCGATCGCATCCCCGGGTCGGTGGGAACCGTCATCTCCGCGGGCGCGACGCTCGACAGCGTGCGGAACGTCTTCGGCAGCATTCGACTGCGCTACGTCGGTCCGCGGGCACTCGTCGAGGACGATTCGGTGCGATCGAAGGCGACGAGCCTCGTCAATCTCGAAGGCGGGTACAGGCTCGCGAAAAACGTCAAGCTCGCCGTGGACGTGTTCAATCTACTCGACGCGAAGGACAGCGATATCGACTACTACTACACGTCACGACTGCTTGGGGAACCGAGCGGCGGTATCAACGACATCCACCTCCATCCGACGCTGCCAAGGACCGCTCGCGTCAATCTCGTCGTTGGGTTCTAGCGGAGTGTCTCCTCGGACCGTCGAAGCGCTGGTGGCTGAGGACGACAAGGTCGCCGCGCGCTGGGTGGCACGATGCAACGATTCGGCCGTCGGGTCGTGTTCGGCGTCTACGTCTATAAAAAGCGTGAAAACGGCGCTGACAATAACTGACCTTTTAACGTGTCGTGTTTCGCGAGGCGTTTTCGATCTACAGAATGAGGGGAATAGGCTCGTCGGAAGGACATGCCCGGACGCAATGCTTGATCCATGTTTGAGTGAGTGTTAGCCTCACACGGCACCCCCCTGGTCAGCTGTTCGCCCACGATTCCTCGACTGTCACTCGGGTGAGAACTTCGCCCCTCAGGGTGCCGAGGAGCGACGTCTGAAGGAACTCGATGTCATTGATGCTCGACGTCCCCGCCGTCCCGGCCGAACAGGGTGATCGTGCGACCGCGGATGCGTTGTTCGACGCGCTGTATTCAGAGCTCCACCGGCTGGCACGCCGCGAACTGGCGCGCCAAGGACCGATCGGCGGCCTCGGCGTCACGACCCTTCTGCACGAAGCCTACCTCACGATGTCCGCGCGGGAGGGAACGATCTTCCCCGAGCGCCCGCACTTCATGGCCTACGCCGCCCGTGTGATGCGCGGGTTGATCATCGACGACGTCCGGCGGCGGCAGTCGCAGAAGCGCGGCGGGCTGTTCGAAATCACCTCGCTCGGCACCGAGCTGTCGGAGAGCCTCGCCGACGCGCAGGAGCTGGCGCGCATCGGCGACGCGCTCGACGAGCTCGCGAAGGTCGATCCCGACCTCGCCGAGATCGTCGATCTGAAGTTCTTCTGCGGCTTCTCCTTCGGCGAGATCGCGGCGATGCGCCGCGTGTCGGAACGCACCGTGCAGCGCAACTGGGAGAAAGCGCGCATCTATCTCCATCGCGCGATGGCAGACGCGGCACCGATCGCCTGACGCCTCATGGCGCGCCTCAGCCCTGAACGGTGGCGTGAGCTGGCGCCGTACCTGGACGCTGCACTCGACATCACGACGGAGAACCGCCCGGCGTGGCTCGCGTCGATCCGTGTTCGAGACGCCGCGCTCGCCGCCGATCTGCGCGCGCTGCTCGCCGAGCACGAAAAGCTCGACACCTCGCGGTTTCTGGAACACGCCGTTCCGCTGCCGCAGCACGCCGGCCTCTCGGCGCTGACCGGACAGACCCTCGGCGCGTACCGCCTGGTCTCGCGAATCGGACAGGGCGGCATGGGCAGCGTATGGCTCGGCGAGCGCTGCGACGGCCGCTTCGAAGGGCGCGTCGCCATCAAGCTGCTGAGCCTGGCGTTGATGGGCCGCGCCGGCGAAGAACGCTTTCGCCGTGAAGGCGACATCCTCGCGCGTCTCACCCACCCGCACATCGCGCATCTCGTCGACGCCGGCGTCTCCGCCGGCGGTCATCCCTATCTCGTCCTCGAGCACGTCGAAGGCCTGCGTATCGATCGGTATTGCGACGAACACACCCTGGATGTCGAAGCGCGCCTCCATCTGTTCCTCGACGTGCTGGAAGCGGTCGCGCACGCGCATGCGAACCTGATCGTGCACCGCGATCTCAAGCCGGCCAACGTGCTGGTCAGAGTCGACGGCCAGGTGAAGCTGCTCGACTTCGGCATTGCCAAGCTGATCGAAGGCGACGCGCAGACGGGCACGACGCGCGTCGCCGAGATGAGCTCGCTGACTCGCGAGGGAGGCAGCGCGCTCACGCCGGAATATGCGGCGCCGGAGCAGGTCACCGGCGGACCGGTCACGACGGCGACCGATGTCTATGCGCTCGGCGTGCTGCTGTACTTCCTGCTGAGCGGCCAGCATCCCGCAGGCGCCAGCGTTCGATCGACCGCCGGCCTCGTGCGATCGATCGTCGACGCCGAGCCGCGCAGGATGTCCGACGTCGTCGTGTCGAAGAGCGAGCCGGCCGACGAGCTCGAGCGTCATGCCGACCGCTGCCGCACGACGCCGGCCAGGCTTCGCCGCAGACTGCAAGGCGATCTCGACACCATCGTCGCCAAGGCGCTGAAGAAGCAGCCATCGGAGCGCTACGCGTCGGTCACCGCCCTCGCGGACGATTTGCGGCGCTCGCTGCATCACGAGCCGATCAGCGCGCGGCCCGATTCACTGCGCTATCGCACGGCGAAATTCATCCGCCGACATTCGCGAGGAGTCGCCGCGAGCGCCGCGATGGTGCTGCTGGTCGCCGGTCTGACCGGGTTCTACACGAGCCGGCTCGCAACCGAGCGCGATCGGGCGCGTCTCGAGGCGGACAAGGCGGCCAAAGTCAGCGAGCTGCTGACGCGGCTGCTGACCGGCGCCGATCCCTACGCGACGCCGGATCCGCGAGGGGAACCGACGGTCCGCGGCCTGCTCGACGCCGGCGCCGAACGCGTGCAGAAGGAGCTCGTCGGACAGCCCGAGCTGCAGGCCGAGATGTTGACGGTGATCGGCAGGACGTATCGCAAGCTGGGCGTGTACGACAAAGCGCAGCCGCTGCTCGAGCAGGCGATCGCGGTCGGGCGGCCGGTCTTCGGATCGGAGAACGTTCGGCTGGCGCAAACCCTTCACGACCTCGGCACGCTGCTGCAAGAGAAGGGCGACTACACGGCCGCGGCGCGCTACCTGGAAGAGGCGCTGGGCATGCGGCGCAAACTGCTCGGCCGGGAGCACGCGGACGTGGCCGTGACGCTCGTCGAGCTCGCGCGCGTGTACCAGGATCAGGGATCGAACCCGCGCGCCGAGCCGCTGCAGCGCGAAGCGCTCGATATCCGCCGGAAGGCGTTGGGCAACGAACACCGGGAGACGGCGGTCAGTGTCAGCGATCTCGGATCGGTGCTGCGGCTGAAAGGCGATCTCGCCGGCGCCGAGCTGCTCCTCCGCCAATGTCTGGAGATGAACCTCAAGGCGATCGGTCCGAGCCATCCGAATGTGTTCCTGTCGATGCACGACCTGGCGCTCATCACGGCAAGCCGCGGCGCCTACGCAGCCGCCGAATCCGAGTTCCGCCAGGCGCTGATCGTCGGACGCCGGACGCTCGGCGACGAACATCCGAACATCGCGCTGGCACTCAACAATCTCTCACGCACGCTGCGCGAGCAGGGACGGTACGACGAGGCGGCGTCGGTTCTTCAGGAGACGCTGAACATCGCCGTCCCCGCGCTCGGCGTCGAGCATCCGCTGATCGCCATCTACAAGAGCAACCTCGCGACCGTGTATCTGGCGCGCCACGAGCCGGCACAGGCCGAGTCGCTGCTCCGCGACGCCTTGCAGATTCGCATTCGCGCCCATGGAGTCGTCCCGAGCCGTCGACGCATCTTCCCCGACGACGACTGGAGCGTCGGCGCGACGAAGAGCGCGCTCGGGGCCACGCTGGCGGCGCTCCATCGCTACGACGAAGCCGAGGCGATGCTGCTCGAGGCGCGGCGCGACCTCGACGCCGCCGCCGGCCCGAAGAGTCCCGATACGACGGCGACGAATGTCCGCCTCGTGGCGTTGTACGACGCCTGGGGCCGCCCCGACAAAGCGGCCGCGTACCGCTCACGCCCCACTCCTGCCACCCGGTAATCGAGGTCGGACTCGCGCTCAGGCTCAGGTCAGAGTCGCGGTCAGACAGGATGCGACGACGACTGTCAGAAGTGACGGACGTCTGTGTGACAAGCAACGCTCCTTCCTTCGACGTACTCATTTACGATACGGAGAGTTTTGAGTACGAGACGCAAGCTGGCCATCGGCGGCGCGGCGATCGCGGCGATCGTGCTCGCGGCGATCGCGATCGTTCATTCGCCACCCGTGCGCAATCGGCTGCTCGCGATCGTGACCGAGCGGCTCGCGCAGAACGGCGTCGTCGCGCGCATCGACGGCTTCAGCTACAACGCGCTCACGCGGACGGTGCACCTGTCGGGCGTGACGCTCGCGACGCCGGCCGCGGCGTCGACGCCGTTTTTTTCCGCGAAGGACATCGAGGCCGCGTTTCCGGCCGGCGCGCTGTTCGGTCATCTGCAGCTCAATCGCGTCGAGCTCACGGCTCCGCGGATCACACTCGTTCGCGACGGGACCGGCCACACCAACTGGCCCGCCGGCTCGAGCGAGCCTTCCAAGCCGCTGACGCTCTCTATCGGGCGCGCGCGCGTCGACAATCTCGTGTTCGCGTTCACGGATGAACAGGCGCGCTCGCACGTCGAGGCTGGCGTGTCGCTCGATCTGCTGCCGGACGGCCGCAGCCTTTCCGGACCGATCACGATGTCGGGACCGACGTCGTTTCGCTGGCGCGATCGCGAAACGACCGCGGTCTCGCTCGCTGGACGCCTGTCGTGGAACGATCGCGACCTCTCCCTCGACGCGGTGGCCCTTCGCGTCGCAGAAGGCACGCTCCGCGTCGAGGGCCGGATCGAATCGCTGCTCGCGGATCCACGAATCGACGTACGGGTGGTCAGCGATGCGGTCGTCGCCGAACTCTCACGATGGATCACACCGGAGCGGTCGATAGCCGGCTCTGCGCATGCCGAGGCGCGCGTGATCGGTCCGCTCACGAAGCCCGACCTGGAGTTGACGACGCTGCACGCCGAGATCGCGGGCGGATCGGTCTTGGCGAAAGGACGCGCGTCGATCGAAGGACCGGGAACGGTTCGCGCGGAATGGAAGCAGCTCGACGTGCCGGCGCTGGTGGAGATCGCGCTCGGGCGTGCGGTTCGCTGGGCGCCCGCCACGCGCCTCAACGGATCGCTCGACGGGCAGTGGAAGACGCCGCGACTCGATCACGTGCAGCTCACGGCCAGCACCAATGCCATCAGCGCGACAGGCGATGGCGCAGGAGCCTCGAAGCTGGAGCTGCGCGGCACACAGTACGCGCTCTCGGTCGAGGATCTTTCGGCCCTCGGCGCACGCGCCGGCGGCGCGGTCGAGGGCACGTTGAACACGACCGACCTGTCGCAGTCGACGATTCGCGGGTCGATCGACGTCCAGGCTCAGGATGCCGCGAGACTGACCAGGGCGCTCGCCGATGCCGGACTCGTTCGCACGGCACCCTCGGTGCGCGGAAGAGCGGGCGGCGGCTTCGCGGTCAGCGGAACGCTCGGCGCACCGTCGCTCGACGGATCGCTCAACGGCGCGCTGCAATACGAATCGCTGCCATCCACGGCGTTCAGCGCTCGCGCTTCGATCACGCCCGACGAAGTGAGCCTGAAGGAGATCGATGCCCGCCTCGCCGACAGCTCGGCACGAGGCGCGGTCCGATGGGCGATCAAATCGGACGAGCTCGGCGGCACGTTGAACGGCACGTTGCCCTTGAACGATCTACGTGCGTTCACCACGGCAATCCCGCAGACGCTTCCGCTCGACGGATCGCTCGATGTCTCGGCCACTCTGTCCGGATCGCTCGCGCAGCCTCGCGTCGAGGTCCGCGGCGCCGGCAGCGCGCTCGACGTCGCCGGCGAACACATCGATCGCGTGACCGCCGACGCACGCGTGATTGGCGGCGAAGTCGCCGTCGAGCGGCTGCTGTTGGAAATCGGGACGGGCCGTCTCGAAGGCAGCGGGACGCTCGACCTGACCCACGACACCTATACCGCGCGCGTGACCGCCGCGGACGTGGCGATCCGTCCGATCGACAGCGTGAATGACGACGGCGATGTGCCGGTGTCGGGAACGTTGAACGGTACCTTCGACGGAAAGGGATCGCTGCAACACCTCGGCGGACGCGGACACGTGTCGCTGGTCGACGCGCGCTGGCGCGACGCGGACCTAGGGCGAATCGAAGCGGATCTGACGCTGGCAAACCGCGATCTCTCGTTCACGTTCGACGCGAGCGATCTCGCGTTGAAAGGAAGCGGCACGGTCGGCGTCGACGCTGATGGTCCTCTGTCGGTGCGCGGCCGATGGGAGCCAAACGACGTCGCGGCCATTGCACGGCGATTGGCGGCGACGGCGCCGTTGACGACTCCAGGCTCGGCGGCGGTTGGTTTCGAGTTGACCGGACGACGCGATCGCCTCGGCGAGGCGCGCGGCTTTCTCACCGTCGAACGGCTCGACGTGTCCCTCGCGGATCAGCCGATCCGGCTCGCTCGGCCCGGCCGGATCGAATCCGACGGCCGCATGATTCGCGTCGACGAGATCGTATTGGCCACAGGAAATTCGAACCTGACGATCGCCGGCGCGATCGGTGAATCAGCGCCCGGGCCCCTGACATTGACGCTCGACGGATCGGCCGCCGACTTCTCGTTCATCAGAGACATGATTCAGACGCGCACCGATGCCGAGGCGGAGCGATCGCCGCTCGCCGGATCGATTCGCGCGCGCATCACCGCCGACGGCCCGTTGAAGCAGCCGCGGATCGCCGGCTCGCTCCAGATCTCGGGCGGCCGCATCCCCGTCGCAGACCAGGCGAGCGTCACCGGCGTCGAGGTCTCGGCAACCTACACCGAAGGCGTGCTCACCGTCGATCGCGCCACCGCGGCGTTCCAAGGCGCGACGCTCGCGGCATCGGCACGCGTGCCCAGCCGCGCCTTCGTCGATCAGCTTCCTCCGTCGATCCGCGATCTCGTCACGCCGGCGGACGGCCCGGCGACGCTCTCGGCACAGATCCGCTCGATCACCCCCTCAATCGCCGCGCCGTTCGTCGACGCCGACACGCTCCGTCAAGTCGTCCTCAACGCCGATGCATCGGTCGATCTCGAAAGCGACCGCGTGGCGCTCGACCGCGTGCGCGGCAGCGTCACGCTCGGCCGCGCCGAGATGTCGCTGGCCGGCGTGTCGTTCGATCAACAGAAGACGACGCGGCTCGTCGTCGGCGGCGGTCGCGTGGACGTGGACACGTGGGATTGGGGACGCGACGACAACCGCGTCGTGCTGCACGGCGGCGCCACGCTCGGTGCGGACCCTGCGCTCGATCTCGTGGCCAACGCCGCGCTCGACTTGCGGCTGTTGAACATCCTGGCACGATCCGCGCGCATCCTCGGCCGCGCCGACGCGGAAATCCGTCTCAGCGGAACCGCGAAATCGCCCACCGCCAGCGGCTACGTCACGTTCAGCAACGGTGAGGCACGCCTCGCGAACCCGCGCGTGATCGTTGGAGATATCAACGGCACGATCACGCTCGCCGGTGACACGATGACGTTTCACCGTCTGTCAGCGACGGTGAACGGCGGAGACGCCGAGCTCGCCGGGTCGATCCGCCATCACGCGTTGACGCCCGTCGACGGCAAGCTGACGTTCCGCGCGAACAGTTCGTCGCTCGATCTCGAAGGACTGCGCGCGGAAGCGGATGCGGCGCTCGACTGGACGTTCGCACAGAGCGGTCCGACGCTCAGCGGCACGGTGACGCTGCTGCGAAGCGCCTACCGCGAGCCGCTGACGCTCACCGGCGGACTGCTGAACGCGCTGCGGGCTTCCGCCGGGCCCGTCGGGGCGACATCGCCATCCATGCTCGACCGCACCCGCCTCGACGTGCACCTCGTGACTCAGGACGATCTCCTCGTCGACAACAACCTGGCTCGCGTCCGGGTGCGCAGCGATCTGCGTCTGGTTGGCACGCCGGCGCAGCCCTCCATTGTCGGGCGCGCTGCGGTCGCCGAGGGCGGCACGTTGTTCTTCAGCGGCAATCGCTACCGCCTCCAGGATGAAGGATCGATCGACTTCGCCAATCCGAATCGCATCGAACCGGACCTCAACGTGCGCGCCGTCACCCGCGTGCAAGGCAACGAGATCCGGCTCGAAATCACCGGCACGCCGACGACATTGCAGACGACGCTCGACTCGGACAATCCGCAGCTCTCTCAAAGCGATCTCGTCTCGCTGCTGGTCATCGGCCGCACCTCCCAGGATTTGAACACGACCGCCAGCGCCGACGAGTTGCTCGGCTTGTTGTCCGGCGGATTGCTTGGAGCAGCCGGTCGCGCCGTCGGTCTCGATACGGTGAGAATCGAGCGCGGCTCGCCCGAGGTGCGGTTCGACGCCGGCCTCGTCGCCTCCGACACGAATCCGGGCTCGCGCCTCACCTTCGGCAAGCAAATCGGCAAGTTCGAAGTCGTCTTCTCGCAAAGCCTGCAGGAAAGCGGCGGGATCACGTGGATTCTCAACTATACGCCACGGACCGGCATCGGTCTGCGCGCGGTGGCGCTCGACGATGGGGATCGGTTGTACGACTTCACGCACAACCTCTCGTTCGGCGGCGCGAAGCACACGACTGCCGCGGCAAAAGCGCCGGTCCTGAGAATCACCGACATCAGCATCACCGGCGCCGGCACGGAGGAACAGCAGTTGCGAGCGCGTCTCAAGCTGCAGGCCGGCGACCGCTTCAGCTTCTTTCAGTGGCAGGACGATCGCGAACGCATCGAGCGCTTCTACCACGAGAGCCAGCGCTTCGAAGCGCGTGTCGGCGCGCGCCGTGTCGTCGATCCGTCAGACGCGACCAACGTTCGACTGACCTACGACATCCGCCCCGGGCCGCGTACCACGGTTCTCGTCGACGGCTTTTCGCTGTCGAAGAAGAGCGTTGAGGCGATGGAGCTGGCGTGGACGCGGGCCGTCGTGGACGAGTTCCTCGGCGAGGAGGTCGTCGGCCTCGCGCGTGCCGAGCTTGCCGATCAGGGGTACGTGCTGCCGGCCGTGACGGCGCGCGTCGAGCGTCGTGGAGACGACAAGCAGCTGCGCGTCGTCATCGATCCCGGACAGCACGTGAACAGCCGGAAAGTCGAGTTCAGCGGCAACGCCCATCAATCGTCCGACAAGCTGCGCGCCGCGCTCGATGAGCGCCGTCTCGAGGACGCCGTCTGGATCGATCCGGATCGCGTGCGGGACGCGCTGGAGGTCTTCTATCGCGCGAACGGCTACTTGAAGGCCACCCTTCGCGTCGATCCCGTCACGATTGCCGGGACCACGGCGACGCGGCCGATCCACGTCGACGAAGGCGATCCGTTTCTGCTGCGCGCCATCCGCATCGACGGCGCGCACGGGATCGCGCCCGACGAAGCGCAGCGGATCTCCGGATTGTCGGCGGGTCAGGTGTTCACGGAGTCGCGCATCGAACAGGCGCAGCTGGCGCTCGACGCGCAGTATCGCGCGCGCGGCTTCAATCGCGTCGCCATCGTTCACCAGGTCGAGATGGCAGGCGACGCTGCGGAAGTCGACGTCTCCATCCGCATCGACGAAGGTCCGCAGCAGCGGCTTCGCGATGTCGTCACCAACGGGCTCGAACGCACCCGGCCGGCGCTCGTGAGCCGGGCGCTGAAGCTCGATGTCGGCGCGCCGGTGGATCTCGCGGCGTGGAACACCGCACGCAGACGCCTCTATCAAACGGGCGCGTTCCGCAGCGTCGACATTCAACGGGAAGTGATCGAGCCAGCGGCGGCGCCAGTGGACGCCACCCTTCCGCCGGAGGAACCGGTTCGCGCGACGGTGACGGTTCAGGAATGGCCGCCGCTGCGGCTGCGCTACGGCATCGAGCTGCAGGACGAACTGGCGACCGCTGGCGACGCGGCCCGATCGTTCTCGGCAGGTGTGGACCAGGGCGGCGGCCGGACGTTCGGCGTCGGCGCGGCTGGGGATCTCGGCTTCCGGAATCTCTTCGGCCGTGCCATTTCAGCAGGCGTGGCCGGCCGCTATACGGCGGACACCCGCACCGGACGCATCTACGCCACGGCGCCGTCGTTCTTCGGCAAGGCGATCACGTCGAACGTCTTCGTCGAACGATCACTTCAGGATCTGAGCGACACACAAGCCGACATCGCGTCGAAACGTCAGGAGCGCAGGACGGACTGGACGTTCGAGCAGCGGATCCGGCCTCGCGGCCGGACCGAGATCTCCTATTCCTACAGCTACGAGCGGAACCACACGCTCGATCTCAATCCGGATCCGAACGATCCGCTGCCGTTCGACGTGCTCGTCCGCTCCGGCCGGCTCGCCTCGTCAATCGTCTTCGACACCCGCGACGATCTCAGCAACGCGACCAAAGGGTGGTTCCATTCGTCGGGCGTGGTCTACGCGCCGGAGTGGCAGTCGGATGTGCGGTTCATCAAGTACTTCGTCCAGCAGCGGTTTTACCGGCGCACCGGACGCGTGATTCTCGCGACCTACCTGCGGCTGGGACTCGCGACCGGTTTCGATCAGAACCTCATTCCTGCCGATCGTTTCTTTGCCGGCGGCGGCAACAGCGTGCGCGGGTACGCGGAGGACGTCCTCAGCCCGATCGATCTGCTGGGCGATCCGGCCGGCGGCAACGCGCTCATCGTGCTGAACGAAGAGGTGCGGTTCCCGATCGTCAAGTACCTGAGCGGCGTCGGATTCTTCGACGCCGGCCGCGCGTTCGACAAGGTCGCGAATCTGTCGTTGCGCGATCTGTCGGCGAGCACCGGATTCGGCCTGCGCGTCCACACCCCCGTCGTGCTGCTGCGCGTCGACTACGGGCTGCCGTTCGACTCGTCAGTCGGCCCGCGAAACGGCCGCTGGTTCTTCTCGATCGGACAAACGTTCTAG
>DAIUKO010000078.1:0-24354 GCA_036848175.1 Vicinamibacterales bacterium | reverse complement strand
CGTCAACGAAACGGCGGTCCGCCGCTATTTCGCCGGCCGCGATCCGATCGGCGGCCGCATCAGGCTCGGCGGGCGACCGGTGGAGATCGTCGGCGTCGCGCGCGACGGCAAGTACTCGAACATCGCCGAAGCGCCGCGTCCGTTCATGTATCTGCCGATGCAGCAGTGGTTCCGTCCGGATTCGATTCTCGTCGTCAAGACCGCCGGCGCCCCGACGGCGATCGTGCCCGCGGTCCGCGAAGCGCTCCGATCGATTGACGTGAACATTCCGCTCTTCGACATCCGCACCATCGAGGACCATCTCGCGATCGCGTCCTTCGTGCAGCGGATGGTGGCGAGCCTCCTCGGCGCATTCGGCCTGCTCGCGCTGGTGCTCGCGACCGTCGGCCTCTACGGCGTCATCGCCGGCATCGTCTCGCAGCGCACGCCGGAGATCGGGATGCGCGTCGCGCTCGGCGCCAGCCACCGCGATATCGTCGCGCTGATTCTCAAGCAGGGACTCGGCATGACCGGCCTCGGCGTCGTCATCGGTCTCGTCGGCGCCCTCGCCATCACGCGTCTGTTCAAGACGCTGCTGGTCGGCGTCAGCACGACTGATGCGGTGAGCTTCATCGGCACCACGCTGCTGCTGGTCGCTGTCACGCTGCTCGCGGCCTATCTACCCGCGCGTCGCGCCGCATCGGTCGATCCACTGGCCGCGCTCAGATACGAATAGCGACGTGACACGTACGCCTCTTCTGCGTGCGCTTCTTACGATCATCGATCTCGCCCGATGGCTCGCGCCGGCGTCGCGGCGGCGGCACTGGCGGCGGCAATGGCGCGCGGACATCTGGCACGAGTGGCACTGGATCGATCGCCGTTTCTCGAGGATGTCGCGCGCGATGCTCGTCGCGCGAACGTTCGGCGCGATCCACCACGCGTTCTGGCTCCGCCTCCATGTGAGGAAGACTGAGATGCTGACGCAGGATCTGCGCTACGGCTGGCGGCTGCTCGTTCGTAAACCCGGTTTCACCACGATCGCGGTCCTGACGCTCGGCGTCGGCATCGGTTCGACGACCACCATCTTCAGCCTGATGAACGCGGTTCTGCTGCGGCCGCTCGCGTCGTACGAACCGGATCGCGTGGTCAGGCTCGCCGGCCGCTCGGCGACTGGCCGCGCGACCACACGGTTCTCGTTCTCGTTCCCGGATTTCGCGGAGATCCGCGAACGCTCGACGCTGCTGACCGGGTTGAGCGGTGTGAACCTGGGCACGTTCATCCTCAACGCGGACAATCGGACGGATCAGATCCTTGGCGAGATTGTGTCAGGTAGTTATCTGTCCATGCTCGGCGCGCGCATGTCGGCTGGCCGGGCGTTGAATGATGCCGACGATCGACCCGGCGCCAATCCAGTCGTGGTCATCAGCGACGCATTACGCCAGCGTCGCTTCGGACCGGACACGGCGGTCGTGGGCCGCCAGGTGCTGCTGACCGGCACGCCGTACACGATCGTCGGCGTCGTCGATCGGTCGTTCATCGGCAGCTTCATCGCCGCACCAGTCGACCTGTGGATGCCGATCGAGACGTCGGGCAACGCGCTCAGCCCGAACTGGAAGACCGATCGATCGAGCAAGTCGCTTTCACTGATCGGACGCCTGAACCCTGGCGTCACGATGGAACAGGCGCGCGGCGAACTGCAGGCGATCGCCGCCACCTTGTCGCGCGAGGTCGGCGCGGCGCAACCACTGACGACAATCGACGTGCTGCCCGGCACGCTCGCGGCCGGCGAACAGCGGCGGCTCGCGCGCGTGTTCCTGTCGCTGCTGCTCGGCCTCGTCGGTCTCGTGTTGGCGGTGGCGTGCGCGAACGTCGGTAACCTGATGCTCGCGCGGGTGCTCGGCCGCCGGCGCGAGCTGGCGATTCGCGCGGCGCTCGGCGCGAGCCGCGCGCGTCTTGCGTCGATGTTGCTGACGGAGACTGCGCTCGTTGCCATCGCGGGCGGACTCGTCGCGCTCGTCGTCTCGCTGTGGACGAGCCGTCTGTTCGCATCGATCACACCGCTGCCGAATCTCACGCTCCGGCTCGATCTGCGGCCGGATATCCGCGTCATCGGATTCACGGTGGTCGCGACGCTCACCGCCGCAGGCGTCCTCGCGATCGCCGGCGCCTTTCAGGCGATGCGCGCCGAAACGGCGGCCGCGCTCAAGGACGATTCGGCCGCGTCGATCGGCGGAGCCTCGCCGGCTCGTCTGCGCGCGGCGCTCGCTGCGGCGCAGATCACCGCGTCGCTCGTGCTGCTGATCGGCGCTGCGCTGTTTCTGCGGAGCGCCCGCAACGCCGAAGCGATCGAGCTCGGATTCGACGTGCACGGTGTCCTTGCGACCGACCTCGACGGCGCCGGACGCGGCACGCCTGCGGCGAATCGTCGACTCTTCGACGAGATTCTCCTGCGTGTGTCCGCGCTGCCGACCGTCGAAGCCGCAGCCGTCTCCACGCGCGCACCGCTGGACAGTTCGACGCCGGTCGTACGCGTGAACGCGCGCGAAGCGATCGCGCCGGCGACCGATTCCACATCCACGGCAGCGAGCGTCCTCATCGTCAGTCCGAAATATTTCGACGTCGTGAAGACGCCAGTCGTCGCCGGCCGCGTGTTCACGGATCGAGATGACACGGATCGCGCCCACGTGGTCATCGTCAACGAAACGCTCGCGGCGCGACTCTGGCCAGAGGGCGATGCCATCGGCCGCCGCCTGTGGGTCGATCGCTCTGTGTCAGACGGCTCGGACACTTCCGCGCAGGTGATCGGCGTGGCACGGAACAGCAAGTACCTCACGCTCGGCGAGGAGAATCAGGGGCATATCTATCTGCCGTTCGCACAACACACGCGGCCTGGCATGGCGTTGCTCGTGCGATCCGCGGATCTCACCGATCGCCTGACCAACAGGGTTCAGGAAGCGCTCCGCTCGGTCGATCCGAACGTCCAGGGATTCTTCACGCGGACGCTCGGCGAGCACGTCAGCGTCTCGATGCTGCCCGTACGGCTGGCGGCAAGGATTGCGTCGATCGTCGCGGTCCTCGCGCTTGGGCTCGCGGTCGTCGGCCTCTATTCGCTGGTGTCGTACCTGGTGGCCGAACGGACGCACGAAATCGGCCTGCGCATGGCGCTCGGCGCCGATGCCTCCGACGTGCTGCGCCTCGCGATGGGACAAGGTGTGAAGCTCGCGTTCACGGGACTGGTCCTCGGAATACCCACCGCGATGGCCGCGTCCCGTCTGCTCGGCAGTCTGCTCTACGGCATCAGCGGCCACGATCCGCTTGTCTTTGCCGTTGCCTCAATCGCAGTGCTGATTATTTCCAGCATCGCCTGCTACATCCCCGCGCGGCGCGCGGCATCGGTCGATCCGCTCGTCGTTCTCAGACATTGATTGACACGGCCCGTATCTTGCTGACGGTGGCCCACATGGGTCAACTGGTCCACGAACACTCGACGCGCATTCGCACACCGAGAGGCGTCACGTACGTGGCTCGCACATATGCTCAACAGCAGCCTGAAGGGACCTGGATAGGGTGGCTCGAGTTCACGCCGACAGAGGGTGGTGCCGTCCTGGTGACTGACCGCGAGACGACGCAGCCGACGCTGGAGATGGTCGCCTATTGGGCGTCAGGACTCGAACCGGTGTACCTCGAGGGGGCGTTCGAGCGCGCGCGCGCCGTCGCGCGCAACTGATGGCTGTCGCACAACGCCGTAGGTGACGACCGCGCCGACGAGCAGCTTGATCATCTCGAGCGACGTGTAAGCCGCGTGAAGGATCCAGAAGCGCTGCATGCCGGGCGGCGCCGGATCGCGCGGCACGAAGTCGAGGCTGCGGCCGAGCGAGACGATCGCCGGCGTCAGGTAGACGAGCATCGCGATCACGATCGCCAGCATCGCGATCACGCCTCGACGCGCACGTCGATCGACCAGCCATAGCGCGAGCCCCCCGAGCGCGAGCTGCGCCACGTTCCACATCGTGAAGTACAGACGATTGAGCTCTGACGACAGGTAGCGAAGCAGGTCGCGGCCTTGCGGCGTGCCGAGCCGATCGACCGCCGATGCGAACGCGGCATTCGTGCGCGCGGCGAGCAGCCGGTCGATGGTATAGAAGTTCTCGGTGGCGACGATCGACGTGCAGATCGTCCCCATCAGCCACGCGCCCATCACGACCAGTGCCCAGCGTTGTTTCATGCGTCAGTACGCGATCAAGAGCCTCGCGGCACGTTCGATCTGTGCCTCGCTTGGCAAATACACTTCCTCGAGCGGCGGCGAGTACGGAACCGGCGTGTCGAGCGAGCCGATGATTCGGATCGGCGCGTCCAGCGATTCGAACGCCTCTTCCTGAATGATCGCGGCGAGGCTCTCGCCGATGCCGCCCGTGCGCGAGTCCTCGTGGATGATCAGAACACGATGACAGCGGCGCGCCAGCGCGAGCACCGCCGCGCGGTCCAGCGGAACGAGACTGCGCAGGTCGAGGACAGCCGCTTCGATGCCGTCGTTCGCGAGGCGCTCGGCGACGCGCAGGCCGACGTGGACGAACGCGCCGTAGGAAATGATCGCGAGGTCGTCGCCGCTGCGCCGCAGCGCGGCGCGGCCGAGCGGAATCGGCGCCGGCGCTTCGCCGGCGAGCGCCTGCCGGACGCGCGGATCGCGATAGAGCGCGATGTGCTCGTAATACAGCACGGGATCCGGATCGGCGACCGCCGACGCCAGCAACGCGCGCGCGTCGTGCGGCGTGGACGGGACGACGATTTTCAGGCCCGCCGTGCGATAGAACCACGGTTCGGTGTTCTGCGAGTGATAAGGACCGGCGTGGCGCAGCCCACCGAACGGCATCCGGACGACCATCGGCACGCCGGTCGTGGCGCCGCCCCATCGATAACGGATCTTCGCCGCGTTGTTCACGAGCTGACTGAAGCCGGTGGCGACAAAGTCGTTGAACTGGATTTCGCCGATGGGGCGCTGTCCGGCGAGCGCCGCGCCGACGCAGACGCCGAGCACGGCGCCTTCGGCGAGGGGCGAGTTGATGATCCGATCGCCGAACTCCTTCAGCAGCGGCCGCAGCAGCAGGAAGGCGTTGCCGTATGGGCCGCCGACGTCTTCGCCGTAGAGAAAGACGCGCGGATCGGCGCGCAGCGCGTCGCCGATGCCGAGCATCACGGCGTCGAGAAACGTGCGCCCTTTCGGATCGAAGGGCGGCGCGGACTCAACCGACAGCTCGCCCTTCGAGTCTGTCGTGAGACGCACCTTCGGGTCGAGAACCTCGACGTGTCTCCTCGGCGGCTCGTCCGCGAACACGCCGGCGCCGGCCTGCACGCCGTCCGGCCACGGCGCGTCGATCACCGCCTGCGCCTGCTCTTCGACGATGGCGTCCGCCTCGCGCTTGAACCGGACCAAGTCTCCAGGCTCGCCAGGGCTCGCTGGCTCGATGATGCCGGCGGCCTCGAGACGACGCGTATAGAGAAGGATGGGGTCGCGGGCAGCCCAGTACTCGTAGAGCTCACGATTCGCGTATCCCTGCTCGGTCAACGGCGCGTACTCCCACGACGCCTGCGGATCCTTGCCGAGATACAGCATGTCGTCGTGATGCGCGTGGCCGCACATCCGCATCGAGACGGTCTCGATGAGCGTCGGACCGTGTCCCGCGCGGGCGCGTTCGGCGGCCCATGTGAACGCGGCGAAGATCTGATCGGGATCGGTGCCGTCGACCGTAACGCCCGGAATCCCGTAGCCAATCGCCTTATCGGCGAACACGCGCACCGCGGACTGCTCCGCAACCGGCGTGGACAGCGCGGTCTGATTGTTCTCGACGCAGAAAATCGCCGGCAGCTTGCGCGCGGCGCAGAGGTTGATGGCTTCGTGCCATTCGCCCAGCGATGAGCCCCCTTCGCCGATGAACGAGAGCGCGACGCGGCCGCTGCCGTCGCGCCAGAATGCCATCGCCATCCCGGCGATGGTCAGCGTCGCAGTCGTCAGCGGCGCAGCCGGCGGCAGAATGCCCCACTCGAAGTCGCCGATGTGCAGGTCCTTGCCGTCGAGCGGCGCACCGACCTTGCCCATCTGCGCGTTGAGGACCATCTTCACCGTGTCTGGTTCGGGCCGCATCGCCAGCGTGATGCCGAGATCGCGAATGACAGGACCGATGACGTCGCCGGTCCAGCGGCCGTCGGCGCCGCGATATCGGCGTCCACGGCGTAGGCGGATCGCCGCCGCGTAGATCGCTTCCTGACCGAGCGAACGGAAACCTTTGCCCTGGAACGCGGCCGCCCCGTAGCGAATCTCACCGCTGGTGAAGAACGTTTTGAGGCGATTGTCGGTGGCGCGCGTCAGCAGCATGCCGCGCAGGATCTCGATCCGCTCGTCGCGCGTCAGCGAGGCTTCGAGCGCGGCGCGGCGGAGGAAGCCGTCGCAATCGTCGACGAGCTGCGCGTAGGCCTGCCCGATGCGCATCTCGGCGGACATACGCGGCGTCGTGTCGTCGAGTCCGGGAGGGACCGCGCGCAGCTGCAGGCGGCGCGTCAGCTCGCGATGAAAGGCGGGACGGAGCGCGTCGATCGCGGCTTCATCTTGTGGTTCACCTCCGCCGGACGCCGCCTCGAGCGCTTCGAGCACGTCAGAGAGCGCGAACGGATGGCGCTCGGCGACGAAGGCGCCGAAACGGCTCGCGATTCCGATCAGCTTCTCGAGCTCCGCGGGGTTGGCCATGAGTACCTAACGACTGTATCGAATGGTGCCGTCGCGCTCAACCGCGAGGCGCGCGCCGGTCGTGAGTCGAGCAAAGTCGTCGGCCTCGAGCGCGATGACCGGAAATGACTTGCCGTACATCACGCCGGCGACGATCGAGGCGAGCGCGAAGAACGAGTCGACGCCCGTCGTGAGAATGGCCGCCGGGGCGGTGCCCGCGCGCACCGCCTCCAGCAGCACCGCGGTCGTCGTCGACGATCCTTTGCTGAAGGGCACGGCGAGAATGCGTCCCGCCGCCCGAACGCCTGCGAGCGGATGATGCCGGTCGATGATCTCGCCGGTGTGGAAGTCGTAGCCGCCCCAGAACGACAGCGCGTCGTCGCTGACGAGCGCCTCGCCCTCGGCCTCGCCGGGAACAATCGGCCGCCCCGCGATCACGCGCCCGTCCACAGGGAGTCGTCGCGAACCACGCGGCCTTCGATCGCGGAGCGAACGCAGTCGGCCAGACTGCCAAAGGTGACGCGCGTGTTGAGGAGACTCGGCGCGTAGTACGCGTATTTCGCCGAGTTCGTCATCAGCGTTCTGATTTCAGGCGGCAGCATCGGCGAGGCGAGGATGCAGGTGTCGAGCGTGATCTGTGCGCCGAATTCCACGATCGGCTGCAGCACACCGGCCTCGCCCGCCAGCTCTTTCATCAGCCGGCTGGAGGTGATCAGAAACTTCACGCGCCGATCGGTGCGCTTCCCGGTGACCAGCGGCGCGAGCTGCTCGAACTCCGCCAGCGAAAAATGCGGGCTCCCGAGAATCACCATGTCGAGCTCGCGGCCGTCGGCCGTGGTCAGCTCGCTTCGCGCATCGCGGAGATCCGCGACCGTGACGTCGAGCGTCTGCTCGGGATCGCGCTGCTGAAATGCCGCCTCGAGCGTGGGCGCCTCAGGCGTGATCCCGACGATGTGGAACAAGGCGACGCGGCCGGAGGAGGCGACGGCGGCCGCGAAGGCTTTCAGATGATCTTCGAGCGGCCGCACGGCGATGCCGTCGATGACCGGAATGCGATCGCCGGCGAGCTTGCCGACGAGATGACCGAGCACGGCGAAGAACTGATCGTCCCGCTGCAATGTCAGCGGGACATCCGTGAGCCGCAGCAACATCTGCCCGGCGCGATTCGCGGTGACGTGCAGGCCGACGGCGGGCACGCGACCGGTGATGGCGCAGCAGATGTCGAGGAGGTCGGGATAGCGCTCGGTCCGCGCGCCGATCACCGAGTTGGCGAACGCGATCGCGTTCGACTCGCCCCATGCGATCTGCTGACCGAACGATGGCCGCATCTGAGTCTGATAGGGCGCGCACGTCCAGGTCGGCACCGCGCCCATCTTTTCGTAGGCGAGCATCTGGCGCGCCGCTTTCGCCGCCCATTCCGGCGACACGGCCCAGTCTTTCCAGCCGCATTCGTCGACGCCGCTGACGTTCAGGCTGGTCGGCACCGCGACGCGCGCGCCGAGCGAGGCGAGCCGCTCGGCAAATTCGAGCGTCGCGTCGCCCA
This sequence comes from Vicinamibacterales bacterium, assembly GCA_036848175.1. Taxonomy (GTDB): domain Bacteria; phylum Acidobacteriota; class Vicinamibacteria; order Vicinamibacterales; family CAVVIG01; genus QHWF01. The sequence goes on along the minus strand of DAIUKO010000078.1, from coordinate 16,114 downwards.
GGTAGATCGTGCTGTCGATGTGCGCCTGCGAGATGTCCATCAGCTCGTCCGCGCTGTAGACGTCGGCCATGCGGACGAGGATCGACATGGCCAGCTGCGGCGCGGGTCCATGGTCGCCATTCAGCATCGCGCGATCGCGCTCGCTGAGCGTCAGCATCCTGATAACTTACTCGCCAACATTTTTTCAATGGCGGCGGGGCCCCACCCCCGCCGCGAGCTTTCGCTGACACCGCGCCGCGGATTCGCAGTCCGCGCCGCGGTGTAGCCGCAGGCGCTGCTGTCCTCCAACACTATAATCGGCGACATGCGCCAGACCTTCTTTATCGCTGCCATCCTGATCGCGATCAGCGCGCAACTCTTCGCGCAGAACTCACCCGCGCCGTCGATCACCGTTCTGAAACCCGCGCGAGTGTTCGATGGCGACACGATGCATGAGGGGTGGGCGGTTCGAGTGAAAGGCGAACGAATCGAGGCGGCCGGCCCGGCCGCGAGCATCGCGGCGGCCGACGCGCAGGTCGTGGATCTGCCCGGCACGACGCTGATGCCGGGCCTCGTCGAGGGACACTCGCACGTGCTGCTGCACGCCTACAGCGAAACGTCATGGACCGATCAGGTGTCGCGCGAGGGGCTCGCGCTGCGGGTCGCGCGCGCGGTCAATCATCTGCGCGCGACCCTCAACGCCGGCTTCACGACGATCAGAGATCTGGGGACAGAGGGCGCACAGTACGCGGACGTCGAGCTCAAACAAGCGGTGAATCAGGGCATCATCCCCGGCCCGCGGATGCTGGTCTCGACCAGGGCGATTGTCGCAACGGGAAGTTATCAGCCGAAGTTCGTTCCGGAGTGGGTCGTCCCGCAGGGCGCCGAAGAAGCCGATGGCGTCGACAGCCTGATGCGCGTGGTGCGCGATCAGATTGGCAAAGGCGCCGACTGGATCAAGATGTACGGCGACTATCGATGGGGACCGGCGCCCGGCTCGCGGCCGACGTTCACGGAAGCCGAGATGAAGCTCGCCGTCGAGACGGCGAAGAGCGCCGGCGTACCGATCGCGGTCCACGCGAACACCGCGGAAGGGATGCGCCGCGCCGCGCTGGCCGGCGTCGAAACGATCGAGCACGGCGGCGAGGGGACGCCTGAAGTCTTCAAGCTGATGGCCGAGCGTCACGTCGCGCTCTGCCCGACGATCACGGCCGGCGCCGGTCCGTGGCCGCCCGCGAATCCCGATTCGCCAGCCGCGCAGCGGAAGAAAGCGAGCTTCAAGGCTGCGCTCGACGCCGGCGTCACGATTCTGAATGGCAGCGACGTCGGCACCTTTCCGCATGGCGATAACGCGCGCGAGCTCGAAGCGATGGTGGCCTACGGCATGCCGATCGTCGACGCGCTGAAGAGCGCGACCTCGGCCGCCGCGCGCGTCTTCCACATGGAGAATCAGATCGGTCGTGTGAAGGAGGGCCTTTTCGCGGATGTGATCGCCGTCGACGGCGATCCGACCCGGGACGTCAAGGCGCTGCGGCGCGTGAAGTTGGTGATGAAAAACGGCAAGGTCTACGTCGGCCCGGGGCTGCCGAGCTCCTAATAATTCAGCCAGTACGCGAGCTTGACGAGGAACACGTTGCGCGGCGCGACGGCGAAGATGTTGTGGACGTCGCGGCCGAACTGAAAGCCGCCGGGGACATCGTCGTTCTGGCGCGCCTGCTGCCAGACGACGAACAGCGTCGACCCGGGCTTGTATTCCCAGCGCAGCACGTTGGTCGTGCGGAACGACTTCACGTTGAAATCCGGATCGTCGCCGGTGAAGGCGAACGGCGCGTAGCGGCCGTCGTAGGCGCGGCTGCGGCCGTTGACCAGCTCCTTGAACGCCGTGTAGTCGCCCGCCGACACGAAGGGCTGCGCGTAGATCTGCACCGAGAGATTCGGCGTCAGCGTGTAATTGACGCGCTCGGTCAACGCCACCGTCGTCTGATCGATGTGCGCGAAGGTGTAGTGATCGCGCGTGTCGGTGACGAGCTCGACCCACTGGTCGTTGTTCACCTGCCGGTTCACGCGGACGCCCTGCGTGAAGGTGAGCGCCGACATCGGCCGGTAGGTCGCTTCGATCTCGTGATCGCGAAACCACGATCCGACGCCGTTGCGGCCGCCGCCGTTGAACAGGTTGACTGACAGTCGACGGCGAGCGTCGGACTCGAGCCACCACCAGCCGGTGCGGTAGCCGTTGGTGAATCCAGCGGGTCCGCCACGCGTCAACCGATCGTCGAATCCCATCTGCTGCCAGTTGAACCCGCCGCCGGTCGACCAGCTGTTGAGGAACGTGACGTTGCCGTTCACGTTCTGGCCGCCGAACAGCCGATCGCCGTCGGCGTTCCACGTGGCCCACTGATTGATGTTGAAGTTGCGGCTGCGAAACCACTTGTTCGGCTTGTCGCTGCGGATCTGAAACCAGTTCGACATCCACGTCTCGTCGGCGCGGCGGAGGAAGCCGACCTCGTTGAGATCGAAGCCGGGTGACTTGAAGCCGACCTGCGCGTTGAAGCGCACGTGTTGTCCGGCGATCTTGCCGATCCCGATGCGCCCGCTCGTCCCGTTCAACGACGTCGCGTCCTGGTCGAGGACCAGCGATTGGGCGTCCGGCCGCTGGAAATAGTGGCGGCTGTTCTGCTCGATCGTGGTGATCGCCGCCGCCTCGCCGCGCACGGTGCTCGCGACGAGATAGCCGGTGACGCTGTAATTCTTCTTGATCCGCAGGTCCCAGTCCGTGCCGCCGCTGTAGGCGCTCGACGCGAGCGTCGATCGCATGGCATCGGCGAGCTGACGGTTCGTCGCCGTGAAGATGAACCCGACCGACGACTGGTTCGCGTACTCGCGCCGCACGCGTCCGACCGAGTAGGTCGTCAACGGCTCGATTGGCTGCCGGTACTTCTGCGTGAGGTCGAGGACGATGGCGTACTCAGGCTGGGCGACCGCGGTCATCGCACCGATCGAGAAGCGGCCGACGCGGCCGGTGAGCTTGCCGGCGCCGAGAATCGTCGTCTGCGCCGGCGACTCGGTGTAGACGTTGGCGCCGCTGGGCAGATCGCCGACGCCCTGCGGCGATCGGCCGATGCGCCGCGAGTAGAACATCTGACACGGACCGTCCATGCAATCCGAGTCGAAGCGGAACATGCCCGACCCTTCGACGAAGAACGGCCGGCGCTCGGAGAAGAACGTTTCGAACGCGCTCAGGTTCACGACCGCGGGATCCGCCTCGACCTGTCCGAAATCCGGATTGATCGTCGTGGTCAACGTGAGTCCGGGGGTGAGCGCGTACTTCATGTCCATCCCGACCGACGCGCCGGGGTTCGAGGCGCTGGCCAGCGGATTGTCGCCGGGCCGCTCGCGCGTGAGATCCGTGACCGCGTAGGGCAGCAGTTCGAGCCGCTTCGGCGATGCCGTCATCGACAGGCCGCCGACTTCGCCGAACGACGACACGTAGCCGGGCGCGCTGCGCGCGAGCAGCGGCCACGTCGACGTTTCGTTGAGCCGGCCGATCGTGCGCGACACGGCGAACCCGAACGTGTTCGCGCCGGTCGGCGTGAAGCGCAGCTGCGAGAACGGGATGTGAAACTCCGCCGACCATCCGCCCTGATCGCGCGCGACCTTCACGTCCCACACCGCATCCCACCCGTCGTCGCGATCCTTGTCGTTGAACCAGTAGCGATCCTGTTTCACGCCGGACGGGTTGACGGCAAACTCGTACGCGGTCCGCTTGTCGTGGTACGAATCGACGAGGACGCGCACCCAGTCCGACGGCGAATCGGCGTCGCGACGCGTGAGGTAGGTGGCGATCTTCGCCGCCTCGGTATCGAACGCGCGCACCTTCACGTACAGCGTCGTCGCGTCGAAGACGACGCGGAATTCGGTGCGCTGGCTCGGCTCGCCGCCTTCGCTCGGCTCGCGCTGGACGAAGGCGTCGATCGGCGTCGCGCGCTGCCACACTTCCTCGCTGATCTCTCCCGAGACGCGAATTGCGGTCGGCACCGCATCGGTGATCGACGTCGCTTCGATCCGATTGGAGCCTGCGCCGGATGCGGAGGCGACGGCGGCGAGCGCGAGGGCGGCGAGCATTGAACGTTGATTAGACGAGAGGCATGAAGCGATGGTTGGCAGGCGAGGCGCGATGGTATCGTACGCGCATGTCCTTCACGACGCTGATCTCGACCGACGTGTTAGCCGCGCATCTGTCAGACTCCGCGTTCGTCATCGTCGACTGCCGTTACAAGCTCGACGACGAGGCCTGGGGAGAGCGGACGTATGTCTCACAACACATCCCCGGTGCGGTGTATGCGCATCTCGGCCACGACCTTGCGGGTCCCAGGACCGGGACGAATGGACGTCATCCACTGCCAGATCCGCGCACTTTTGCACAGACCCTCGGCCGCCTCGGCCTCACGAGTGGTATGCAGGTCGTCGCGTACGACCAGGACAGCGGAATGTACGCGAGCCGGCTGTGGTGGATGGTGCGCTGGCTCGGTCACGACGCCGCCGCGGTGCTCGACGGCGGCCTCGCGAAGTGGACCGCCGAAGGCCGGCCGACGGCGAGCGGCGAGGAGCGTCGCGAACCGCGCACGTTCGTTGCCGCGCCGCGGGCGAACATGGTCGTTGACGTCAGCCGCGTGTCGCTGTCGCTCACGACCGGTGAAACCACGCTCGTCGACGCACGTGCGCCGGAGCGATATCGCGGCGAGACCGAGCCGATCGACAAGAAACCGGGACACATCCCCGGGGCCGCGAATCACTTCTTTCAGTGGAACCTCGACGAGCACGGCTTGTTCCGAGCGCCCGCCGATCTGCGCGAGCGCATCGAGCGATCGATTGGCGATGTCCCCGCCGATCGTCTGGTGTGCTATTGCGGATCGGGAGTGACCGCGTGCCACAACCTGCTGGCGCTCGAGCACGCCGGACTCACCGGCGCGAAGTTGTATCCCGGATCGTGGAGCGAGTGGTCCGCGGATCCAGCGAGACCCGTGGAAACAGGTTAGGACGACAAGTTGAAACGTAGGGGCGGACCTGCGTGTCCGTCGCGGGCCCACACATGGGTCGGCCCCTACGGGTTCGCATTGAAAGCGGTCCTCAGGTTCCGCGTGACTGCGTCTGCTTCCTTGACGATCGTTCGCACGACGTCACCCGCCGCCGGCACGTCGTGAATCACGCCCACGCTCTGACCGGCATACAAGGGGTAATAGTCCGCTCGATCGTCGCGCTTCGCCGCCGTCCAGATCGGTTCTTCGAGCGACGCCTGCAGCAGTCCCGGCAGCACCGGCGCGCCGCTCGCCTCGTAGTCGTCTACGAATCGATTGCGAAGCACGCGCGCCGGCAGGCCGGTGAACGCGGCAGTGACGGCCGTCGCATCGCTCGCCGCGCTCAGAATCGCCCGCTTCCACGAATCCGGCGCGAGCGATTCGCGCGTGGCCACGAAGCGCGTGCCGAGCAGCACGCCGGACGCGCCGAGCGCCATTGCCGCGACGAGACCGCGGCCGTCCGCGATACCGCCGGCAGCGACGACGGGAACGCCGACCGCATCGACGACCTCGGGAATCAGCGAGAAGGTGCCGACGTCGGCGCGCGCGCCCGCCCGCCACGTCGATCGATGACCGCCGGCGTCGGCGCCCTGCGCGACGATGATGTCGACGCCGAGCTTCGCGGCGGATCGTGCGTCCTCGACGTTGGTGATCATCACCATCACGCGGACGTTGCGCTCGTGGCACCGCAGCACGAGATCCGCGTCGGGCAGACCAAGACCGACGCTCCACACCGGGACGCGTTCGTCGAGAATCACGCCGATCGCCTCAGGCACCAGATCGGGACGAGGCGCCGGCGGCTCCGTCGATTCAGGGACGTTGACCGCGCGTCGTGCGGCGTTCAGCGCGGCGTTCACCGACGCGATGTCGTCGGCCCGGATGCGTGCGGGATGGATCGGCGGCTGCAGATCCGGATGCAGCCACAGGTTGACACCGAACGGCGCATCGCCGGCGAGCTTGCGCAGCTGACGAATCTGCGCGCGCAGGGCATCGGCCGGCACGTTCAAGCCGGCGAGGATTCCAAGTCCGCCGGCGCGCGACACTTCCGCTGCCAGATCCGGTCCGGCGACGCGGCCCATGCCTGACTGGATGATCGGATGTCGAATGCTCAGAAGCGTGCACAGCGATGACATACTCGTGATGATATTCAGAGCGGTCGGCGGTTGCGCAGCCTTTCAGGCCTGCACCGGCGGCCCTCGGCAGGCCTGAAGGCCTGCGCGACACCCGGCCGCCGGTCGCGGCGGTCGATGCCGAAAGGAATCGTGTGGCTCACCGACCTGTTCACGCCGCCAACCTTCCCAAACCTGTCGGACCATACTCGCCGGGGATGGGATTCGAGCGTTTGATCTTCGTCTCCGGTCAGGCCGCGATGGATCCGGCGACCGGCAGACTCGCCGGCGACGACATCGAACGGCAGACCGAGCAGTGCCTCAAGAACGTCCAGGCCATCCTCGAGGCGGCGGGCTCGAGCCTCCAGCACGTGCTGCGCTGCGGCGTCTTCCTCGTCGACATGCGCGAGTTCCACCGGATGAATGCCGTCTACTCGCGGATGTTCGGCGATCACCGTCCGGCGCGCACGACCGTGCAGGTCGTCGGTCTGCCCGGCGACGGGCTCGTCGTCGAAATCGATGCCGTTGCGTACATCCCCTAGAACGGCTAGGATGTTCGCCTCATGTTCATGCACACCCCGCACGTAGCCACTCGCCAGTAGCTTCGCCGACCGCACTCCCAATCCGACGCTCGTAAGAGCACACGTTGATCGGGTCGCGTCCGCGGCACGGCGAGCCCGCTCATGGTGAGCCTTCGACTCGCTCAGGACGAGCGGAGACAAGGCTCCGTCACGTCACCAGGTCGGAAATATGCGGAGGACAGCGGTGAGTCGTTCCGAACTTCAATCCGAACTTCAGACGTCAGACTTCAGACTTCAAGCCGCCCCGAGCTGGTGGGCGACGATTCGCGAATCGCTCGCCGGATCGCATCGCATCTACACCGAAGGCGACATCGGCCGCGCGATTCTCCTGCTCGCGGTTCCGATGGTCCTCGAGCTCGCGCTCGAATCGGTGTTCGCGGTCGTGGACGTGTTCTTCGTGTCGCGGCTCGGGGCCGACGCCGTGGCGACCGTCGGTCTGACCGAGTCGATGCTGACGATCGTCTACGCGGCGATGGCGGGCCTCAGCGTCGGCGCCACCGCGACGGTGGCGCGCCGGGTCGGCGAGCGTGATTTCGACGGCGCGGCGCGCGCCGCCGTCCAGGCGATCCTCCTCGGCGTCTTCGTCGCGGTGCCGCTCGGTATCTGCGGCTTCCTCTTCGCCCGGCCGCTGCTGGTTCTGATGGGTGCGACACCCGGCGTCCTCGCGCACTCGTCGTTCACGTCGATCGCGCTGAGCTGCAACATCGTCATCGTGATGCTGTTCCTGATCAACGCGGTGTTCCGCGGCGCCGGCGACGCCGCGATCGCGATGCGGGTGTTGTGGATCGCGAACGCGATCAACATCGTGCTCGACCCGTGCCTGATTCTCGGTCTGGGACCATTCCCTCAGCTGGGCGTGACCGGCGCTGCGGTCGCCACGACAACCGGACGCGGCGTCGGCGTGCTCGTGCAGCTGTACGTCTTGTGGCGCGGCCGCGGCCGCATCGCGATCGAGCGCCGCCACCTGCGCCTCGATCCGCAGGTGATGATGACCATGGTCCGCATCTCCGGCAGCGCGGTGTTCCAGTCGCTCGTCGCCATGACCAGCTGGGTGGGACTGGTGCGCATCATCGCGTCGTTCGGCGCCGACGCGGTGGCCGGCAACACGATCTCCTTCCGCATCGTGATCTTCGCGCTGCTGCCGGCGTGGGGTCTGTCCAACGCCGCGGCGACGCTCGTCGGACAGAACCTCGGTGCCGCGAAACCGGACCGCGCCGAAGCGTCGGTGTGGCGCGCGTGTCTCTACAACCTCGCCACGCTCGGCAGCGTCGGCGTCATCTTCGTGATCTTCGCCGACGCGATCGTCGGCGTGTTCACGAGCGATCCGCTGGTCAAGCCGATCGCGGCGCAGAGCCTCCGCATCGTCGGCGTCGGCTTTCCGTTCTACGCGTACGGTTTGGTGCTCACGCAATCGTTCAACGGCGCCGGCGACACGTGGACACCGACGATCATCAACGTCTTCTGTTGCTGGCTCGGCGAGATTCCGATCGCGTACATCCTGGCGCGTCCGCTCGGGCTCGGCCCGATCGGCGTCTTCCTGGCGGTGCCGATCGCGTTTTCGTCGATGGCCGTTGTCAGTGCGATCGTCTTCCGTCGAGGTCGATGGAAGTTGAAACGCATATAATCCGCTCCATGTCCAAATTCAAATTCTTCATCGTCGTCGTCGCGTGCGCGGCGTTGTCGCTCACCGCCGGCGCCGTCTCGGTGCCGGTCCGCGCGCAACGGGGAATGGTCGCAGCGCAGAGCGAGATCGCGTCGCGCATCGGCGCCGACGCGATCAAGGACGGCGGCACGGCCGTCGATGCCGCGGTCGCCACGGCGTTCGCGCTCGCCGTCGTCTATCCCTATGCCGGCAACATCGGCGGCGGCGGCTTCATGGTGTATCGCCCGGCCAACGGCGAAGCGGTCGCGTACGACTTCCGCGAGATGGCGCCGGCCAAATCGTCGCCGACGATGTTCCTGGAGAACGGTCAGTACAGCAGCGATCTCCACCACAACAGCTATCTCTCGGTCGGCGTGCCCGGCACCGTCGCCGGACTGCACATGGCGTGGAAGGACCAGGGCAAGCTTCCGTGGAAGCGGCTCGTCGAGCCGGCGGTCGCGCTGGCCCGCGATGGCTTCCCCGTCACGGACGGCCTGTCGCGATCGCTGAAGAGCGTGATGCGAACGATGCAGAAGTATCCGGCGTCGGTGGCGCAGTTCACGAGGAACGGCGTGCCCTACGAACCGGGCGACACGCTGAAGCAGCCGGAGCTCGCACGCACGCTCGAACGGATTGGCAATCAAGGTCCGGCGGGATTCTACGAAGGCGAGACGGCGCTGGCGCTCGAGAAGGAGATGCTCGCGCACGGCGGTCTGATCACCCGCGAGGATCTCAAGAAGTACACGGCGAAGAAACGCGTGCCCGTCACAGGCACGTATCGCGGCTACGACGTGATCTCGATGCCGCCGATCAGCTCCGGCGGCGTCGGCCTGATTGAAATGCTGAACGTGCTCGAGGGCTACGACCTCGCGAAAATGGGACCCGGCTCGTCTTCGGCCGTGCATCTGATGACGGAGGCGATGAAGCGCGCCTACTCAGATCGGGCGCACTATCTCGGCGACCCCGACTTCGAGAAGGACATGCCGATCGCGCGCCTTACATCGAAGGACTACGCCGCTCAGCTGCGCAAGACGATCGACCTGACGCGGACGAAGGCGTCGTCGCCGGCGACGTTCGAGTGGTCGCACGAGAGCGACGAGACGACGCACATCTCGGTGGTGGACGGGAACCGCAATGCCGTGTCGATGACCTACACGCTCGAAGCGGGATACGGCGTGAAGATCGTCGTCCCCGGCGGCGGCTTCCTGTTGAACAACGAGATGGGCGACTTCAACGCCGCACCCGAGATCACCACGGCCGAGGGGTTGATTGGCACCAAGCCGAACCTCGCCGAGCCCGGCAAACGCATGCTCTCGAGCATGACGCCGACGATCCTCGCGAAAGACGGTCAGCTGTTCATGGTCACCGGCAGTCCCGGCGGCCGCACCATCATCAACACCGTGCTCGAGACGATCATCGACGTCGTCGATTTCGGCATGAACGCGCAGGAAGCGATGGACGCGCCGCGGTTCCACCACCAGTGGCTGCCGGACAAGATTCAGTACGAGAAGTACGCCTTCTCGGCCGACACGATCGCGGAGCTCGAGAAGCGCGGACACGCGCTGCAGTCGGGCGGCGCCCAAGGCGTCGCGCAGGTGATCGTCTACAACGCCAAGGAAGACGTCCTCGAGGGCGGCACCGATCGCCGCGCGCCGGATGGCGCCGCCATCGGCGTGCCCGGCAAGGTCGCCGTCAAGCAGACGTCCGGTGGACGGTGAAGCTATGAGCCGGCCGCGCGCGCGATCCGCGCCGTCTGACCCGGCGCGTATTCCACCAGCAGGTCGATGAACTCGCGGACGAAGTCCGCCTTGGCCAGATCCTTCGGCATCACCGCGCTCCAGCGCCGGTGCTGGCCGCGCGCGCCGAGTGAACGCGCAACCAGCGCACCGGATTTGACGACCGGCTCGACCGCCCAACGCGCGATGACACTCACGCCCAATCCCGCCTTGACCAGTTCGATGATCGCCTCGGTGAGCTGAACCTCGTCGATGCGTCCCGGCACCGCGCCAGCCGGCAGCAGGACCTGATTCAGAATCAGACTGTCCTCTTTCGGCGGATAGAGGAGCAGCGTTTCGCCGTGCATGTCGGCCACTTTGACGTGCGTCTTCTTCGCGAAAGGATGCGTCGTCGCCGCGATCACGACCACTTCGTCGTCGAAGATCGGCGTCGAGGTCAGGCGTCGATCGCGGACCGGCGTGCTCATCAGCGCGACGTCCACCTTTCCCGCGAGCAGCGTTTCCACCGGCGTTCGCGTCGCGTCGACGTCGATGCGCACTTCGACGCGGGGAAACTTGCGGCGGTACTTGGTGAGGAGCGGCGGCAGCCAGTGATAGCAGGTGTAGCACTCGGTGGTCAGCCGCAGCACGCCTGCGCGATCGCGGCCCATCTGCCGGATGTCGTGCTCGGTCTGATGAAGACGCGCGAGCACCTCGCGCGCCGAGGCCAGCAGACGCTCGCCGGCCGGGGTGAGCACGAGCCGCTTGCCGACGCGGAGAAACAGCGCCGCGCCAAGGCGCGACTCGATGTCGCGCAGCTGATGGCTGAGCGCCGACTGGGTGAGATGCAAGCGATCGCCCGCGCGCGTGAGACTGCCGCAGTCGGCGACGGCGGAAACGAGCCTGAGGTGCCGCACTTCGAGGTCCATGTCGTCAATGAGAATACTTCATCGTTCTGATGACGACAAAGAATTTGGCTCATGACAGGCCGGTCCTTACCATGACCTCATGCCGATTCCATCGCTGCTGCTGGCCGTCGCCGTCGCCACTGCCGGGGCGCGACCCGTCCACGTCGCGCTCGCGTTCGCGTCCGAACCGACCGTCTCGCCGGCCGTCACCGCCGCCGCCGTCCACGAGACCGCCCACATCTGGTCGCGCTACCACGTCGTCGTCGATCGCACCCTCCCCTGCGCCTCCGCACCGGACGAAGCCATCGTTCTGACGGTACGAATCGCGCGATCGGGGATCCCACGGTCGTTGTTCACGCCGGCGGCGCTCGGCGCGATCACGTTTGCCGACGACGGGACGCCGTTCTCCCTGATCACGGTGTACTTCGATCTGTTGCTCCAATCGCTCGGCTTCGCGCGGATCGGCGACGCCGGCGAGGACCGCTGGCCGTCCGAGTTGCGGCAGCGCGTCATTGGCCGGGCGTTCGGCCGCGTCATCGCTCACGAACTGGGACATTACCTGCTCGCCTCGCGCCGGCACAGCGGCGATGGCTTGATGCGCGCCGTGCAATCCTACCGGGAGCTGTTCAGCGAAGCCGACGCCGGCTTCGTCCTTTCGCGGGCAGACGCGCGGCGTTTCGTGGAGAGCGTGGCTCGATGAGCGCGTGGCTGTACGACCTGCGCCAGGCGATCGTCGCGTCGCGGAGGCGTCCGCTCTTCACGACGCTGCTGATCGCCGTGCTGGCGATCGCGATCGGCGCGGCCGTGGCGATGTTCAGCGTGCTCAACGCGGTCGTCCTGCGCCGGCTGCCCTACGGCGATCCGTCGCGCCTGATGTGGCTCTTCTCGATTCGCGCCGACGGCACGCAGACTGCGTTCGCGATGCAGGAGCTGGTCGACATTCGCGAGCGCGACACCGGCGCCAAAGCCATCGGCGGATTCGCGCCATGGAGCGCGAACCTGACCGGCGTCGGATCGCCGGAGCGCCTGCAGGGCATGCGTACGTCTGCGAACGCCTTCGAGGTCTTGCAAGTCGGCGCGCTGGTCGGCCGCGTCTTCGAATCTCGAGACGGCGACGACGGGCGCTCCGTCCTTCTCGGGCACGGCCTGTGGACGCGGCGCTTCGGCGGCGACCGGACGATCGTCGGCCGTGCGCTCACGCTCAACGGCGCCAGTTATACGGTCGTCGGCGTGCTGCCGCCGTCATTCGTGTTTCCGATCCGGAATGCCGAGCTCGCAGTTCCGATCGTCGAGGCGGAGGCGCGACGCGTCGAAGGAGACGTCAGCTTCCTCCGGCTGATCGCCAGGCTGCGTCCCGGTGTATCGCGCCGGCAGTTGGAAGGCGCACTGACCGTGGTGGCCGGCGAACTGCGCCGCCTTCGACCGCAATCGAGCTCGCGCAAGGTCGCGGTCAGCGTCGTTCCGCTTCACGATCAGATCGTCGGCGATTACGCGCCGACATTGCGGTTGCTGCTGGCGGCGGTCGCGCTCGTGCTCCTGCTCGCCTGCGTCAACCTGGCGAGCCTGACGCTGGCGCGCACGGCGGCGCGGCAGCGCGAGCTCGCAGTCCGCGCGGCACTCGGCATCAGCCGCCGACGGCTGGCGCTGCAATTACTGACCGAGAGCCTCGTCCCCGCGATCGCTGCCGGCGTCGTTGGACTGACGCTCGCGGCGCTCGGTGTCCGCGCGCTGCTCGCGCTCGCGCCGGCGACGATGCCGCGCGCGAGCGACGTCTCGTTGGACTGGCGCGTCCTCATCTTCGGCATCGGCATCACGCTCGCCACCGGCGTCGCGGTCGGCGTCGCGCCGGCGTGGCATCTGAGCCGCGTCGATGCGGCGGCCGGCCTCACCGGCTACGGCAGAACGAGCGGCAGCCGCCGCTCGCTCGTGATCCGACGCTGGCTCGTGGGCGCCGAGGTCGCGATCTCGCTGGTGCTCTCTCTCGCGACGCTGCTGCTCCTTCAGAGCTTCAAACGCGTGCACGACGTCGACGCCGGCTTCGATACGACGCGCGTGCTCTCGATGCGCGTCTCGCTCGCACGCGATCGCTATCCGGATCGCGCGAGCGTGCTCGCCTTTCAGCATCGGCTCGCCGACCGGCTGCGTGCGCTGCCCGGCGTGACGGCGGTCGGCGGCGTCAGTCTGCTGCCGCTGAGCGGCATGCGCGCGAGCGTGGACGTTGTCGTCGACGGCCGTCCGTTCAAGGCCGACGATGTTCCGGAGGCCGAGTACCGCGTCGTGTCGTCCGGCTATTTCGACTCGATGGGCATCCGCCTTCTGCGGGGACGCGCCTTCGACGAACGCGACGCTGCGCCTGCCGTCGACGTCGCGATCGTTAACAAGACGATGGCCGAGCGGCTGTGGCCGAATCAGAATCCGATCGGCAGCCACGTCGTCATCGAGCCGGCGACCAAGGTCGTTCAACGAGTCGAAGTGGTCGGCGTGGTAGGCGACGTGAAGCACTACGGGCTCGACAGCCCCGCGACGATGGATTTGTACGTGCCGTTCGCACAACTGCCGGAGCGCAACGTCATCTGGATCACGAACAACCAGTTCTGGACGATCCGAACGAGTGAGGCCCCGCTGACGCTGGCCACCGCGGCGCGGGCGGCGCTCGCCGGCGCCGATCCCGACGTCCCGGCTGCCGACGTGCGAACGCTCGAGCAGGCGGTGGACAACACCCTCGCGGTCCGGAGGTTCAGCATGTGGGTCGTGGCGCTCTTCGGCTACGCTGCGCTTGCGCTGACGGCATGCGGCATCTACGCCGTGAGCGCACATGCCGTCGCCGAACGGTCGCGCGAGCTCGGCATCCGCGCCGCGCTCGGCGCGTCGCCCACGGGTCTGGTCGCGCTCGTGTTGAGAACGGATTTCGCGTGCGTGATCGTAGGAATCGGCGCCGGACTCATCGCCGCGCGCGCGGCCGCTTCAGCGATCCGTGGACTGCTGTTCGACGTCGGCGCCGCCGAACCGGGTCCCTATGCGCTGGTCGCGCTGCTGCTCGCCGCGGTCGCCGCCGCAGCGTGTTACGCGCCCGCGGCGCGCGCGGCGCGCACCGATCCGGTCGGCGTGCTGCGGGAATGACACGCCGTACAAACCAAGGGCCGGCACGTCGGGTGCCGGCCCTTGCCGAACTGCAATCGAACAAACTTCAGTGAACTCGTGCACCCAGGTACGAACGCGAGACCGTCTCGCGGGCCGACTGCCAGTCTTCGTCGAGAATCGTATACAACACCTGATCGATGTATTTGCCGTTGTTGAACAGGGACTTGCGCAGGAGCCCCTCCTGCACTGCGCCGAGCTTCAGCAGCGCGCCGTTCCCCCGGCCGTTCTGCACGGCCGCACGCGCCTCGAGGCGGTGCACGCCGAGCGTCTCGAACGCGAACTCGACGACGAGCTCCGCGCCGTCCTGGAACACGCCCGTGCCCCAGAACGCCGATCCGATCGCGAAGCCCCACTCGGCGTTCTCGAACGTCGGATCGAGCTGACGAACCTGGAAGATGCCGATCGCCGTGTCGAAGCCCTTCAGCGTCACTGCGAAGCAGACATACGCACCCGCCGTGCGCTGCCGCATCGTCCACGCGATGAAGCGCTCGAAGCCTTCAACACTCGTCGGCGGCGGTGAGATGAACCGCGAAACTTCATGCGTCGTCAGCAGCGAGAAGAGCGACGCGGCGTCGGACGTGCGCAGCTCTCTCAGCACTACTTGCTTGCCGCACAGCGTCGGCAGTCCCGCCTGCCAATCGGTGCTCGTAATCTCAGCGGTCGGCGTCGACGTCATCTCCATCAGCCTGACGTCGAGCTCCTGGCGGTAAGGCATCTTCTCCATGAACTAGTTACCTCCAGGAACGACGACAACGGGCGGTGGCGGTGGCGGTGGCGGCAGCGCAGGCGGCGCCACCGGATAGACGACCGGCGCGGGCGCCGGCTCGATCACCGGCGCCGGGGCCGGCGCGGGCTCGGGTGACGGCGCCGGAGCCGCCGGATCCGCAACGGGAGCTGGCGCCGCTTCAACCGGAACGGCCGGAGCCGGTTCGGCCGGCGCCGGCGGAGGTGCGGACGGCTGCGGCGCGGGCAGCGGATTGCCCATCGTCGTCAGCACGGCGAACAGCTGCTCGTCGCTGAGCGTGTTGAACATCGACGACCAGCTCTGCGGAGTGACGTTTCCGCTGACGGGAACTCCCCACACGATGCCGGCGGCGGGGTCGGCGACACCCCACACGATGTTACCGGCATCATCCACACCCCAGACGATGTTGCTGTCGTCGTTCACGCCCCAGACGATGTTCATCGCATCGTTGGCCGTGCCCCACATGATGTTCTGCTCGTCGTCGGCCGTACCCCACACGATGTTCAGCAGGTCGTTGGTCGCCCAGATGATGCTCGTGCCGGCCTGCGCAGTGCCCCAGACGATGTTCTGATTGTCGTCGGCGCCCCAGGTGACGTTGTCGCAATCATCGCCGCCGCAATCGACGCCCCACACGATGTTCTGATCGTCGCCCGCGGCGCCGGTGCCCCAGACGATGTTCATCGCGTCGTCGACGCCCCAGACGATGTTGACGCCCCACACGATGTTGGAGAAGTCGTTCACGCCCCAGACGATGTTCAGGCAGTCGTCATTGCCGCACTGAACGCCCCACACGATGTTGGAATCGTCGTTGGTCTTGGCAACGCCCCAGTCCGTGCCGACGGCGAAGGCGTTCGCCGAGGGCATCGGGAAGCCGCCTTTCAGCTGATGATTGCCCCAGATGATGCTCTTGCCCCACATCGCCTGCGACGGCACCGGCTGACCGGGCTGCGCGCTCGCATAGAACTGCGCGAGGCGCACCGCACCGAGCGCGTTCATGAAGCCGGCGCCCTGCGCCAGCGGGTCGTATCCCGAATACTGCTGCGCGGTGTATTGAAGGATTGCCTTCACCGCGTTGGGCGTCAGCGACGAATTGGCCTGCAGCATCAACGCGACCGTGCCCGCGACGACCGGCGACGCCATGCTCGTGCCGCTCAGCGTCAGGTACGGTTGGAACGGCGTCGAGACGAGACCGTCCGAGAGGTACTGCGCCTTCGTCGTG
>DAIUKO010000077.1:0-24403 GCA_036848175.1 Vicinamibacterales bacterium | reverse complement strand
ACAGCGTGAAGTCGGCGGTGAACCAGAAGCCGTACCAGTCGGCGATGTCGCGCTGTGCGACCGCGGCCTTGAAGCGCTGCGTCTGCGTGATCGTCCAGTTGGTGAGCAATCCGCCGCCGCTGCCGCCGGTGACGCCGAGGCGGTTCGCATCGACATAGCCTTTCTTCAGCACTTCATCGACGCCGGCCATCAGATCCTTGTAGTCGTCGCCGGGATAGTGGTACTGGATGATGTTGGCAAAGTCCTGACCGTACGATGTGCTGCCGCGCGGATTCGTGAACAGCACGACGTAGCCTTTCGCCGCCATCCACTGGAACTCGTGCGTGTAGGCGTTGCCGTACGCCGAGTGCGGCCCGCCATGGATTTCGAGGATCAGCGGATACCTGCGGCTCGCCTCGAAGTCCGGCGGTTTGAGAATCCAGCCCTGCACCTGCTTGCCGTCGAAGGTCCGATACCAGATCTCCTCCGGATCGCTCTGCTGGATGTCCTTGAACAGGTCGTCGTTGATACGGGTGATCTGCCGCGGACGCGCTCCACTGAGATCCAACGTGAAGAGATCGCCGATGTTCGTCTGGGTCGAGATCATCGCGGCGATCTTCGATCCGTCCGGCGTCGCGCTGTAGGCGGCGATCGCCTGTTTGCCGTCGCTCAGCGGATCGATCTTGCCGGTCGCAATCGCGACGCGCTTCAGGTTCGCGCTGCCATGCTCGGCGACGACGACGGTTAACGAGCTGGCATCCGACGACCACACGATCGGCGTCGCGCTCCGTCCGCGCGGCGCCGACTGATCGCCGCCGATGCCGCTGCTGATGTCGAAGTCGTAGCTCGCCGTCAGATTCTTCGGCGTGCTCCCCGGCATGAGATCGGTGACCCACAAGTCAGGCTGACTGTACGAGCGCACCGGATTCCCGTGCAGCGTGCCGACAAACGCCATGCGCTTTCCGTCGGGCGAGAGACTCAGTCCGCCGATCGATCCCTCGATGCTGGCAACCTTGGTGATCGATCCTCCGGCAGCCGGCACGCTGTAGAGATCCGAATCGTCGGCTTCGTAGTACGCCTCGGGCACGCGGTTCGACGTGAAATAGATCAACGCGCCGTCGCGGCTCCACGTGATGTTGCCCTCGTCGAACCCGCCATCGGTGATCTGCTTCGGCGCCGGCTTGTCGGATGCGCCATCGGATACCGCCATCGTGAAGATGTGCTCGTGCTTTTCGGAGTCGACATACGTGGGATTCCCATTCGAGCGATACACCGCGCGCGTAATGACCCTGACGTCGCTCTTGGTTTTCCCATCCTGCCCCTCCCGCCCCTCTGGCTTGTCCTGCGCCTCCCGCCCGATCGCCGCCGTGAACGCCAGCATCCGTCCGTCCGGCGACCAGACCGGCGCGCCGGCGGCGGCGGTGAGCTCGGTCAGCGGCCGCGCCTCGCCTCCGTCCATCGACAGAACAAAGATCTGTGGAGGCTGCGTCTTTCCAACGTTTTCCCCGCCGCTCGATTGACTCGCGGCCGCACGGTTGAATGCGATCCGTTTGCCGTCCGGCGCCCAGCGCGGCGACGTATCGCGGATGCTCGCGGTCAGACGGCGAGGGCTCTCGCTGCCATTTGTCGGGACGGTGTAGAGAGACGACTCGTAGCGGTTTTCCTTCTCGTTGACGGTGACGCGGACGAATGCGACCGTCGATCCGTCCGGCGATATCTGCGGATCCGCAATCCACGTGAATTTCAGCAGATCCGTTTCGGCGATGAATCGCTTGCCCGCGGCGCGCGGCGTCGCCGTCGTGAACGCCATCGCGCAGACCAGAATCGCCAATGAAGCTCGGCGCATGAGTACATCTCCCGGCGGTTCTGAAAGGGCCGCCCTACGAAAGAGAAGCTCCGGTATTATCCGCTGATATGTCCGTTCGAGATCTGATCATTGTCGGCGGCGGGCCGTCCGGGCTCGCCTCCGCCATCAACGCGAAGAAGCGCGGCCTCGACTACCTGGTCGTGGAGCAGGGTGTTCTCGTCAACTCGATCTATCACTTCCCGCCGCAGATGGTGTTCTTCACGACGCCCGAGCTGCTCGAAATCGGCGGCCTGCCGTTCGTGTCACCCTACGAGAAGCCGACGCGCGCCGAAGCGCTGAACTACTACCGCAAGGTCGTCGACACCTACGATTTGCAGATCGCGTTCGAAGAAAAGGTACTGTCGATTCAGCGCGAACGGCCGGACGAGAGTGGATCCGAGACACCGATCTTCGAGATCGAGACGCGATCGACACGCGGTGTGCGCCGCGTCCGGCTTGCGAGATTCGTCATCCTCGCGATCGGCTATTACGATCATCCCAACTATCTCGGCATTCCCGGCGAAGAGCTGCCGCACGTGCATCATTATTACAAGGAGCCCCACCCTCACTACCGTCAGCGCGTCGTCATCGTCGGCGGCGGCAACTCCGCCGCCGAATCGGCGCTGGAGATGTATCGCGCAGGCGCGCACGTCACGCTCGTCCATCGTGCACCGCAGCTCAAATCGACGATCAAGTACTGGGTTCGCCCCGACATCGAGAACCGGATCAAGGCGGGATCGGTCGTGGCGAAGTTCGGCCGTTGCGTGAAGGAGATTCGACCGACGTCTGTGGTGCTGGTGGGCGCAGATGGGTCAGGTGAGCCGGGTGGGTCAGGTGGGGAAGAAGAGGTGTCAGCCGACGCCGTCTACCTGCTGACCGGCTATCGCGCCGATACCGAGTTGATGTGCCGCGCCGGTGTGATGCTCACCGAACGGCACGGTCCGGTCCACCACCCTGAGACCTTCGAGACCAACGTCCCCAATCTATTCGTCGCCGGCGGCGCGATCGCCGGCGTGGAGACCGGGACGATCTTCATCGAGAACGGCCGGTTCCACGGAGAAAAGATCGTCGACGTGATCGCCGGCCGTGTGTGAATTTTGCATCGCGGCCGGCGAGCCGTTTCCGGCAGAATTAGCGCGTCTTCAACAGGAGCGCGCATGCCCGACACGGCCACTCTCACCGTCCGCATCTTCGACGGCCGCCGCACGTTGATCAACGATGCGAAGGACGTCTTCGTCCGCATTCTCGACGGCAACCAGCAGCAGCACTTCGCCGACAACCTGAAGACCGCGGTCCAGGCCTTCAAGGTCCCGTTCTTCGACAATGCCGGCGACAACTATGCGGTACTCGCGTCGAAGAAAGGCTACGTCGGCGCCGGATTTCACGGCATCAAGGTTTCGAAGACGCGGACTGAGCCAATCGACCTGATGCTCATCCCGGTGAAGCATCGCTTCAACTTCACCGCCGCTGTCTTCGACGCGCTTCAGACGACGCATCCCAACTACTGCGACATCCTCTCGGCGGTCCTGCCCGAGGCGCGCGATCGGTGGAATGGGTTCTGCGACGAAGGCAGCGCCGACGCCCCGGTGGTGGCCGATGCGCTGAACATCTTCACCGCGATGCGCAACGTCAACCTGGCGGTAGGGACGCCGCTCGACTACATGCGGGCGATGCGGTGGGACGACGAGTTCGGCCTCAGGGAGGATCGCTTCTTCGTCTGGGTCGATCCCGCGCTGGTCAACGAAGTCATGCGCGCCGCCGAGCAGGGTCGGTTCCAGCAGGAGTTCAACCCCGGGTTCTTCCATGCCGGCGCGACGTGCAGCTACAAGGAGAACCAGCTCGCCGAGGCCAACCTCCAGCTCACGTTCCACGAGAACACCAAGTGCACGAAGGCCGGCTTCAAGAAGTGCATCATGATGGAGCCCGACATCGACTATTTCCCCGACCTGCTTTCACACGGGCTCCTCGAAGTGGTTCCCGGCTTCTTCAGCAAGACCGATCCGCGAGCGGTCTACGTGATGCGCTGGATCGCATCCCGCCGCGTCGCCGGCGTGCAGGAATTCAACCCGCCGTACACGATCGAAGCCGTGTAACAATACGCCGCGATTCCCATCGAGTGGACTGCTGAAAGTGGTCCACGAGGAGGCTGGTGATGCGCGGCAGACGTTTGGCGGTGGTGCTCGTTCCCGTGGCCGCCGTCGTGTGTGCGCTGACGCTGCGCGGGGCGCAGCCGGCGAAGCCCGCGCTCATCGACGTCACCGTCCACGAAGGGACCTCGATGTCGGTCGGCGTGTCGCCCGACGGCCGCACGCTCGCCATCGACATGCAGGGCAGCATCTGGACGCTGCCGTCCGCCGGCGGAACCGCGAAGCGCATCACCGATCTCTTCAACGATGCCCGCCAGCCGACGTGGTCGCCCGACGGCAAATGGATCACCTTCTTCGCCTACCGCGACGGCGGCTATGACCTCTGGGCGGTCGCGCCCGACGGATCGAATCAGCACAAGCTGACGTGGGGACCGTTCGACGATCGCGAGCCGACCTGGTCGCACGACGGCACACGGATCGCGTTCTCGTCGGACCGCGGCGATCCGCTCGGCGGCGACTACAACATCTGGACGCTGACGGTGGCGAGCGGCGAGCTCACGCAGGTGACGAAGAACAACGCCGATGATTACATGCCGTCGTGGTCGCCCGACGACAAGGAGATTTCGTTCGCGTCGACGCGCGAGGACGGCCAGTCGGTGTGGGCCGTGAACGTCGCGACCGGCGCCGAGCGCAAAGTCGCGAGCGCTCGCGGCCGCGTCGATGCGCCGTCGTGGGGGCCGCGAGGCGAAATCGTGTACCACGTGACGACCGGCGGCGGCCGCGGCACCGCCGCAACGGGCGGGCCCGAGAGCTCGCGCTACGAGATCGGCGGGACGACGATCACCGCCGACGAAAACGTGTTCCCGTTCCGCGCGAGCTGGACGCCGTCCGATTTCTACTACGTCTCCGACGGCAAGATCCGGCGCCGTACCGCTGCGGGCAACGCACCTCAGACGATTGAGTTCTCCGCGACGATGCAGGTGAATCGCGCGGCGACGATGTACACGCGCCGCAAGCGAGACTTTACGTCAACGGTGCCGCGGCAGGTGCTCGGCATCGTACGGCCGGTCGTCTCGCCGGACGGCAAGCAGATCGCCTTTGCGGCAGTCGGCGACATCTACGTGATGCCGGTTGGCGGCAAACCCGTGAACATCACGAAGGACGCGGCGCTCGATACCGATCCCGCGTGGTCGCCGGATGGATCGCAGCTCGCGTACTCGTCGGACAAGGACAGCGAGCACCTGCAGCTCTGGATCCGCGACATGAACACGGGCCAGAGCCGCGCGGTCACGAAGCTGACGACGCAGCCGCAGGGAGCGAGCTGGTCGCCGGACGGGAAGCGGATCGCCTTCTTCAATGTCGACGGCATGTGGCGCGTCGCACAGATCTCGGTGCTCGACGTCGCGAGCGGCACGGTGACGAAGGTCCACGATCAGCTGCCGCAGCCGGGCGCGCCGGTGTGGTCGCCGGATGGCAAGCGGCTCGCGCTCGCCGGTATTGCGCCGATGACGCGCCGCTTCCGCGAAGGCACGAACCAGGTGCTGACCATCTCGGCGACCGGCGGAGGCTCCGACAGATTCTTCGCGCCGGCGCCGCTGCTGTCGATCGACTCACGCGGCGGATGCGGACCGGCGTGGTCGCCCGACGGGACGAAGATGGCGGCGATCTACGAAGGAGCGCTGTCGGTGTGGCCGGTCGCGGCGTCGGGCGAACCGCTCGGTCCGCCGCGGCGCGTGACCAGCGAGAGCGCCCACTCGCCGAGCTGGCAGGGCGACTCGCGCCACATCCTCTATCAAAGCCTCGACAAGCTCCGCATCGTCGACATCGAGACCGGCGAGACGCGGACCGTTCCGCTCGATCTGAAATACACACCCGCGATTCCGACAACGCGGCTCGTTGTGCACGCCGGAAAAGTCGTCGACATGAAGACGCCGACGGCAAAGACCAACGTGGACGTCGTCATCGAAGGCAACAGGATCACGAGCGTCGTGGCGCATGCCGACGCACATCACGCCGCTGCGAACAATACCCAGGTGATCGACGCGTCGAACCAGACGCTGATGCCGGGGCTGGTCGAGTTCCACTCCCACCTCCAGCCCGACTACGGCGAATCGCAGGGACGCGCGTGGCTTGCGTTCGGGATCACGACGGTGAGAAGTCCGGGCAACACGCCGTACGAAGCGGTCGAAGAGCGCGAAGCGAACGAAGCGGGCGTGCGTCCGGGACCGCGCGTCTACGGCACCGGCTATCTGATGGAGTGGCAGCGCGTCTACTACAAGATGGGGATTGCGATCTCCAGCGTCGCACAGTTCGAGATGGAGCTGCAGCGCGCCAAGGTGCTGCAGCACGACTTGATCAAGAGCTACGTGCGGCTGCCAGACCTGCAGCAGCAGCGGATGGTGGAGTTCGCGCACTCGATCGGCGTCCCTGTAGCGACGCACGAGATTTATCCGGCGGCCTTCGTCGGCGTCGACAACACCGAGCACACCGCGGCGACGAGCCGGCGCGGCTACTCGCCGAAGATCGCGACGCTGCAGCGCAGTTACGAGGACGTGGTGCAGCTGTTCGGCAAGAGCCAGCGCATCCTGTGTCCGATGATCTTCGGCGTCGGCGCGCGGCGGCTGTTCGAGACCGAGCCGGATCTCAAGAACGATCCGCGATTCACCTTGTATCCCGACTGGATTCGCGCGCAGGTCGCGGCGCAGCCGGGCGCAGCGCCGTTCCCCGGCGCCGACCCGATGGGCGGCAGCGGCAAGATGGTGATGGACATCATGCGCGCGGGCGGCCTCATCGTCGCGGGCACCGATACGCCGAATGCCGTCAACCTCCACGGCGAGCTGATCGGCTACACGCTCGCTGGCATGAGCAACTTCGACGCGCTCAAAGCGGCGACCGTGAATCCCGCCAAGGCGCTCGCTCTCGACACCGGGACGATCGAACCGGGCAAACTCGCCGACCTCGTGCTCGTGGACGGCGATCCGCTCGTCAACATCGCGAACGCGCACAAAGTTCGGCGGGTGATCGCCAACGGCCGGTTGTACGAGTTGAACGACCTGCTCGGCCGAAACGCGTCGCGTACGAGCAGCGCGCCGGCGCGCGACTGATCGCGCGACGTCCGAACGGCTCTTACTTGGTGAGAACGCGGAACGGGTAGCGGCCGGCGAGCACATCCCGGCCGGCACGAGTGTGTCCGATGAGGCTGATCAGATAGTCCAATCCGTTTGGCGCTCCCTGCCGTATTAGGGACGGGCAGTGGCGAGATGGTCTCGCCACTGAGAGGAGAGCGCCACATGAACAAAGCAATCAGTGCGATCACCGTGGCCGCCACCGTCGCCGCGGCGGTCGTGGCTACCACCGAACGCACCAGGGCCTCGAGTCATCGAGAAGCCCTCGCCATCCTGAACGAGCCGTGCGCCGACAACACCGACACGTTCGCGTGGGTGTCGAATGGCTCGCACGACAAACTGTACCTGGTGATGGACTTCAACCCGCTCCACGAGCCGGGTCAGGGGAACCAGGGACTCCGCGCCTGCAACGGCTACCGCTACGAGTTCCACATCGCCAAAGGCAAGAGTCTGAAGGACCGCATCGTCTACCGCGTGGAGTTCAGGAACCGCCTGAATCCTGAAGCGCCGCCGAGCGCGGCGGATCCGCTGGGCGGCGGCAACGAACTGCTGTGGCAAATCACCGGCGGCACCGAGACGATGAAGGTCACGCGCATCGTGCGCGACGACGACGATTGGGACCGCCGGCGGGACGACGACGATGTCACCGTACTCGCGAGGAATCTTGCGGTGTTGCCCAACAACCACGGCCCGCAGACGGATCGCCTCGTGTACGGTCTCGCGCCGTTCAAAGGGTACGACTCCAAGGATCCGACGAGCCGCGAAGTCGGCCTGTACGATCAGGCGTTTGTCGACACCTTCATCCATCCGCTGTCGAACGGCGGCCGTGTGATTGCCGGCCAGTTCGACGATCCGTACCAGCTGGATGAAAAAGGCATCTTCGATCTGGTCAATCTCGCCAGCACCGATCTCGGAGGCATTCCTGGCGCGCGCCGTCCGCCGGCCAAGGACGTGTTCACCGGCTTCAATCTCTTTTCGATCGCGCTCGAGATTCCGATGAAGGACATCTTCCCGAACGGAATCCCGCACAACGGGCAGCTGCGATCGAGCTCGACCGACAGCCTTCTGCGCGTGTGGGCGAGCATCAGCCGTCGAGAAACGCAGACAGTGGACGCGACGAACATCATCACGGGCCTCAAGGGATCCGGCGAATGGGTACAGGTCGGTCGAAACGCGCTTCCGCTGTTCAACGCCGGCCTCGTCGGCACGCAGCGTCAAACGCTCTATCTGCGCTCAAACCCGAGTCACGATGTGACCAACTTTGGCGCGGACGTGTTGTTTCCGGTGCTGGTACGCGACGCCGAGGCGCTCGGCATCTACAAGGCGCTCGGCGTTCCCGACGCCACGGTCGCGACGCTCAAAGGACCGCGCACCGACATCATCAACGCCATCAACCTGGGACGGCCGATCCCGATTGCCGACGGCTTCACCGGCGACGTGATCACGCTGGACGCCGCGATCGATTCGATGTTTCCGAACGGCCGCCGGATTGGCGGTGGAACCGCGCCGAATCGCAATCAGGTCAATGTCAACAGCGTGTTGATTAGCCTGATCGTCGCCGGCAACCCCGCCGCCGGTCTCGCCAGGGGCGTAGAGGTCAACGACAAGGACTACAACCCGCAGTTCCCGTTCCTGGCGCCCGCGCACCAGGGTCTGTTCCAGGGACACGGCGGCGTGAACGTCCCAACCCAGCCGACGCCGCCGCCGCCCGGCGGGTCGCAGCAGTAAACGCAAACGCAACGCATCGCGCATGGAGTCGCACGTGCCAAGTCGATCTTTGTCTCAACCAAAGCTTTTGCTGATGTTGGCCATCGTCATGACCGGCGCGTCGCTGAGCGCTCATGACATGTGGATCGAGCCGACGACCTTCTCGCCGGAATCAGGACAGATCGTCGGCGTTCGGTTACGAGTCGGACAGGACCTGCTTGGCGATCCGATTCCGCGCGATGCGGCGCTCATCAACCAGTTCGTCTTCGAGGACGCGGCCGGCCGCAAACCGCTGGTCGGCCGCGACGGCGCCGATCCCGCGGGCTTTCTGCGCGTCGCCACACCTGGCCTGCTCGTCGTCGGCTACCGCAGCAACCCGAGCCCGGTCGAGATGACGGCTGAGAAATTCAATCAGTACTTGAAAGAAGAAGGCCTCGATGCAATCGCCGCCATGCGAGCGCGCCGGAACGAGACCAGCGCCAAGGCGCGCGAGATTTTCTCGCGCTGCGCGAAGAGCCTGATTCTGTCCGGGGCGGCGACGGCGGAGCAGCGCGACCGCCCGCTTGGATTCACGCTCGAGCTCGTTGCCGAGAAAAATCCGTACGCGCTCCATCCCGGTGAGGATCTTCCAGTCCGCTTGACGTACGAGAACGGTCCGCTCGCGGGAGCGCTCGTCGTCGCCATGAACCGCCGAAATCCGCTCGAGAAGTTGTCGGCGCGCTCGGACAGCGACGGCCGCGTGCGGTTCAAATTGCCAGCCGACGGGATGTGGCTCGTCAAAGCTGTCCACATGGTGCCCGCCCCTGCCGGCGCCAGTGCCGAATGGGCCAGCTTCTGGGCCTCGCTCACCTTCGATCTGCGGCCGGCGCGTCCGGAAGGTCGCTAGGCATGCGCGTGTTGGCCGTTGCGGTCGTCGTGCTGCTCACCGCCCCCGTGATTCACGCGCACGAGATCGGCACGACCCGCGTGTCCGTCGTCTTTCACGAAGATCGAAGCTACGACGTCGACGTGGTGACCGATGCGGCCGCGCTCGTCGAGAAACTCGCGGCGTCCAACGGCCAATTGCCGCCGTCCAGTATCAGTCTCTCGACGCTCCCACCTCTGCTCACGACATTCGACGAAACGTTTCGACGGCGCGTGAAGATTCAATTCGACTCGTCAGCCGATCGTCCGGCGATTGCGTATTCGGTTTCGTCAGGAGTCGATGCGTCGTCCGCGGTTGCGACGATCCGGTTGAGCGGCACGATTCCGTCCGACGCACGTCAGTTCACGTGGACCTACGGCTGGACGTTCGCGTCCTACGCGATGACGGTTCGGCACTCGGCGTCCGAATCTCCGGCGACCGAATGGCTGGAAGGCGGCCAGAGCAGCGCGCCGTTCGCGTTGAGGTCGCCAGCGCCCCCGATCGATCGCCTCGGCACCGCCTGGCGCTACCTGACGCTCGGCTTCACGCACATCGTGCCGATGGGATTGGATCACATGCTGTTCGTGCTCGGCATTTATCTGCTGAGCGGCCGCGTTCGTTCCATCGTGAGGCAGGTCACCGCGTTCACGGTCGCGCATTCGATCACGCTCGGACTGAGCATGTACGGGGTGATCGCGGTCTCGCCGAGATTCGTCGAGCCGCTGATCGCGCTCTCGATCATGTATGTCGCCATCGAAAACATTCTGCTGTCGGAATTGAGGTCGTGGCGCATCGCGCTCGTCTTCGCGTTCGGCCTGCTCCATGGCATGGGCTTCGCCGGCGCACTCAAGGAGCTCGGGCTGCCGCGCGGCGAATTCGCGACGGCGCTTCTGACCTTCAATCTCGGGGTCGAGGCGGGGCAGTTGGCCGTGATCGGCACGGCATTTCTACTCGTCGGATGGCACTATGCCGATCGCGCCTGGTATCGCAGCCGCATCGTCGTGCCCGCCTCGATACTGATTGCGTGCACGTCGGCGTACTGGACGATCACGAGGCTGTGCTCGTGATCAGCCTGATGTCCGAACTATAGCGAATTCCGATTCGGTGTAGCGGCGCGTGCTCTTTGTCGTCTTTGTGCCCTTTGTGCTCTTTGTGCTCTTTGTGTTTGTCTTATTCGTAACGCAGCGCCTGCATCGGGTTCACGCGCGACGCGCGGCGAGCAGGGATATACGCGGCGAGGAAGGTGACCGCGAGCACGATCGGAATCACCATCAGGAGCGACACGAAGTATCTCGGATCCTCGTCGCTCCCCGGGAACGCCGCGTCCAGCAACGCGCCGGCGCCGACGCTGGCCACCAGGCCGAGCACCAGTCCGACGATGGCCAGCGTGATGCCCTGCCCGAGCACCATCCGCAACACGGACGAGCGGTCCGCCCCAATCGCCATGCGAATCCCGATTTCGCGCGTTCGCCGTGCGGCCGCGTACGCGACCAGACCGTACAGCCCCACGATCGCGAGACCGAGTCCCATCAACCCCATTGCGGCCACGGTGCCAACCAGCACGCGGAAGATGCTGACCGCGCGCATCTGGTAGAGCGCCTCCATCGTTCGGACGTTGTAGATCGGCATGTTCGGATCGAGGCCGCGGACGACTTCGCGCAGCGGCGCCGCGAGCGACGCCGAATCGCCGGCTGACTGCGCCAACAGCACCATCCGCCGCGGCGTCCGCTGCCGGTAGGCGAGGTAGACGAATTCGGTCGGCGCCTCGGCGATGAAGATGTACTTGGTGGTTTTCGCGAGCCCGACGACCTCTACCCACGGGTTGCCCTCGGCAGTCAGATGGAACCGCTTCCCGATCGGATCCTGATTCGGAAAATAATGCTTCGCAAACTGCTCGTTCACGATCGCGACTTGCGGCGCGTCTGCGGCGTCGTCGATGCGGAAGTTGCGCCCGCGCAGGATCGGGATGCCCATCGTGTCGAAATAGTGCTCGTCCACGTTCGTGGAGAACACGGTGGCGTTGTCTCTTCCAACCGGGAACTGAAATCCTTCCGGCGCGACGGTCGCCGCGCCGACGTCGTTCGCCATCGGCACCGCCGAGACCATCGACACGGACGTGACACCCGCCACCGTACGCGCGCGCTCGGCGACCTGCTCGAAGAACTGGCGCGACTGCGCGTCGGTGTAGCGAACGAGTGTCGGATCGAAACTCATCATGAGCAGATGATCGGTCCGGTACCCGGGACCGCCCGTGAGCTGCTGCCCGAAACCTCGATACATGAACAAAGCGACCACCAGCAGCACCACGGAAACCGCGACCTGTCCACCGACGAGGACCGTGCGTCCCCAGCGGCGCCGGCGTCCCGGCGCGACGCTTTCGCCGGCTTTCATCACGGCCGTCAAGTCAGTACGCGTCGCCTGAATCGCCGGCACCAGACCGAAGAGCACGGCGCTGGCGACCGCGATGATCAGGCTGAACGCCAGCGCGCGCCGATCCATCTGGAAGGAGAGCAGGATGGGCAAGTCGGTTGGAATCTCGATCTGCCGGAACGCGGTCATGCCCGCGTAGCCGACGCCGAGGCCGACGACACCGCCGGCAATCGCGAGCAGGAGGCTCTCGGTAATCAGCTGCCGCACGAGGCGGCCGCGGCCGGCGCCGATGGCGAGGCGCAGCGCCATCTCGCGCGCGCGCACGGGCGCGCGGCTGGTCAAGAGTCCTGCGACGTTGGCGCACGCGACGAACAGGACCGCGAGCGCGAGCGTGGAGAGCATCGCGATCAGCGTCGCATCGGGCGGGTCCTGCGCCATTCTCGCCTGCAGCTCGGTGCGCACGAGGAGGCGGCGGTTCTTGTTCGTCTCGGGATAGGCGCGCTCGAGATCGGCGCCGATGGTCGTCAGCTCCGCCAGGGCCGCAGCTTGCGAGACGCCGGGCTTGAGGCGCCCCTTGATCGTCAGATTGCGCGCGTCCCGCGCCTCGAGCGATGCCGTCTTTGGATCGGTGATGAGGCGCGCCGACATCATCAGCGGTGTGAAGAAATCGGTACGGATGTACTGATCGAGTCCGGTGAACGAGGAAGGCGCCACGCCGATGACGGTGAACTCGCTGCCGTTCAGGCGCATGCGCCGTCCGAGCACCGACGGGTTGGACCCGAATTCCTGCTCCCACATCGTCCGCCCGAGCACGACGACGGCGTCGCGTCCCGGCACTTGATCTTCGTCCGGTCTGAAGCCGCGTCCGATCGTCGGCTCGACACCCATGAGCGCGAAGAGGTTGCCGCTGACGAGCATGCCCATCTTCAATTTGGGCGTATCGTTCGGGGCCGCGGCAAACCCGGCCGTGACGTAGTCGAATGCCGCCAGCCCCTCGAAGCTCTTGCTGCGGTCGCGGATGTCGAGGTAGTCGCGATACGAGGAGACCAGATTACTGGCGCCGCCAAACGCCTCGATCGACGCGGTCGAGCCGACGGTCAGCACTTCGCCGGGCCGTGCCACCGGGAGCGGCCGCAGCAGCAACGCGTCCGCGAAGCTGAAGATGGCGCAGTTCGCGCCGATGCCGACGGCCAGCGACAGGATGGCGATGGCGGAAAAACCGGGACTCGCGAGAAGGGTGCGGCAGCCGTACTGGATGTCCTGCCAGAGCCGCTCGAGCCAGAGCAGCGGCGAGAACGTGCGGTTTGTTGCAGGTGGAGCCATATCCCTGACTTAGACGAAGAAAGGGCAGGAGTGTTCTGAAAAGCCGCGAACTCGTCAGTGTGTCATCGCGTAAAGAATAAAGTTGACGCCGATCGCGTAGCCGTCCGGCGAGAAGCGGTCGAAGTACTCGCGGTTTTCGCCCTCGCGCTCCCAGGTGTCGGCGATGTCCGTGTTGTGCGTCATCACGATCATCAGCCGCCCCTTCTCGTCGCGAATCCCCTTGAAGGTCACAATCGCGCTGTCGGCGCCGCGTTCGGAAGTCTGGCCGCCGCTGCGATACCAGTGGCTGATCGACGGTACCTGCGGCATCCGGCGGACGTCGTAGAGCGTGCGCATGATCGGATGATCGACCGGGATGTCGCTGATCGCGTAGCGGTGCGGCGGCAGCACGCGGGCGATCTCGGTCGCCCACCGGTCCCACGCGTACGAACCCCAGAAGTCATCAACCCAGAGGAATCCGCCTTTGAGCAGATAGTTCCGGAGGGCGATCACTTCCTCGTCGGTGAACTTCGCCGTGCCGACATCTTCCATGAAGAGCAGCGGACAGCGGGAGAGCAGCGGATCGGTGAGGCGCAGCACGACGTGCGCCGGCTGACCGTCCGGATTCAGCTTGACGCGAATCAGCGTCAGCTCGGCGAGCCGGACGGAGAAATTGTTGTCGGCGCCGGGATAGTCGGTCCCCCATCCGCTGCCGCCCATCTCGCGCGTGATGCTGTTGTAGAAGCCGCGGCAGTAGTTGAACGATCCGTCGAAGTCGTCGCGCGCGCCGAATTTCGGCGGGCCGCCGCGCCAGAATCCGCCGCCGGGTCCGCCGACCCAGATCCGCTGCGCGTACACGGCCGCTGCGGCCGCGAACACCGCGGCGGCGAGGACGAGGCGAGCGATTCCAACATTCCGTAGGCGCATCCGCGAGATCCGGCGACGGTCCAATTCTAGTGCGTTGGGCGGCAGATGTCTGAGGTAGCATGCGCCCAATCTCTACCGGCGTGCACCGCGGCCCTTCCAAGGAGCTTCGAACCATGATGCGCACACGGGCTCTCGCAGCTGGTGTTTCCCTCCTCATTCTCCTCCTGGCCTCTCGCGCCTCGGCGCAGGATGTCCTGGTCATCGGCTCCGTCACCGACGAGTCGAAGGCGGTGCTGCCGGGCGTCACCGTGACGGCGATCGACGTCGATACCGGTCGTCAGTTCACCGGGATCACGGATGAGAAGGGCGAGTACCGTCTCTCGAACATGCACGCGGGCACGTACAAGTTCCAGGCCGAGCTCGCCGGGTTCGCGACCGTGGTCATCGCGCGCGTCGAGCTACTGGTCGGCCAGCACGCGACCATTCCCTTCACGTTGAAGCTCGCGCAGCTCACCGAGACGGTCACCGTCACCGGCGAATCGCCGCTCATCGACACGCACTCGTCGCAGATCGCCGGCAACGTCGACCGCCGCCAGATGGAAGAGCTGCCGCTGCAGGGACGCAACTGGATGGAGCTGTCGATGATGGTCAAGGGGATCACCGCGAATGCGGTCGACACGCAGCCCGGCGTCCGCGATCGACAGTTCCAGCTCAATCTGGACGGACAGGAGATCACGCAGCAGGTCGCCGGATCGGGATTCGGCCAGCCGAAGTTCAGCCGCGAGGCGATCGCCGAGTTCCAGGTGATCACCAACTTGTTCGACATCACGATGGGCCGCTCGCAGGGAATTCAGGTGCAGGCGGTCTCCCGATCGGGGACGAACAACTTGAGCGGCACGGCCTACGGATTCTTTCGCGACGCGAACTTCAACGCGGCCGACTTCGTCGCCGGCCGCGTGCTGCCGTATTCGAACCAGCAGACCGGCGCCGCCGTCGGCGGTCCGGTGATCAAGGACAAGCTCCACTACTTCATGTCCTACGAGTACGAGCGCGAGCCGAACACGATCCTGACAACGCCGCCGTCGACGGGCCAGAGCTTCTCGTTCCCCACCAAGCTCACGCAGAACAGCTTTCTCGCGCGCGGCGATCATCAGATGAACGGGAACAATCACGTCACGGTGCGCGGATCCTACTGGGACTGGAAGAACCCGTTCACGCAGGTGGCCGGCACCGAGCATCCGTCACAGGCGGCGGATCGTTCGCGCAAGGCCGTGAACATCGCCGGCACGTGGTCGAAAGTCATCAGTTCGACGACGCTCCAGGAAGTGAAGGTCGGCTACACGCATTTCGACTGGAAGAACCTGTTGGCGGTCCCGGCGCTCGCGAACACATCCAACTACGTATTCCCCGGCTTCACCGTCGGCCAGCGGCGCAACTATCCGCAGGAGTTCTACCAGAACACGTACAGCTTCCGGTACGACCTGTCGATGCACCGCGGATCGCACGATTGGAAGATCGGCGGCGAGTTCCTGCGGTGGCATGACACAGGTTCGTGGCAGCTGCTGTCGCGCGGCGAGTTCATCTTCACGAGCGCGCCGCCCGATCTCGCGCGGCGATTCCCCGCCGACGCGTGGGACGATCCGACCAGGTGGGACGTGACCGGCCTCGATGCCCGCGCCCAGCGGTTCGACATGAACTTCGGCGACTGGACGATCGACATTCCGCGTCCGACGTACGGCATCTGGATCGGCGACACGTGGGCGGCCGGAAGCAGGCTGACGCTCAACTACGGTCTGCGCTACGACCTCGACTGGGGCGCGATCGCGCCGCCGCACGTCACCACGCAGGTCACCTTCGATCCGCGCGGCGGTGTGCCGGACAACGACATCGCGATCAAGCCGGGCGATACGCTGTACCTCAACGACATGCGCGACACGAACAACTTCGCGCCGCGCGCCGGCTTCACGTGGAACGTGACCGGACGCAACACGCTCGTCATCCGCGGCGGATCGGGTCTTTACTACAGCATCAACGACTCGAACACCACCTTCAGCCAGCAGTCGTTCAACGGCGAGCGCATCGTCGTGAACTCGTTCGCGAACGATGGCCTGCCTGGATTCGTCCAGGATCCGACGCGCGGCAAGACGCCGCAGGATTACATCGACGGCAAGTATCCGCTGCCGCCGCAGGGGCCGCGGGTCATCGCCCACGACTACCGGATGCCGATGACATGGCAGAACATTCTCGGATTCCAGAAGGAGCTCGGTCCGGCGATGTCGGTAGACGCGGACCTGACGCACTGGAAGGCGTACAACCAGGGACGGCAGCGCGACCCGAATCTGTTTTTCGATCCGGTCACCGGTTACAACAAGAATCCGTCGACGGCGGGCCGTCCCGATCCGAAGTTCGGGCAGATCCAGTGGCTCGAGTCGAATGGGCACGCCGACTACGCCGCCCTCGCGACCGGGTTCACGCGCCGCTTCCGGAACAACTTCCAGGCGAACGTCGCGTACACGCTGATGTTTTACATGAACGACGACACGACCGGGTTCCAGTATCAGGGGAACAACCCGTTCGAGCCGGATGCCGAATGGGCGCGCTCCACGGACTTCCAGCGTCACACCCTGCGGTTCAACGGCATCTACCGTCTGCCGTACGGATTCTCGCTCGCGGGCGCCTACCTCTACGGATCGGGCAACTACTACAGCACCACCGTTGCGTTGAACCCGTTCGGCCACACCGGCACGACGCGGCTCAACTCTGGCACGACGGCGCTCGTCATTCCGGAGTCAGTTGCGATTTCGTCGACCAACAGCGCAACGATCGCGGTGCGCAGCCGCTTCGACGGACCATCGTCGATTGCGCCTGGTGAAATCGCGCCGCGCGACGCGCTGGTGGGATTGCCGCTGCGCAAAGTCGATCTGCGCCTCACGAAGGAAGTGAAGCTGCACGGCAACGTCAAGCTCACCGGCATCGCAGAAGTGTTCAATCTCTTCAACCACGCGAACTACGGCGCCTACAATGCGCAGATCAACTCGCCGACGTTCGGGCAGCCGCGGCAGAACGCGCTCAACTCGTATCTGCCGCGCGTGATGCAGTTCGCGTTCAGAGTCGGGTTCTGAGAAGGGCAGCGCAGGCACGGGTGGGGAGGACGAATTTCGTCCTCCCGCCCTGCAGGTTCACCAGATCAGGATGAGCACGTAGACGATCACGGCGACGATCACCAGTGCAGGAACCAGCTCGCGCAGCAGGCGGCGCGGCCCGTGATCCCGCCCGGCGCCTCGCGCCCGCCACGAGTCCCATCGTCCTTCGAAGTTGCCGTGCACATTGTCCGGGTCGGTCATAGAAATCGATTCAATCGTCGCCGCATCAGGCTGCCGCTGCCCGGGGATCGTCACGGCTCGGAGTGCTGGTCGTGCTTGGCGAGGAAACTCGCCAACTCATTGTTCTCGGGGAAGTCGCGCGCCAGCTCGTTCGCGATTGCGATCGCCGCCGGCAGATTCCGTTCTCGAACGTGGAGATCCCACAGCGCAAATCGCGCCTCGGCGTGGGCGAAGAATTCGTCCTCGGCCGCCGCGGCCGCCTTCATCGAGGCCAGCGCGCGTTTCCGGCTGCCGCCGCCGAGTACCCACTTCGTGCCCCACGGCATCTTGGTATCGACGACGTAGTCGACCCACGCCCGCGCGACCTGGCCGCGAACGTGCGCCGGATTCTTCGCCAGAACCGCGTCGAGCGAGTGTCTCGCCTCCCAGTACTCGTCCCACCCCGTTTTCCGGCTGAGCGGACCGAGCTGCAGCCAGACGTAGTTCAGATCGATCTTGCCGAGGAAAAAGAGCGCGGCTTCGTCGGCCGGCGCGGTTTTGAGCGTCGCGCGGGCGACGGTCTGGCCTCGCGTCGTCTCGGCGAGGAAGGCGGTGAGGAGCGCCGAACAGCTTACGCACGCTTTCAGCGCCTTCTCTTTGTCGCCGCGCTCGGGCAACAGCTCTTTGAGCTGGAAGAGCAGCGCCGACGAGCGGAGCTCGATTGCCGCCAGGTCCTCGGGGTCCGACAGGCGCAGCTCGAGCGCGAGCGCAGCGGCGTCCTCGTAGCGGGCGTTGAAGAAGCACCACTGCGCGTCCGACAGTTTGCGCCCGTGCGAGGACACACCAACGACGGTGCCGGCGATCATCGCGGCCACGAGCAGAAGTCTGCGCACCGAATCATGTTCACCAATACCCGTATCTTTCGTCTGTTCAGTTCTGAACAGGCCGCAGCGGACGACTCGACGTAGTCTGGCGGTCGAGGAAGACCAGCCATCATGAGTCATTCACACACCTTCGCCATCGGCGCCATCGCGATCCTGCTCTCGAGCCACGGCCTCGAGAGTGAGGGCCTCGCGCAGTACCGCGACTTTCAGCTCGGCGGCGACCTCGCCTCGGTCGCGACGCTGGCCGGCGTCGCCCCGTCGACGGCCAAGGCGATTCACCAGCGCCCGGCGTTGATCCAGGACCTCGAGTGGAGGCCGACGCACTGGATGAGCGAATCGGTCGCGGCGCAGAGCGATCCAGTTCAGCAGGTCACCTTCAGCTTCTACAACGACCAGCTGTTTCGCGTCATCGTGGACTATGACCGGCACCGCACCGACGGCATGACCGACGCCGATATCATCGCAGCCGTCTCGCAGACCTACGGCCCGCCGCTGAAACAGGCCGCGAAGAGAACGTCCGCCGCCGCGGCGAGCATCGACTCCGACAACACAGCGATCGGCCGGTGGGAGGGCGTCGACTACGCCGTCGGGCTGTATCGATCGCAGTACGCGACCACGTTCAGGATGATCGTGACGAGTCCCAGACTCGACGCGCTGGCACGGACCGCCGACGCCCAGTCTCTCCGGCTGGACGCGCGCGAGGCGCCGCAGCGGGAGCTGGCCCGTCAGAAGAAGGAAGTCGACGACGCGCGAACGGCGCAAGAAAAAGCGCGCGCCGTCAACAAAGCGACATTCCGGCCATAGCCAGGAGCAGGACACACATCAATGGCGAAACAGATCATCTACGGGGAGCGTTCGCGCGAAGCGCTGCTGCGCGGCATCGACCGCCTCGCGAACGCGGTCAGGGTGACGCTCGGGCCGAAAGGCCGCAACGTCATTCTCGGCAAGGCCTTCGGCGCGCCGACGATCACGAAGGATGGCGTGACGGTCGCGAAAGAAATCGACCTCAAGGATCCGGTCGAGAACATGGGCGCGCAGATGGTCAAGGAAGTCGCGAGCAAGACGTCCGA
Organism: Vicinamibacterales bacterium; assembly: GCA_036848175.1. Classification (GTDB taxonomy): domain Bacteria; phylum Acidobacteriota; class Vicinamibacteria; order Vicinamibacterales; family CAVVIG01; genus QHWF01. The sequence goes on along the minus strand of DAIUKO010000077.1, from coordinate 4,960 downwards.
CGTGGCCGGCGACGGCACGACCACCGCCACCGTGTTGGCGCAGGCGATCTTCCGCGAGGGACGAAAGAACCTCGCCGCCGGCGCCAATCCCCGCGAGATCAAGCGCGGCATCGAAAAAGCCGTGGACGCGATGGTGGCGGCGCTGGTGGCGCGATCGAGTCCGGTGAGCGGCAGCATGATCGCCCAGGTCGGCACGATCTCGGCGAACAACGACGAGACGATCGGCGGAATCATCGCCGCAGCGATGGACAAGGTCGGCAAGGACGGCGTCATCACCGTGGAGGAATCGCGCACGCTGGAGACGACGCTCGACGTCGTCGAAGGGATGCAGCTCGATCGCGGCTATCTCTCGCCGTACTTCGTGACCGATCCCGAGCGGATGGAAGCGGTCCTGGAGGACGCGGTCATTCTGATTCACGAGAAGAAGCTCAGGGCGCCGGGCGAGCTGGTGCCGCTGCTCGAGAAGGTGGCGGCGCTCGGACAGCCGCTGCTGATCATCGCCGAGGACTTCGAAGGGGACACGCTCGCGACGCTCGTCGTCAACAAGCTGCGCGGCAGCCTGCGCGTCGCGGCCATCAAGGCGCCCGGTTTTGGCGATCGACGGTCGGCATTGCTCGAAGACATCGCCGTGCTCACCGGCGGCCGCGCCATCACCGAGGCTCTCGGCGTCAAGCTCGAACATGTTGACGTCGCCGATCTCGGCCGCGCCAGGAAGATCACCATCGACAAGGACACGACGACGATCATCGAGGGCGGCGGCTCACCCCAGGCGCTCGCCGGCCGCGTCAAGCAGCTGCGCGCGCAGGTCGAGGACACCACCTCGGACTACGACCGCGAGAAGCTGCAGGAGCGGCTCGCGAAGCTGGTCGGCGGCGTCGCCATCATCAAGGTCGGCGCCGCGACCGAGACCGAGATGAACGAAAAGAAAGCGCGCGTCGAGGACGCGATGCACGCCACCAAGGCCGCCGTTGAAGAAGGCATCGTCGCGGGCGGCGGCGTGGCGCTGTTGCGCGCGTCGGCGGTGCTCGCGACGCTGACCGTCGGCGGCGACGAGCGGATCGGCGTCGACATCGTCCGCCGCGCATCCGAGGAGCCGATGCACTGGATCGCCGTCAATGCCGGGGCGGAAGGTGCCGTCGTCGTCGAGCACGTGCGGGAGATGAGAGACGACGCCGGCTTCAACGCGCAGACCGGCCGCTACGAGAACCTCGTGCACGCCGGCATCATCGATCCGACCAAGGTGGTTCGCTCCGCGCTGCAGAATGCCGCGTCGGTCGCGGCGCTGCTGCTGACGACCGAAGCGGTGATCTCGCAGATCGCAGGGTGATCGTGGGCATGGAACGTCGACGAGCCACCGCACGCCACACGCCGTTCAACGCGCAGGCGTTTCTCGATTCGGCCGGCATCGCCAAAGCCGTCGCGCGATACGCTCGCGACGAGACCATCTTCGTGCAGGGCGACGGCTGCCGTCACGTCATGTACATCCGGACGGGCGGCGTAAAGCTGTCGGTGCGATCGAAGCGCGGCAGGGAAGCGGTCGTCGCCATGCTCGGTCCCGGCGACTTTTTCGGCGAAGAGTGTCTCGCCGGACAGCCGATCCGAATCGGGAGCGCGACGGCCATCACCCCCAGCGTGATCCTGTTGATCGACAAAGCCAGGATGGTGCGGCTGCTGCACGAACAGCGGGCGATGTCGGACCGGTTCATCGCCCACATGCTGACGCGCAACGTCCGCATCGAAGAAGACTTGATCGATCAGCTGTTCAACTCGACCGAGAAACGGCTGGCGCGCGCGCTGCTGCAGCTCGCACGCTACGGCAAGCGGGACAACCCGATCCGCGTGATGCCGAGGATTTCGCAGGAGACGCTCGCGTCGATGGTCGGGACGACGCGCTCGCGGGTGAATTTCTTTCTGAACAGATTCAAGCGGCTCGGCTTCATCGACTATCAAGGCGACCTGCCGCTCACGATCAAGAGCTCATTGCTGAGCGTCGTCCTCCGCGAGTGACCCGCCGTCCGAGCCCGCCGATGGGCCGGATTCCCCAACCGGTGAGAAAAGTGACCGAGCCAGCCCGCTGCGTGGCAGAATGTTTTTCACGCCATGGCAGCGAAGAAAAAGCCCGCGTTCGACGCGAAAGCCTTTCTCGAGTCAACCGGCCTCGGGAAGCGTGTCGTCATCTACGCGCGCAAGGAGATCGTCTTCTCGCAGGGCGATCCGTCCGACAGTGTGATGTACGTGCAGAGCGGCGAGGTCCAGCTCTCAGTGCTGTCGCATTCCGGAAGAGAGGCGATCGTGGCGACGCTTGGCCCCGGCGATTTTCTCGGCGAGGGCGCGCTGGCCGGTCATCCGGTGCGGCTCGAAACCGCGCGCGCCACCACGCCAACCACGGTGCTCATCGTACCGAAGCGGCAGATGATCCGCCTGCTGCACCGCCATCGCGGCTTCTCGGATCGGTTCATCACGCACATGCTGGTCCGCAATGCGCGCCTCGAGGCCGACCTCGTCGATCAGTTGTTCAACTCGAGCGAAAAACGGCTCGCGCGCACGCTGCTGCTGCTCGCGCGCTTCGGCAAGGGGGACAAGCCGCAACGAATCCTGCCGAAGATCTCGCAGGAGACGCTCGCCGAGATGGTCGGCACGACGCGCTCCCGCGTGAACTTCTTCATGAACAAGTTCAAGACGCTCGGCTTCATCGAATACAACGGCGGCCTCAAGATCAATCCTTCGCTGCTGACCGTCGTCGTCCACGACTAGTGGAGTCTTCTCGGATTTGCTACCGGGCCGCTCCGCTCCACCGCGCAGGTGTGCGCGGTGGGGACCCCGGCGTTGTCGCGGCCCGAACACCGCTGTCGGGCGGCTGGTCGTCGTCCTCACAGCACGACCAGGCGCATCAGGCTAGCTCGGTTCGGCGCAGGCGACCTGTGCAATAGAGAACAGTCTGCACGACCCCTCCGAAGTACGCTGTCCCCGAAGGTGAACATGTCGAATTCCCTGACCCGCATGCGCACGCGTGTGATCCAATTGTGGTTCGTGGCCGTCGCGGTTGCTGTCGCCGCCGGTATCGCGTTCGGTGTGGTTGTCACGGCGAGCACCGCCGTCCTGCTGGTGGCCGGCTCGCTCGTCCCACCGGCGATTCTGCGCGTCCTGTGGCGCCACGATACGTCGCCGACGGTCGGCGAGGTGATTCACGCGACCGATCGGCAATAGAAAGAAGGCCCATGAATCGTGAACAGGGAAGTCCCGGCGACGATCGGCGGCAGCTGATCAGTCGCTTGCGAGAGCTCGTCGAGGCGCTGGACGCTCGCGTGCCCCACTTCGAACGGGAAGGCGAGGTTCAAATCGCGACCGACGCGGCAGCGCTCAGATCGAAGGCGATCGCGCGGATCGCTCGTCTCGAGCTCGCTTGGGACGCTGAGTCTCCGCGCTGGGTGACGACCTCATCAGATTGACGACGACCACGGCGGGTTGACCGCCGGCGCGCCGCTCCCGGCGCCGGCACGCGAGTACCAGGTCACCGGTGGCGGCAATCGTGTATAGTGGAGCGTCAAGCGATCTTGAGCCGGGCAGCGTTCGACTAGAGCCACCATCACAGTGCGCGCCGACGGGCCAATTTCAGCCACCCGATCGGAGCCGCACATGCAATTCGTTCCACCCACGCATGAACAGACGCCGGTTCGTTGCTCTGGATGTGGCAGCCAGTTCGTCTCGTTCCTGCAGGTAGCGGACGGGTCCGCTGGTGGCGGCGGGTACGTGCCGGATCGGTGCGCGTGCGGCCACCTCGAGGACACTGCGGCGCTTCCGCCGGGTCGGTTGTTCGGCGCGCGCGGCGACACCGTGAAGCGCTATCACGCCGTGATTCGGTCGGGAGAAAGCCATGTCTAGACGAAACGGCGATCGCGCGCGATTTCAGAAGGATCGGAAGCGCAAGATGCTGCGCCGCCAGCGGACGCGGGCTCTGCTCGCGGCCCAGGGCACGCCGGCCAATCCCACTGCCGGCGCAATCCCGCCGAAGAAAGGCGACCGCACATGATCACGAGTTCCGAGCCACCGCCCGCGCCAACGGCTTGTCCGTTTTGCGGCTCGGCGAGGATTGCGAGCGAAAAACCCAACGACATCTCGGCCTATTGGCGCTGCGAGGCGTGCGGTGAGCTGTGGAATGTCGGCCGGCTTCGGGCGAGTCACCGGTATCAGGACCGCGCACCCTGGCAGCGAGCCTCGCGCTCTTGAGGAGGATGGTATGGCGCCAGTCAAAGGCACGATCAAGCGCATCGTCAGTGGCAAGGGATTCGGGTTCATTGCGACCGAAGACGGCAGCGAATATTTCTTCCACCAGTCGTCGTGCACGGAGGTACCGTTCGACGAGCTGCGAGAAGGGCAGGCAATCACCTTCGAGAAGGGCCAGGGACCGAAAGGGCCACGCGGCGAGAACGTCAGGCCCGCGTAGCGCCGCCTTAAGCCTCAGCCGCACGGCGTCGCCGTCCAGCTGACAGCATGTCACGTCACTCGTCATGACCGCGTCCGACGTGGAGCGTCTCGTGCGCCGCGTGATCGTCGATCACGCGCTGCCGTTCACGTTCGTGTCGGTCGGCAGCGCGCCGCCGGGATGGAACGTGTCCGTCCGCAGCGAGGCGGGCGAGGTGGTGACGTTTCCGCTTCGCGACGGACGGGCCGTGGACATGCGCGTGACCGTCCACGACTTCCTCGACGAGCGTTCGTGAGCAAAGAGAAATCCGAAAACGCAGGACGCCGAGATTTGTGTTCGCTCGGCGTCGCGCTGGAGCTCTGAGCTCGACTTCGATCAGTGCGCGACGTGCGAGGCGTTGGGCGTGCGCGCCATCAGAACCTTCATCTCGAGCAGCTCGACCAGCGATTCGGCGCGCGTGCGGAGGTTGTCTCTCTCGAGCAGCGCCTGCTTCTCGAGCGGCTCGAGATCCAGATACTGCGCGAGCGCGTTCACGAG
>DAIUKO010000076.1:0-24858 GCA_036848175.1 Vicinamibacterales bacterium | reverse complement strand
TGGCTGAAGGTCCACGAGATTCCCGACGTCGGCCCGGGCGGCAAAGGCAAGTCGATTGCGAACCTGGTATCGATGGAAGACGGCGAACGGATCGCGGCGATGCTCACCATCAAGGAATTCGAGGAGGACAAGTTCGTCGTGATGGGGACGCAGCGCGGCGTCGTCAAGAAGACGGTGCTGTCGGCGTTCAGCAACCCGCGGACAGGCGGCATCATCGCGATGGGCGTCGAAGAGGGCGACGCAGTGATTGCCGTGCAGGTCACCGATGGCACGGGTCAGGTCTTCATCGGTACCCGCGCCGGCATGGCGATCCGCTTCGAGGAAACGGATGTCCGTCCGATGGGCCGGACGGCGTACGGCGTTCGCGGCATCACTCTCCGCGACGACGATTTCGTCGTGGCGATGCAGGTCGTGAAGCCGGGCGGCACGCTTCTGACCGTGACCGAACGCGGCTTCGGCAAGCGCACCGAGATCGACGAATACCGCGTCCAATCGCGAGGCGGCGTCGGCGTCATCAACATTGCCACGACGACGCGGAATGGAATGGTGGTCGGCATCGCATACGTCCAGGAAGGCGACGAATTGCTGCTGATGACCCAGCAGGGCATGATCCTGCGCATCCCGACCGACGACGTCCGCGCCATCGGCCGCGCGACGCAGGGCGTCACGCTGATCAATATCGAAGACGACGACAAGGTCGTATCGATCGCGCGACTGGTCGAAAAGGAAGAAGAGGGGGAATAACACTCAGGAGGTGCGGAATGTCCGGCTCGAGACTGAGCAGTGCACGACCGCTCGTCGTTTCGTTGACCGCCCTCGCTCTCGTCGCCTGCTCAGGTGCCGAGCAAACGATCCTCAGCCAGTTCTTCGCCGCATCGCGTCTCCGCGACAACACGACCCTTGGGAATTTTTCGACGGTCGCGTTCGAACCGTCGACGGCGGGCATCATCACCACGTTCACCGTCACCAATGTCACGCCCGAGCAGCGAAGACCGCTGGAACTGAAGTCGCTCGCCAAGGCGCAGGATGATGCACGAGCCGAGGATGCGGCGTTCATGAAGCGCAAGGAAGAGTACGCGAGTCAGGCAGGAGACTCGCTGCAGCGCGTGGTCAGGGCAGGCCGGACCGGCGAATTGAAGGGCAAGGACGCCGAAGTCCAGGCCGCGTGGTTCAAGCTTCTGGACGAGGGCGTGGTGGTCGCGAAAAAAGTGACTGACGCGAGGCGGACGCTCGCAGCGGAGAGTGCCGTCGTCAATCTGAGCGTCGCTGATCCTCGCAATGCGGTCGACACGAAGAAGTACGACGGCGACCTGGTCACGAAGAACGTGACCATCGACGCGCCCGTGAAGCTGCCAAGCGGTCAGACGGCGCAGAAAACGCTCGTCGTCACGTTGCAGCGCGCCGAACTGAAGGGAGAACGGCCGATCACCGGCCGATGGATCGTCACCGGGATCAAGGACGCGTCAGGGGCTGGGGCGACTCCGCGGTCGTAATCGCCCATTCGCCGTCGACCTTCGTCAGCGTCAATCGCGCCTCGCGCGCATCGAGCGACCGTTCGCCGGTGCGCGCATCCTCGCTCCTCACTTCGACCGTCATGTAGGCGCGCGCCTCGACGTCCGAGTCGACGGTCACCTGTACGTCGACAAACTGCACATCCCACCCACTGGCGGGCGGACGCAGCGTCGCGAGCGCGGCGAGGATTGCGTCGCGCGACGGGATGTCCACGTCGCCTTTCCCAAGAGTGACGCGGACGTTCGGTGCGAAGTAGCGGCGCAACTGCGCAAGGCGCGCGACGCGCGCGATCTCGGCTTCGTTGGCGGGCACGGACAAGGTCGCGGCGAGCCGACCGAGTTGTCGCTTGACCGCGCGCGTCGGACTGAACCACCAGACATACACGAAGTAGGCGGCGAGCAGCGCGAACACCGCGAGGACGTACTTCGTGCCATTCGATTTCATGATGATGAGGCGGTCGTCAGTGATTTCCGCGGAGGCACACCGCTAGGCGGGTTCGAGGCGCGCGAACTTCGCGCGCAGCGTCTTGACGCCGACCGCCGCGAAGCGGACGACCAGTTTCGTGTCGTCAACCAGCGCCTCGACGCTGATCACGCTGCCGACTCCGAACTGCGGATGCTTGACGCGCATCCCCGGCCGGAGCGCCATTCCGGTCGACTGATCCTCGTCCTCGTAGGCGTAGGTGGCTTCGTCTTCACGGATGCGGCTTCCCCGCCGGCCGCGGCCGTAGGGGTTCGTCCGAAACTCGTAATGCGGGAAGTTTCCCTGGTACGGCGACTGCGTGAATTCCGGCATTCTGCGGTCGACGAGCTCGGAGGGAACTTCGTCGATGAATCGCGACGGCTGACTCGACTGGTACTCTCCGAAAATGCGCCGGCGTGCAGCGCCCGTGAGTACGAGACGTGATCGCGCGCGGGTCATGCCGACGTAGCACAGACGGCGCTCCTCTTCGAGCTCCTCTTCATCGTTGCTGGATCGGGAATGCGGAAACAGTCCCTCTTCGAGTCCGGCGAGAATGACCACCGGAAACTCGAGGCCCTTGGCGCTGTGCAGCGTCATCAGCCAGACGCGCGCCTCGCGCGAACCCTGTTCTTCGTCGGCATCGGAGAGCAACGACAATCGATCGACGAATCCGCCGAGCGACGGCTCCTGCTCGCGGCTCTCGTACTCGCGCGCCGCCGATACGAGCTCGGCAAGATTCTCGATTCGGCTCTCGGCATCCTCGCTGTGCTCTTCCCGGAGGTCCTGCAGGTATCCGCTTTGGTCGAGCAGTTTGCCGATCGCGATCGACACGGATTCCCGCCGGGCCATTTCGGTCAGGCCTACGATGAGATCGCGAAATGCGGCGAGCGACGCCGCGGCGCGGACGGGAAAGGCGCGATCTTCGAGGCCGCGGACGAGCCGCGCCCAAAGTGAGTTGGCGGATAGTGTCGGTTGGAGTCCGGCGGCGAGGAGCGGAAGATTCTCGTCGGAGGCCGGCTCGACGTTCTCGACCGCCTCCATGACTCCCTTGCCGATGCCCCGCGCCGGCGTGTTGATCACGCGCCGCAAGCTCACGTCGTCGTGCGGATTGATCACCAGGCGCATGTACGCGAGAGCGTCTTTGATTTCGCGGCGCTCGTAGAAACGCACGCCGCCGATGACCTTGTAGGCGACGCCCTCGCGCATCAGCGCATCTTCAATCGTCCGCGACTGCGAGTTGGTCCGATACAGCACCGCGACCAGCGCATCGACATCGTCGGCCAGCGCGGTCCGCGCGGTGCGCGTAATGAAGTCCGCCTCTTCCAGTTCGTCCGTGCCCCGGTAATAGACGATGCGATCGCCGCCCTTGCGATCGGTCCACAGGTGCTTGTCCTTCCGGTTGCGGTTCTGACTGATCACTGCCGACGCGGCGTCGAGGATGATCTGCGTCGAGCGGTAGTTGCGCTCCAGTTTGACGATGTGCGCTTCCGGAAAATCGCGCTCGAAGTCGAGGATGTTTCGCAGGTCGGCGCCGCGCCACTTGTAGATCGACTGATCGGGATCGCCGACGACGCAGAGATTCCGATGCACTTCGGCGAGACGCCGGATGAGCAGGTACTGCGGCCGGTTCGTGTCCTGGTATTCGTCCACCATGACGAAGCGGAACTGCTTCGAGTACTTGACGCGGACACGCTCGGACTGCTCGAAGAGGTCGACCGTTTTCAGGAGCAGATCGTCGAAGTCGAGCGCATTGCTGTCCTTGAGCGCCTTCAGGTAGTACTCGTAGACTTTCGCCGTCTGCGCGTCTTTCTGGTTCCAGCTCGCCGATGCGGCGATCGCCTCAGGGCCTTCCATTCGATTCTTGGCGTGGCTGATCCGGGACAGCGCCGCACGTGGCTGGATGAACGAATCGTCGATGCGCAGCTCCTTCAGCGCCTGCTTGATGACGGTCAGCTGATCGGATGAATCGTAGATGACGAAGTCGCGCGACAGACCAATCGCCGGCGCCTCGCGGCGCAGCAGCCGCGCGCACAACGAGTGGAACGTCGACACCCACATGCCGCTGCAATCGGCGCCGAGCAGGTTCTCGACGCGCGCGCGCATCTCTTCCGCCGCCTTGTTCGTGAAGGTGACCGCGAGGACTTCTTGGGGCTGCGCGTGACCGCCGCCGACGAGATGCGCGATGCGGCTCGTGATCACGCGCGTCTTGCCCGATCCGGCGCCGGCAAGAATGAGAAGCGGCCCCTCGATCTTCAGGACCGCTTCACGTTGTTCAGGATTGAGAGAATCGAGGACGTTCAATCACATCATTCTACCGTGACTGACTTGGCGAGATTTCGCGGCTGATCGACGTCGCAGCCGCGCCGGACGGCGATGTCGTACGCGAGCAGCTGAAGCGGCAGCGACATGACAATCGGTGTCAGCAGCTCGGGCGCGCGCGGCACCTGCAGCACGACGTCTGTGGATGGATCGAGAATCGCCTGGAGCTTGTTGTCGCCACGCGTGGTGAGCGCGATCACCGAGCCGCCGCGCGCTTTCACTTCCTGCATGTTGCCGATCATCTTCTCGAACACGCTGTCTTGCGGCGCAAGGGTCACGACCGGCATCCGTTCGTCGATCAACGCGATCGGCCCGTGTTTCATCTCGCCGGCCGGGTAGCCCTCGGCGTGGATGTACGAGATTTCTTTCAACTTCAGTGCGCCCTCGAGAGCGATCGGATAGTTGATGCCGCGGCCGAGGTACAAGAAGTCGGTCCGGTTGTGGAAGCGGCCGGCAATTTCTGCGACCTCGGGCGCCAGCTTCAGTGTCTGTTCCAGCAGTTGTGGCAGCTGCAGCAGCGCATCGACGTGCGGTTTCGACGCCTCTGCCGAGAGCGTGCCGCGTACTTGGCCCAGTCGTAGCGCGAGGAGATACAGGGCCACGAGCTGCGAGGTGAACGCTTTGGTCGACGCGACGCCGATTTCGGGGCCGGCGTGCGTGTAGATCGTCCCGTCGGTCTCGCGCGTCGCCATGCTTCCGACGACGTTGCAGATGGCGATGCTGCTGGCGCCGGCATGCGTCGCTTCCCGAAGCGCGGCCAGCGTGTCCGCCGTTTCACCGGATTGGGTGATGACGACCGTCAGCGTGTTCTTCGAGACGATCGGCTGCCGATAGCGGTACTCGGACCCGTAGTCGACGTCCACGTGCACGCGCGCGAGTTGCTCGATCATGAACTTGCCGACGAGCCCCGCATGCCACGAAGTGCCGCACGCGAGAATCGTGACGCGGTCAATAGCCTTCAGCGTGTCGTCGCTGACCTTCATTTCCTCGAGGAAGACCTTGCCCGAATCCTGCGATACGCGCCCGAGAATCGTTTCGCGTGCGGCGGTCGGCTGCTCGAAGATTTCCTTGAGCATGAAGTGCTTGTAGCCGGCCTTCTCCGCCATGATCGGATCCCAGAGCACGCGCTGCGTCGCCTTGGAAACCGGCCGTCCGAAGAAATCGGTGAACGAGACGCCGGTCCGCGTGATGACGGCCATCTCCTCGTCGCCGAGAAACACGACGTCGCGCGTGTGGCTGAGAATGGCGGGGATGTCGGAGGCGACGAAGAATTCGCCGTCGCCGAGGCCGACGACGATCGGCGGACCGTTGCGGACGGTGACGATCTTTTCCGGATCGTCCGCGGATATCAGCACGAGCGCGAAGAGGCCGCGCATCAGCAGCAGCGCGCGGCGAACCGCGTTCTCGAGCCCATCGTCTTTCATCTCGCGCTCGACGAGATGCGCGACGATCTCCGTGTCGGTCTCCGTGACGAACTTGTGACCCTGCTTCTGAAGTTCGAGCTTCAGGTCGAGATAGTTCTCGATGATGCCGTTGTGAACGACGACGATCTTGCCGGTGCAGTCACGATGCGGATGCGCATTCTCCTCGGTGGGCCGTCCATGGGTCGCCCAGCGCGTGTGCCCGACGCCGTAGTCCCCCGAGATCGGATCGGATCCGATCACTTCTTCGAGGTTCGAGAGCTTCCCCGCGCTGCGACGAAGGTCGACGTGGCCGTTGCGGACGACCGCAACGCCAGCCGAGTCGTAGCCGCGGTACTCGAGCCGCCGCAGACCGTCGATGAGAACCGGCACGACTTCCTTCGGACCGATGTATCCAATGATTCCACACATGGCGTTCTCGTCCTCGCGAAGAGTGCTCGCTCAGCCCTTGACCTTCTCTGCGTTCTTCTTGTCGACCCAGCCTTCGATGTTTCTCTGTTTGCCGGCGGATACCGCCAGCGCGCCGGCCGGCACGTTTTCCCTGATCGTCGTCCCGCTGCCGACGTACGCGCCTTTCCCAACCGTCACCGGCGCGATGAGTTGCGTGTCGCTGCCGATGAACGCGCCGTCTTCGATGATCGTCGGGTTCTTTCTCACGCCGTCGTAGTTGCACGTAATCGTGCCGGCGCCGATGTTCACCTTGGTGCCGATCGTGGTGTCACCCAGATATGCCAGGTGCATCGACTTCGAACCCGGTCCCAGCACCGTCTTCTTCAGCTCGACGAAGTTGCCGACGCGGGCGTGCTCGCGAACGTCGGCGTCGTTGCGCAGGTGCGCGAACGGACCCACGTGCGCATCGTCGCCGAGGCGCGAGTTGGTGATGATGCAGTGATTGAACACGGTGACGCGATCGCCGATTGTCGAATCGACAATTCGCGCGCCGCTGTGAATCTCGCAGCCGCTGCCGATCGTCGTGTGACCCTCAATCGACACACCCGGACGGATGACCGTGTCGGGACCGATCGTCACGTCGCGATCGATGTACGCGGTCGCTGGATCTTCGATCGTTACACCCGCCGCCATCAGATCTTCTGCTTTTTGCTGTCTCACAATCCGGCTCACTTCCGCCAGCTCGCGGCGGCTGTTGATCCCGCGAATCTCGTCAGCATCCGAAACAGTGACGGTCTCCACGCCCAGGCCCCGTTGCCGATAGATGGCGACCAGATCCGGCAGGTAGTATTCGCGCTGCGCGTTCTGCGCCGCGATGCTGCGAACGGCGTCGAACAGACCCTCCAGCGCAAAGGCGTAAATCCCGGAGTTGATCTCGCGGATTTCGCGTTCGGCTGAGCTGGTATCTCTCTCCTCAACAATACGTGCAATCCGCTCGCCGGTCCGAACGATCCGGCCATATCCGTGCGGGTCGTCGACCACGGCGGTCACGATCGTAGCGGCGGCCTTCGTCGCCTCGTGATGACCGACCAGCGTTTCGAGCGTCTTGCGCGCCAGCAACGGCACGTCTCCGGACAGGAGAACCAGCGTTCCTTTGGCATTCCGCAACGCGGGTTCAGTGGTCAGGAGCGCGTGGGCCGTCCCAAGTTGGGGTTCCTGCACCACAAAAGTGAGCCCGCCGTGACCTGCGAGTGAGGCCTGGACGATCAGGGCCTGGTGGCCGACGACGACGGTTTGGGATTTGGGGCGGACGATCGCTGCCGTGGCGAGCACGTAGTCGATCATCGGAAGGCCAGCTACGCGATGAAGCACTTTGGCAAGCGCCGATTTCATGCGCGTACCCTTGCCCGCCGCGAGAATGACGATGTGAACGTCCATGTTGTCCAAAACAGCCAGGTCCCAGCCTACGGCAACGCATTCGCGCCGCGCCGCGCGTGTCCTGGAACGGGTCGTCCCAGCGCACGTGAAGGGATCAATTATCGCGCCGTTCGGGTCTTGATCGGACGACGGGGATGAGGAGACCGCGGGGCAGAGGGCGGCGCTTCGAGCGCGGCACGGAATGATTCGTCGTCTCGAAGCGGCTCCAAATCGGGATCGGTGCGGGCCAGCGCGCGGTTCTCAGGGTTCAGCGCGATGGCGCGTTCGAGATGCGCAACTGCCTCCGCAGGTTCGTCCCGCTGGGCGTGTGCAACGGCGAGCATGTATAGCGCGTGGTCGTTGTCAGGATCCTCGTCTCGTACCAGCCGCAGATGGGCAATTGCCTGGTCGTATTGTCCGCCGTTGATCGCGAGCGTCGCCGCATACAGCCGCTCGTCGACGGTCTGAGGCGACGATTCGCGGGGCTTTGCCTGCCGCTGGCAGATATTCAAATAGAGGCGCACTCGCTCGTGTAGTTCCTTCTCGTCGGGGTATTGCCGCAGGACCGAATCGAACAGGCTGCCGGCACCTTCATAATCGTGGCGCTGCAGCGCCTCGAGTCCCCGCTCGTAGATCGCAACAGCTTCGAAGTAGGTCGATCGACGCTGCGGAGCTGGCGGCGGTGCGGCTGGTTCCGGAGGTGCGGGCGATGGCGAAGACGCCGGGTCGCCGCCGCGTGCCGCCCGCGTTTGGGGCGACTGGGGTGACGCTTTCGTCGACGAATGTGGCTGCGGCCGCCTCTGCTTGGTCATCGCCGTAAAGAGCACCGAAAAACGTGCGGCAAGCGGGCCGGTAAAGTAGCAGAACGTTTTCGGATGGTCAAGCGACCGGCCGCAACAGTCGAAAAGCTGGGATTGAGTTCTGGCATTACCCAGATTTCCTGGCCGCCTCAATCGCGGCATAGACGTCATTAGGGGCCATTCCATGACGTTTGGCGAGTTCAGCAATGGCTCCACGGCGCGAGGATGCCTTATTAGCGGTCATTTCACCAAATTCGACGGCAAGTTCATCGGGGCTAGGCGTCTTCACTTCGGCAATGTTAACTTGCGGCTCAATCCAGGCGACGACGGTGAATTCCCCCAGTACGTTCACAAGCCGATTTTGAACGGTCGAAATTGGTCCTCTAACCAATTCCTCGTGCGCCTTGGTGAGCTCTCGACCGACTATTATTGGGCAATCGCCTACCGTCTCTCTCATATTCCGGAGCGTGTCTTTGATGCGATGCGGAGCCTCGAAGAACACAACGGTGCCACAGGTGGCTCGAAGCCGGTTGAACCATTCGATTCTGGGCTTTGACCGAGCTGGGGGGAAACCAAGAAATGTGAACGTGTCGGTGGGCAGACCTGAAACCGCCAGTGCCGCCATCGCGGCGCTTGGGCCCGGGATCGGTTCGACCCGTACGCCAGCCTCGACCGCTTCACGAATCAGGTGACTGCCCGGATCGGATATCGTCGGTGTTCCCGCATCCGACACCAGCGCAACGTCGTCTCCCCTCCGCAGGCGTGCGATCAGTGCTGGCGTCTTCTTTGTTTCATTATGTTCATGAAGACTCGTTGTCGGCGTGGAGATCGCATGACGAGCGAGGAGATGCGCTGTCCGCCGCGTGTCTTCCGCGGCGATCACAGCGACCTCGCGCAGCACGCGGAGCGCCCGCACCGTGATGTCTTCGAGGTTGCCGATCGGCGTGGCGACCACGAACAGGGTGCCGGGCATTTGAGCGGGGGCGTTTATTGTACCATTGGCGGATCGTGCCGATTGAAGCTCGGCCGTCTTGAAAACGTCGATTCGTCCCGAGAAAAGATGATCGCTTCCGAACCACTGCCACACTTCGTCGACGACCTGCTCGGGTACTTGTACGAGACCCATCCGACGCACGCCACGCTCGACGGCGTGCATACGCATGATGACTTGCTCGAGGACTTCAGCCGTCACGGCGTCGACAGCGAAGTCCATGCGCTCTCGGGCTATCTGCGCCGCCTCGACGAGATCAACCGCGAAGCGCTGACCGGGATCGAGCGCCTCGAGCACCGGATGCTCACCTCGCATCTCCAGTCGCGCATGTTCGAGCTCGAAGACGTCCGGACGTGGGAGCGCAACCCGCAACAGTATGCCGACATCCTGGCGTCGAGTCTCGCGGGACAGGCGCTGTTCATGTTCGCGCCTGCGGCCGAGCGCGCGCGCCGCGTCCTGTCCAAGCTGCGGCAGACGCCGCGGCTGATTCAGGCGGCACGCGACAACATCAAGGATCCGCCCGGAATCTTCGTGAAGGTGGGCATCGAGACGATGCGCGGGGCGCTGAAGTTCATCGAGGACGAACTCCCGCGCGCTTTTGCCGATGTCGACGACCTCCACCTCCTCGGCGACCTGGCCGACGCACAAACGGAGGCGTCGCACGCCGTCGGCGCGTATGTGGGGTTCCTCGAGGAGATGGCGCCCAAGGCGCGCGCGTCGTTTCGGCTCGGGCGCGATCGCTTCGAGCAGAAGCTGCGGCTCGACGAGGGGATTTCGATTCCCGTCGATCGCCTGCTGGCCATCGCGACGCGCGAGCTCGAGGAAACGCAGGAGGCCTTCAAGTCGCTCGCCGGCCGGATGAACGGCGGCGATCCGCTGGAAACGTGGGCGCGCACGAAAGCCGAACACCCCGCGCCCGGCGAGCTCGTCAAGGTCGGCCGCGAGCAACTCGAGGAGCTGGCGACATTTCTCGAGCGGCAATCGATCATCACGCTGCCGGCCGGCGAGCAGATTACGGTCGCGCCGACTCCCGACTTCTATCGCTGGTCGTTCGCGAGCATGTGGACGCCAGGCCCGTTCGAAACCAAGCCGACTCGTGCCTACTACTACCTGACCGACGTCGATCCGACATGGCCGCCCGACAAGCAGGATGAACATCTGCGCGACTACAACTATCCGACGCTGTGGTCGATCTCGATTCACGAGGTCTACCCCGGACACTTCCTGCACTATCAGCACCTGCGCCGGGTCGAGTCGAAGACGCGGAAATCGATCATGTTCGCGCCGGCGTCGTTCATTGAAGGATGGGCGCACTACTGCGAGCAGATGATGATCGAGGCGGGCTTCGGGCGGCAGGAGTACCGCGTGAAGCTCGGTCAGCTGGCGGAAGCGCTCATCCGGCTGGCGCGTTTCGTCGTCTGCATCAAGCTGCATGCCGAGGACATGTCGGTGGAGCAGGGCGTGCGCTTCTTCCGCGATGAGGCGTTCATGGAAGAAGCCAGCGCGCGCCGCGAGGCCGAGCGCGGCACGTTCGATCCGACGTATCTCGTCTACAGCGTCGGCAAGCTGATGCTGCTCAAGCTGCGCCAGGACTACAAACAACAGCAGGGAAAATCGTTTTCGCTGCGATCGTTTCACGACACGCTGCTCGGTCAGGGGACGGCGCCGTTCTGGCTGCACCGGCATCTGATGCTCGGCGACGGTGCCGGCGGCGACGTGTTGGAGTAGGGCCGATCATGCCCCTGTACGAGTATCAATGCGAGGCATGCGATCACCGGTTCGAGGTGATCCGGAAATTCTCCGATCCGCCAATCGAGACCTGTCCCAAATGCGGCGGATCGGTGCGGAAGCTTCAGTCGTCGCCGGCGATTCAGTTCAAAGGCAGCGGCTGGTACATCACCGATTACGCGAGGAAGGATTCGGCGGCGGAGTCCAAGTCCGATGGCAGCGCGTCGGGTGACAGCGCGACGAAGGCCGAGAAAACCGACAAGGCCGACAAGGCCGACAAGCCGGTCAAATCGGACAAGTCTGAGAAGGGCGCGGGCGGCAGTTCCTCTGAGAAAGCTACCGCTTCACCGAAATCGTCTGCAGATCAAGTGAAGTGAGATAGTCCGCGAATTTGCCGGCGAGATCAGAGCGCCGGAGCGCGAAATACACCACCGCCTTCAGGAAGCCCAGCTTGTTCCCGGTATCGTGGCGGACGCCTTTCACCTCGCACGCGTAGATCGGCCGCGTCTTCAACAACTCGCGCAAGCCGTTGGTCAGCTGAATCTCACCCGTGCGGTCGCTCTTGGTTGCGGCGAGCGCCGGAAAGATGTCCGGCGTGAGGACGTAGCGTCCGATGATCGCGAGATCCGATGGTGCTTCATCGCGTGGTGGCTTCTCGACGAGGTCGCGCACCTGATAGATGCCGTCGCCCAGCCGCGCATTGGGCTCGATCGCGATCACTCCATAGTTGGAGATGTCCTCGCGCGGAACGCGTTCGACGGCGAGCACCGGCCCTTCGAGCCGTTGAAACACATCGATCAGTTGTTTCACCGCCGGCGGATTCGCATCGATGACATCGTCGGCGAGGATGACGGCGAAGGGCTCGTTCCCCACCAGCTCGCGCGTGACCAGCACCGCGTGGCCGAGGCCGAGCGGCTCGCCCTGCCGCACGTAGGCGAAGTTGATCATGTTGGAGATCTTGCGGATCTCATCGAGCTGGTCGCGTTTGCCGCGCGCCTCGAGGAACGATTCGAGCTCCACGGACACGTCGAAATGATCTTCGATCGCATTCTTGCCGCGGCCGGTCACGAGGATGATGTTGTCGGCGCCTGAAGCCACCGCTTCCTCGACGCCGTACTGGATGATTGGTTTGTCGACGAGCGGCAGCATTTCTTTCGGCTGCGCTTTGGTCGCCGGCAGGAAGCGTGTACCGAGTCCTGCAGCCGGAAACACCGCTTTGCGTACGATAGGCACGACGGAATCGTAACGTACAATAGCCCGCTGAGGTAACATGCTCGACCCCGCGTACATCCGCGATCACGTCGAAGAAGTTCGCAAGGGACTTCGCAGTCGTGGTCTCGATCCCGACAAGGCGCTCGAAGAGATCGCGACGCTCGAAACCGCGCGGCGCCGGATGATTCCAGAGCTCGAAGGATTGAAGCGGCAGCAGAACGCCGCCGGCGACGAGATCGCCCGTCTGAAGCGTCAGCTCAAGGACACGACGGCAATGCAAGAAGCCAATAAACAGCGCAACGTGCAAATCCGTCAGCTCGAGCTCCAGCTCGAATCGATCGAACACCGGCGTACTACGGCCGCGATGGTGCTGCCGAATCTCCCGCATTCGAGCGTACCGGTCGGCAAGAGCCCGGAGGACAACGTCGAAATGCGGCGGTACGGTCAGCCGCGGACGTTCGATTACCAGCCGCAGCCGCACTGGGATCTTGGTCCGGCGCTCGGCATCATCGATTTCGAGCGCGGCGCCAAGCTCGCCGGCGCGCGATTCACGGTGCTGAGCGGCGCGGGCGCGCGGCTCTCGCGCGCGCTGATCAACTTCATGCTCGATCTGCACACGCGCGAGCACGGCTATCGCGAGATCGAGCCGCCGTTCCTCGTCAACAGCGCGGCGCTGACCGGTACCGGCCAGCTGCCCAAGTTCGAACAGGATCTCTTCAAGATTGCCGGCGACTGGGATCTCTATCTCGTGCCGACCGCCGAAGTGCCGCTGACCAATCTCCATCGCGGCGAAATTCTCGACGGACGCGAGCTGCCGATTCGCTATACGGCCTATACGCCGTGCTTTCGCAGTGAAGCGGGATCGTATGGACAGGACGTGCGCGGCCTCATCCGTCAGCATCAATTCGACAAAGTCGAGCTCGTGAAGCTGACTACGCCCCAGCAGTCATACGACGAGCTCGAATCGATGACGGCTCACGCGGAAGAAGTGTTGAAGCGCCTCGAGCTGCCCTATCGAACCATGCTGCTCTGCTCGGGTGACATGGGCTTCTCGGCCGCGAAGACCTACGACATCGAGGTGTGGCTGCCGAGCCAGAAGACGTATCGCGAGATTTCGTCGTGCAGCAACACCGAGGCGTTCCAGGCCCGACGCGCGAACATCAAGTTTCGCGCGGCCGGCACCGGCAAAGCGGAGTTCGTCCACGCGCTGAACGGATCGGGGCTCGCCGTGGGCCGCACGCTGATCGCGATTCTCGAGAACTACCAGGAGAAGGACGGCAGCGTCACGATTCCGAGCGCGCTGCGGCCGTACATGGACGGCAAGGAACGAATCTGCACGTCGTCCTGAGGCAGAAGCGACACGCGATAGAATGACCGTGCGGAGGGATGGCCGAGTGGTCGATGGCGGTGGTCTTGAAAACCACTGAACGGGAAACTGTTCCGGGGGTTCGAATCCCTCTCCCTCCGCCAGCCGTCGCTCACGCATACCCCTTTCACGAACCCGCTCGTGTCTGAGCGCGAGCGCCAAGGCATCTCCGAAAGCGGTTTATCGAACGACACGGCCAATGCGATCCTGATCGCCCTTGTCGCTGCCGGCGCGATTCTGCGGCTGTGGGGCGTGCGGTTCGCTTTGCCCAACCCATTCGGACGCCCGGACGAAGAGGTCATCGTCGACGTGGCGCTCGGCTTCTTCAGCGACCTCAACCCGCATTTCTTCGACTGGCCGACGTTGTTCATGTACGTGACGGCCGCCTCGTACGCCGTGTTGTTCGCCTTCGAACGGACGATCGGAGGCGCGATCACCAGCGCCGCCGTCGCCAAAGCGTCGCTCGAACCGGTGCTGTATCTGATCCCCCGGCTGCTATCAGTCACCGCCGGCGTGCTGACGATTCCCGTTCTATATGGAGTGTCGAAGGAATTGTTCTCCCGCCGCGTGGCGCTCGTCGCGGCCGCGATTCTTACCGTCGCGTTCCTTCATGTGCGGGATTCGCATTTCGGCGTCACCGATGTGTCGATGACCTTTCTGGCGCTGAGTGCGTTCTGGGCCGGCGTGAGATGCAAGACGCGTGGCCCGACACCGGCACGGGCGGCCCTTGCGGGGTTGCTGTGCGGACTGGCCGCGTCTACGAAATACAACGCCGCCTTGATCGTGTTGCCGGCAATCGTTGCCATCCTCTACCGGACGTTGTGGAAACAACCAAGATCTCTTGATGCGGCGGTTCGCGCCCTCGCCGCTCTCGGGTCGTGCGCGATGCTGGCGTTCGTGGTTGCCACTCCGTACGCGGTGTTGGATCACGAGGCCTTCATCAAGGCGGTGACGGCCGTCAGAGGTCATCTCGCCGGCGGTCACGTCGTGATGGCTCGCGGCTGGATCTACCACGCCGCGTTCACCTTCAGATACGGGCTGGGCCTGCCGCTCACGATTGCCGCGATCCTTGGCGCGTGTTGGCTGATCGCGCGCGCGCGGTGGAAGGCGTGCCTGGTGCTCGTCTTTCCGGTCGCGTACTACGTCGTGTTGGGATCCGGACTCACCGTGTTCGTGCGGTACATGATGCCGATCGTTCCCTTTCTCTGCCTCACCGCGGCGTTCTTCGTCGATTGCGTCGCCGTGTTCGTTCGCAGTCGACTCAACGTCGGGGTCGTCGGCGAAGGCATCGCCGTCGCATTGCTGGCGGTGATGATTGCCGCCCCGACAGCGAGAATGTCCATCGCCTTCGACCGCCTGATGACCGAGCAGGACACACGCGTGCTGGGCGAGAATTGGGTTGCGTCACGGTTTCCAGAGGGCGCGACGATCTACCAGAGCGGTTACGGATACAGTCACGTCTTCCCGCGACCACTTCAGCGCTACGCGTATTACGACTTCAACGAGCGATTGAGCAGGTTCCAGATGCTGGGCGGCGCCACCATCGATCGACCGGATGTCATCGTGCTGCCGGATTCGCCGCTCGGCACGTACACGCAGGTTCCGCCGAAGATCAGGGCGCTCGTCGGAGCGGAGTATGTCCTGGTCCTAACGGTTGAAGGCGCATCGACCGCGACTGCGCCCGGCGCGCTCTACGATCAGGACGATGCCTTCTTCGCCCCGTTTGTTGGGATGGACGAAGTGACCCGGCCCGGTCCGACGCTAAACATCTACGAGCGAAAGCGGCGGTGAGAGCGGACCCTCGAATCGACTCGTGGAGTGGCTGCCCGGAGTTACGACGGGCCGCTCCGATGTCGCGGCCCCGAAAGGCGCGGCTTGAAGGCACGTTGTGACTCGCACCACTTCAGCGCATACGCTCCGCTAAAACTGCCACCCGACCGTTAGTGCATTCGCGCGATCGCGGAGGCCGTGCCCGATATCGATGCGCATCACACCGTCGGCGCCCGGAATCTTGATTCTCAGGCCGCCACCGACGTCGACCTGCAGCGCCGTCGAAGATTCAGGGACGCCGCGAGCGGCACGACCGAAGTCGACGAAGCCAGCGACACCAAAACGTGGAAGCAGCGGTCGATCGAGCCACCGCTGCGCTTCGACGTTCGCATACGTCAGCGTTCGTCCGAACACCGATCCGCTCGTCGCGATTACACCGCCGTCGAGGAGCGAATGCGCACGGAGGAGCGGCGTGCGTGCATGGCCGTCACCGGCGCCAGGCCACAGCGCGAACGGCGAGATATCGCTGGTACGCTGCGCGCCGGTCGTCGCACGATAGACCCACCGGCGTTGAGTCGACGACCGGAACGTTGCCTGCGCTCCGAGAGTCCCGAATCCTTGACCGCCGGTGAGTGACGACCAGCGAGTCACATCTGTCGAGAGCGACACGCGGTCCTTCATCAATCGCCGTTCCAGCGACGCGGTGATGAACGCAGTCTTTTGATCGCCGTTCCAAACGTCGATTCCTGTCCCGACGGCGTACCGGAGTGTGCCGGTCATCCAGTCGCTGACCGTCAAACCACCGTGCGTCCGCGACTCGCGCAACGGCGCGAGTGCGCTGCCGTCGACGGCGTAGGTTTGTGTTTCCCAGCTCGCATCGACACGCCAGATTCCCGGCAGTCGCCCGGGCCGTGGCGCCGCGAACCCGACGCCGACGCGCGGGCGGTCGTTCCACCAGCGCCAGCTCGCCGTCCACAGCTCACCCTGACCGGTGAAGCCGGGACTTGCGATCGTGACTTCACGATCGATCGCCGAGCGCACGGCGGTCGCCGACCAGTCCGCGGCGCCTCGCGGGCGAACCGAATGCTCCGACATGACAACATCGACGGTGGCGAAGCCGGCTGCTTCCGGGCGCAGCGCGAGCCTGGCGGTCGTGCGATCCGGCCACTCGCCGAGCCGGCGCCGCGCGCGTTCGAAGGCGGCAGCCGTCAGCAGCGTGTTCGGCTGGATCGCCAGCGCGTCGGCGATCGCCGCATAGCGCGCATGTTGAATGCCGTCGATCTTGACGGCGTCCACGCGCGGCTTGCCGATCCGATTCCAGGCGTCGAGCGCGCCAGCCCAATCGTCGTGCATGAACAGGCTCGAGCCGAGCACGTCCCAGGCGTACTCGTCCTTCGGATCCCGTGCGAGCGCTTCCCTCGCGAGGCTCGCCGCCTCTTGCCATCGCCGCTCCACGAATCGAACTCCGGCGAGCTCGCGAACCGGTCCCGCGGAATCGGGACACGCGGCCTGCACACGAGTCAGCAATGTGTCGGCGCTCGCCTGGCCGAGACGTTGAATGGCGCCGATCGCATCGTCGAGAAGGTCGTCGCAGCGATCGTGTGTGGTACGGCTAGAGTCGGACGCAACGCCGCTGATAGTTGTAGTGGAGGAGGAGGTCGTTCCGGGCAGCACGACGAGCGACCAGAAATTTGTCGGCTTCCACAGCCGCACGAACTCACGCTGATCCATCGATCGCGACGGACCCCACGATGGATCGTGGACGACGATCCGGTCCGCGGTGACGCCCGTGACGACGAGATAGTGGAAGGTGTCGCCGCGATCCGCGAGGAGGACGATCACGGGTTGTCCGTCGCGCAAGCGCATCCGGAGTTCATCGATCGATCCGCTGATTCGAACCGCTCGCCATCCGCGCTGCTCGATTGCCGCAACGAGGACGTTGTCGGCGATTCCGCCGGCCCGGCGATCGACCAGCGACGCGAACTGCTGGACGTCGGCGTGCGCATCGCCCCAGTACCGAAACACCATGGCCGCCGCCGCGCCGCCGCAGAGCGCATCGGTCTGCGGAAGGAACGGAACGTCGAGCGTCAACGATGACGCGAGCGACAGCGCAGCGGCGACCGCGGCGATCATCACTTGACCGCGACGATGATGAGGATGAGGACGAGCAAGATGATGATGATCGTGGTCGTCGAAATCACGACGCTCGAGGCCCCTCCGACGAGTTGGTGGTTGACCTGCCGCGCCGCATCGGCGGCGCGCGTGAGATCATCGCCGCTCATCGTCTCGACGGCCGCGTTCGCCCGCGCCAAATCAACGCCCAACTTTGCGGCAACCATCTGAACCTCTGGACGGGCAAGCGCCTCGCGTAGCGCCACGCGATCGGCGTCCTGCTTCGCGACGTGTTCGCCGACGACGGCGGCCAGCCGCGACGGATCGACAGCGTGCCGCTGGTCGGCGAAGGCCGGCGAAGCCATCATCAAAAAGATCAGCGGAGCCACGAGAACGTTTCGGAGAGTCGACATCGAAGCCTCCATGTAGAACGGTCGTTTACACGCCGGCCGCCGAAGCAATCCCGATACCGATGAGGCGATTTCGTCTGATGAGATGCGGTTCGGCACGAACGTCGCATTAGACGACAGAGAAAGGAGCCATTATGAAGCTCATCGGTGCGGCATTTGGCATCGCTGTGATGTGTGCGGTCGGCGCGGGCGCGCAGAGTACCACGACCAAGGTCGACGGCAAGACGAAAGTCACGGTGAAAGACGGCAAGGAAGTCACACTGACTGGTTGCCTCGAGCGGAATCCCGGCGGCGGCTACATGCTGACGGATTCGACGACCGGCGGGATGAAATATGCGTTAATCACCGACAACGATCTTTCGAAGCACGTCGGCCATAAGGTCGAAGTCAAAGGCACGGCGACCGATAAAGGCAACGCAAAAGTCAAAACCGAGTCAAGGGTGAAAGGGACGAGCGGCGACACGACGAGCGACAAGGCCAAAGTCGAGACGAAGTCAACGGCCGAGGGCAACCTCGATCTCCATTACCTCGGCTTGAAGTCACTCAAGATGGTGTCGACGAGCTGCATATAGGATGATCGCCGTGAGGCGGGGCTTTGCAGCCCCGCCTCCCTCTTGAAAACACCGCCGACATTCAACCGCTGGATTGCGACCCTCGAATCGCGACACCTCCGCGACCTGACGTTCCAGGAAGTTGCACGTGCGCTGCGCGCCTTGTCGTCCGCCTACGTCGAGCGGCGGCACAAACTGGCGGAAGGCGCCGCGCTGTCGGGCGCGGGAAAACGCGCCGCGTTCGCACTCTTCTATGGACCGCTGCACTTCTTGCTGGTTCATCACATCGTCAATGCATTGCCGAACGCGACGGCTTCGGCGGAGACGTTGATCGATCTCGGTTGCGGCACCGGCGCGTCCGGTGCCGCCTGGGCCACCGCAAGTGCGCGAATGCCGCGCGTCATCGGGATCGATCGGAATCCGTGGGCGGTTGCCGAGGCCTCGCGCACCTATGCCGAATTCGCGGTCGACAGCAAGGTCCGGCGGGACGATGCGGTGACCGTGAAGCTGCCGAAGGGCCCTTCGGCGATTCTCGCCGCATTCACCGTGAACGAGTTGTCCGACCAATCGCGCGAGACGATGCTGGCGCGGCTGCTCGAGCGCGCGGCTCACGGCGATCGTGTGCTGGTCGTCGAACCGCTCGCGAAATTCGTCGCGCCGTGGTGGAAACAGTGGCGAGAGGCATTCACAGCCGCAGGCGGTCGCGCCGACGAGTGGCGCGTTCGAGTGGAGCTGCCGGGAATCGTCGCGAAGCTCGATCGTGCGGCAGGTTTGAATCATCGTGAGATCAGCGGGCGATCGTTGTGGTTCGGCTCTTCAACCACTCCAGCAGCTTCTCCACCGGCCAACAGTTGATGACGCGATCCTTCGGCACGCCGGCGAGTCGCGCGTGCGCGATCGCGGTTTCGGCGTAACGCAATTCTCCGGTCGAGTGCGCGTCGCTGTCGAGCGCAAACAGGCATCCGGCCGCGACCGCGCGCGTCGCGATGTCGTGGTCGAGGTCCTGCCGCGCGGGATCGCCGTCGATCTCGATCGCCATGCCGCTCTTCGTCGCCGCTTCGAACACGCGATCCCAGTCGGCGGACACGCCTGGACGCGATCCGTACATCCGGCCGCGCGGATGGCCGAGGATGTGCACCCCCGCGGCCTTCACGGCGGCGATCATCCGCTTGGTTTGATCGGCGGTGGATCGCAGCGAAGAGTGCGGCGCCGCCACAACAAGCTCGAGCTGACGCAGTTCCTGCGGTTCCATGTCGACCGACCCGTCCGCGCGAATATTGGCTTCGATGCCTTTGATCAGACGGAAGCGGCCCTTGTATCGATCGTTCAACGCGTCGATGACGCGATGCTGTTCGAAGAGTTTGTGCATCGACACGCCGCGCGCGATCGGCAGACCGTACGAGTGATCGGTGACGCCGCAATACTGATAGCCGCGCTCGATGCCGGCTTCGACGATGGCGTCGAGCGTCTGGCTGCCGTCGCTCCAGGTCGAGTGCATCTGGAGATCGCCGTGATAGTCGGCAAGCGTCGGGCCCTGCAGCTTCTTGTTGCGGAGTGCCGCAAGCACCTGCGCGCGGCTGAGAAAGTGGCCGCGCAAGTCGCGCCGGCGCTCGATATCGCCTTTCTGCCCGCTGCCGGCAATCGCCTGCTCCACGGTCGGCGATGTTCCCGTCTGCAGGACTTCGAGAATGACGCGCGACGACGATGGGCCGATGTTGGGAATCTTTCGAAGTGTGCCGTCCGGCTGCAGCAGCGATTCAATCGGTTCCTCGAGGGCCAGGACCGCCGCGGCCGCCCGCTTGTATCCCCACATGCTTTGCTTCGATTTCTGGATGGCCGCGAAATCACGAAGCAGCGCGGCGATCTTGCCGTTCATGTCCATGGACGTGTCCGAACGCGCCATCTAGCGGACCGCATCAACAGAAGGCGAAGGAGCCACATCACGCCTCGAAGCGTAATCTTCGGGCCCTTCCAACGGAACGGCCCGTTTTCCATTTCGAACAGACACGCCAGTAATATTGTGACGCGTGCCCACCGACCTGCCGATACACCCAGCCTCGACCGTTCTCGTGCTCCGCGACAGTGCGGCCGGTCCGGAGGTCTTCATGGTTCGCCGTCATGAAGACACGGCATTCATGGGTGGCGCTCATGTCTTTCCTGGCGGACGCGTCGACGCCGCCGATCGCGACGCGGCCCTCGTCGATGACACGTGGTGCGACGGCATCGCCCACGCGACCGAGCAGCTTGGTGCCATGCCAGAGGTCGAGGCGGTGGCCTATCACGTCGCCGCGGCGCGCGAGTTGTTCGAGGAAGCCGGCGTCCTGCTGGCGCGAGACGCGAGCGGCGAATTCGTGTCGCTGGCCGGCGCCGACGATCACGCGCGGTTCAAGTCGTATCGCAGCGACGTGCATCGAGGCCGATCGACGCTGCGCGATGTGCTGGAGCGCGAGCGGCTGCGGCTCGCGCTCGACACGCTCATTCACTTCGCCCATTGGGTCACGCCGCCGTCCGACACCCGGCGGTTCGACACGCGCTTCTTCGTCACGCGCGTGCCGCCGCATCAGACGCCGGTGCATGATGACACCGAGACGACGCACAGCACGTGGGTGACGGCTGCCGCGGCGATCGAAAAGGCGAAAGTGAATGATATTGTCCTGCCGCCGCCGACCTGGACGACGCTGCGCGAAATCGAGCGGCGGACCACGGTTGCCGAGGCGCTCGCGTGGGCGCGCGCGCGCCACGTCGTGCGCCGCGAGCCGGTGCTCATCGAGGAGAGCGAGCGGCGGCTGCTCGTGATGCCGGGCGATCCGCTGCACCCCGACCCGCCGGCGGAACCACCCGCATCCGAGACGCGATTCGTGTGGACCGATCGACGCTGGCGTGCGACGAACCCATGACCCAACTCAGACGCGTCCTCACCTTCCGCGATCTGCTCCTGTTCTATATCGTCACGAGCCTGAGTCTGCGATGGATCGCCACAGCCGCCGCGGCGGGACCGAGCGCGCTGGTGATCTGGATCATCGCGGCGCTCGGCCTGTACGTACCGCTCGTATTCACGACGCTCGAGCTCTCTTCGCGCTATCCGGAAGAAGGAGGCGTCTACGTCTGGAGCAAGCGCGCATTCGGGCCGTTCGCCGGCTTCATCACCGGCTGGACGTATTGGGGATCGAATCTTCCATACTTCCCCGGGTTGTTGTATTTCGCCGCCGCGAACGCGTTGTTCATCGGCGGCGCCTCATGGCAGAGCCTCACGAGCAACAGCGCGTACTTCATCGTGTTCGCGATGGTGGGGTTGATCGTCACGGTGACGATGCACGTGGTCGGACTCGACGTGGGCAAATGGTTGAACAACGTCGGCGCGGCAGCGGGCTGGACAGCCGCGGCGTTGTTGCTCGTGCTGGGCGCCGTGTCCTGGAATCGCTTCGGCTCAGCGACGCCGATCAATGCCGAAACGCTCACGCCAAGTACCAGCTTGAAAGACGTCATCTTCTGGTCGACCATCGCGTTTGCGTTTGGAGGTGTCGAAAGCGGATCGACGATGGGTGAGGAGATCCGTGATGCGCGACGAACGATTCCGCGCGCGATCCTCACAGCCGGCGTCATCGTGACCTTTTTGTACATTGCGGGGACGCTCGCCGTGCTGCTCGCCATCCCGAAAGAACAGGTGACCGGACTGCAGGGCGCGATGCAGGCGATTCAAGCCATCCTCGCGCGCATCGGCCTGGCGTCGCTCGCGCCACTGGCGGCGCTGCTCGTGACGCTGAATGCAATTGGCGGTGTCGGCGGGTGGTTTGCGGCGACGGCGCGGCTGCCATTTGTCGCGGGCATCGACCGATTTCTGCCGGAGCCGTTCGGCCGTCTGCATCCAACCTGGGGAACGCCGTACGTGTCGCTGCTGGCGCAGGCGGCTATCGCCGGGTTGTTCATTTTTCTCGGTCAGGCGGGCACGTCCGTGCGCGGCGCCTACGATGCGCTCGTGAGCATGGGCATCATCGCGTATTTCATCCCGTTCCTGTTCATGTTCGCGGCGCTGATTGCGCTGCAGCGCGAGCCTGCCGGTCCAGACGTGATGCGTGTCCCGGGCGGACCGCCGATGGCGATCGCGCTCGCGTCGCTCGGGTTCATCGTCACTGCGATTTCGATCGTGCTCGCGTGCATTCCACCCGACGAAGAACCGAACAAGACATTCGCCGTGGTCAAGGTCGTCGGCGCATCGCTGGCGCTGGTGGCGATCGGCGTCATCGTCTACGTCGCGGGACGCAAGAGGGCTTCTCAGGTCACGACATGAAACACAGCTTCATGCTCTTGATTGCGTCGACGCTGTCGGTGTCGGCGGCGATGGCGGCACCCGCAACCATGCGCGTCGACTACTACCACACCGGCAATGAGAAGGAGGAGCGCTTCAGTCTCGATCGCGTCGTCGCCGAGCCGTTGCCGTGGGCGGGGAATCCCGCGCGACCGATCGACAATACCAATCGCGGAAAGTATTTCTACGAGATCGCGGATGCGAAGAGCGGCGCCGTTCTGTACTCGCGGGGCTTCAGCTCGATCTACGGCGAATGGGAAACGACCGGCGAAGCCAAAGCGATCAATCGTACGTTTTCGGAGTCGCTGCGATTTCCGGCACCTGACGTACCGGTGAAGATTGTCGTGAAGAAGCGAGACGCGAAAAACATTTTTCGTGAGGTCTGGACGTTCACCGTCGATCCCTCCGACAAGTTCGTCGAACGCGGTTCGGGCGTTCGCGATGTCGGTGCGCTGATCAAACTTCACGAGAGCGGCGACCCTTCGCAGAAGCTCGATCTCCTGATTCTTGGCGATGGGTACAGCGCTTCCGAGCGCGGCAAGTTCGAGCGCGACGCGCGCCGGCTCGTCGGCGTTCTGTTCGCGACGGCGCCTTTCAAGGATCGCCAGCGCGACATCAACGTGTGGGGACTGTGCCCGCCCGCGGCGCAGTCAGGCGTATCGCGGCCGTCGCAGCATATTTATCGCCGTTCGCCGGTGGGCACGACCTACGACGCGTTCGACTCCGAGCGCTACATTCTCACCTTCGAGAACAAAGCCTTTCGCGATATCGCTGCCAACGCGCCGTACGACGTCGTCGAGATTCTCGTGAACGGTGCGACGTACGGAGGCGGCGGCATCTTTGGTCTCTACAGCACGGTCGCCGCCGATAGCGTGTGGGCGCCATACGTGTTCGTGCACGAATTCGGTCATCACATTGCCGGCCTCGCCGACGAGTACTACACATCAGACGTCGCGTATCTTCCGACAGCCGATCGCGTCGAGCCGTGGGAGCCGAATGCGACGGCACTCCTCGATCCGACGACGGTGAAGTGGAAGGATCTCGTCGAGCCGGGCACGCCGATCCCGACGCCGTGGGCGAAGGAGGAATTCGAACGCTACACGAAAGAGATTCAGCAGAAGCGGCGAGAGATCCGCGCGGCCAATCGTCCCGAGCGCGAGATGGACGCGTTGTTTCGGGAGGAGCAGAAGCGGGATACGGCGCACCTCAACTCGGGTCCATATGCGGGAAAGGTTGGCGCGTTCGAAGGCGCCAATTACGAAGCGCGCGGATTCTATCGGCCGCAGACCGATTGCATCATGTTCACGCGCGACGAGGTGCCGTTCTGCGCCGTCTGTCGTCGCGCGATCGCGGAAATTCTCGACTTGTACTCGCGCTGATCCGCCGCTGGGCGGCGTCTCGTGCGATCGAGGTCGCGGCGACGATCGTCGCGGATGCACTTGACGCCGACTCCGCGCATAAACAAGACTAGCGCGGCCCAATCATTCACAAACGAGGCGCATCATGACGGACGATTTCGACAGCGGGATGGGAATGCCGGACGATGAACTCGCCGGAGGGTCGGCGATGTCGGACACCGGAGACGCCGCAGCCGGCGGTGAAGGCGAGGGCGGCGGCGAGTCGTCTGGTCGCCGATCATCGGGGGGCGCGCGCGCCAGGAAGTCGGGCGGCGGCAAACCGGCCGGTGCACGCAAGGCCGCCGCGAAACGCGGCAGCAGCGGCGGCGCTCGCAAAGGCGCGAAGAAGAAGGGTGGCGCGAAGAAAGCCGCTAAAAGTGGCAGAAAGGGCGCCGCGAAGAAGGCCAAGGGGGGGAAGAAGAAGGCCGGGAAGAAGCGCTGAGCGCTGCCGCGTTCCAACTGTGTAAGGAAGTCGCCGGTCTTCAGTTCCCATCCCCGGATGGCGACTGCGGACTGGCGACTGGCGATCGCCCATCCGTCACCTGGACTGTCTGGCACCTGGAAATTCTGCGAATACCTTCCCAGCGCGTTTCAGAATTGGCTGGGCCGCAACTGCTTGAATGCCGTACACTTACAAGTCCGCGGTGAGGTGGCCGAGAGGCTGAAGGCGGCGGTTTGCTAAACCGTTGTACGGG
>DAIUKO010000075.1:0-25144 GCA_036848175.1 Vicinamibacterales bacterium | reverse complement strand
GCCGCAATCCGCGCGTGCTGCTCGCGCCGATCATCGACGGCGGCGGCCACGAGCGCGGCATGCGATCGGGCACGTTGAACGTCGCTGGCATCGTCGGATTCGGAAAAGCGGCGGAGTTGTGCAAGCAGGAGATGGGCACCGAGAGTGAGCGTCTGCGAAAGCTGCGCGACGACCTCAACGACAAGCTGCATCAGAACCTCGATGAGATTTACATCAACGGGTCGATGGAGCACCGGCTGCCGCACAACCTGAACATCAGCTTCGCCTACGTCGAGGGCGAGTCGCTGCTGATGGGGATCAATGACGTCGCCGTGTCGTCGGGTTCGGCGTGCACCTCGGCGAGTCTCGAACCGTCGTACGTGCTGAAGGCGCTCGGCGCGGGCGACGACCTCGCGCACTCGTCGATCCGTTTCGGACTGGGCCGGTGGACGACGAAAGAGGAAGTGGAGTACGTGGCGGAGAAACTGACGCACGTCGTAACGCGTCTGCGGGAAATGTCGCCGCTCTACGAGCTGGCGAAAGAAGGCGTCGACCTCTCGACGATGCAGTGGCAGACAGAAGGACACTAAAGATATGGCTTACTCAAACAAGGTCATCGATCACTACGAGAACCCGCGCAACGTCGGCTCGCTGCCGAAAAACGACGTCAACGTCGGCACGGGACTCGTCGGCGCGCCGGAGTGCGGCGACGTCATGAAGCTGCAGGTCAAGGTGAACCCGGACACCGGGATCATCGACGACGCGAAGTTCAAGACGTTCGGCTGCGGCTCGGCGATCGCCAGCTCGAGCCTCGCGACCGAGTGGCTCAAGGGCAAGACGGTGGACCAGGCGCTCGCCATCAAGAACACGGATATCGTGGCCGAGCTCAGTCTGCCGCCGGTCAAGATTCACTGCTCGGTGCTCGCCGAGGACGCGATCAAGGCGGCCATCGCCGACTACAAGAAGAAGCAGCGAACGGGCGACGTGAAAACTGAAGAGAAGCAGCCGCAGCCGACGGCATAACAATCGCTACGTACAGGGTCATGATTCAGATCAGTGAAACCGCCGCGCGCAAGATCCGCACGTTGATGGCCAAGCAGGGCATCGACGAGGGCGGTCTGCGCGTCGGCGTGAAGGGCGGCGGATGCTCGGGGTTGAGCTATACGTTCTCATGGGAGAAGCAGCCGCGGCTCGGCGATGAGGTCTTCGAAGGACCCGACGGCGCGAAGATCTACGTGGACAAGAAGAGCCTGCTGTACCTCAACGGCACAGTGCTCGACTACGACACGAACATGATCAGCAAGG
Source organism: Vicinamibacterales bacterium (assembly GCA_036848175.1). Classification (GTDB taxonomy): domain Bacteria; phylum Acidobacteriota; class Vicinamibacteria; order Vicinamibacterales; family CAVVIG01; genus QHWF01. The sequence continues at coordinate 23,860 of DAIUKO010000075.1, read as the reverse complement.
GCTTCGTGTTCAACAATCCGAACGCGAAGACGACGTGCGGCTGCGGCAGTTCCTTTGGCGCGTAGCGCCGACTTTTTCAGTTTCCTCGGCCTGCCCCGCAAGCTGAACCTCGACATGGCCGATCTCGAGCAACGGTATCGCGCGCTCAGCCGGCAGTTTCATCCCGACTACTTCTACAACGCGCCGGCGGCCGAGCGGCGGGCGAGCCTGGAGCAATCGTCGTATTTGAACGACGCGTATCGCGCGTTGAAGCATCCGGTGTCGCGGATCGAGTATCTGCTGCAGATCGAAGGCGTCGCGCCGAAGAGCGCCGCCGACTCGGCGAAGCAAGTACCGCCGGCATTGCTGGAGGAAGTGTTTGCGCTCAACGAAGAGCTCGATGAAGTGCGTGAGCTGCGCGCCGGCGGCGCGCCAGCGGAGGAGTGGAAGACGCGCCTCGAACGCGCCCGCACGCCGATCGATGCCAAGCGTGCGAAGCACGAGTCGCAGCTGCAGGAGTTATCGGCACGCTGGGACGCAGCCGTCGACGGCGGCGCGCCAGCCGAGGAGCGCCGCAGGATTCTGGAATCGCTGCGCGACCGCTTTCTCGAGCGGAACTACATCACGAATCTGCTCAGTGGAATCGAACGGGAGCTCGGGACGGACACATAGCTCCGTCATCAACGCAGGGGTCGACCCAGGTGTCGGCCCGAGATGTCATGAGTAAGGTTGTTGGAATAGATCTCGGAACGACGAACAGCCTCGTCGGCTACGTCAAGGACGGCGCGCCGGTCGTGATCCGCGACAAGAGCGGCGACGGCCTCGTGCCGTCCGTCGTGTCGGTCGCCGAGGACGGCAGCGTCAACGTCGGACGCGAAGCGCAGCGTCGTCTGCTGACCGACGCGCAACGGACGGCGTATTCGGTCAAGCGGTTCATGGGGAAAGGGCGGGAGGACGTTCGGCACGAAGCCGAGCACTTTCCGTTTCGCGTCAGCGGCGAAGCGGGCGGCGTCGTTCGCATCGGTCTTGGCGGGCGTGAGTTCACGCCGCCGGAGATCTCGGCGTTCATCCTGCGCGAGCTGAAGCGTCGTGCCGAAGCGCACTTCGCCGAGCAGGGGGAGGTCGACAACGAGGTCGATCGCGCGGTCATCACCGTACCGGCCTACTTCAACGACGCGCAGCGGACGGCCACCCGCGATGCAGGCCGTATCGCCGGACTCGAGGTGCTGCGCATCATCAACGAACCGACCGCAGCGTCGCTCGCCTACGGCCTCGACAAGCGGCACACCGGTCTCATCGCCGTCTACGACCTCGGCGGCGGCACGTTCGACATTTCGATCCTCCGCGTCGAGGACGGCGTGTTCCAGGTTCTGTCGACGAACGGCGATACGCATCTCGGCGGCGACGACATCGACGTGCTGTTGATCGATCGCGTGCTCGGCGATGCCCCGGTGGCGTCCGGCTTCGGCCGGACTCCGGAGCAGCTCCAGGAAATCCGCAAGGCGGTCATTCAAGCGAAACTGGATCTCTCCGAGCGCGAGGAAACAACGCTGAACGGCCAGCGCTTCACGCGCGCGGAACTCGAAATGCTGATCGCCCCGATTGTCGAGCGCACCCTCGGCCCATGCCGGCAGGCGCTCGCCGACGCCGGACTGCAGGCGTCGCAGATCGACGAAGTCGTGCTGGTCGGCGGTTCGACGCGCATCCCGCTCGTGCGCCGGAAGGTCGAGGAGTTGTTCGGCAGGACGCCGCACAGCGAGCTGAATCCCGACGAAGTGGTCGCGCTCGGCGCCGCCGTCCAGGCGGACATTCTCGTCACCGGCAACCGCGACATGCTGCTCCTCGACGTCACCCCGCTCTCGCTCGGCATCGAGACGATGGGCGGCGTGATGTCGAAGATCATCCTGCGCAACTCCACGATTCCCGCGACCGGCGGCGAGATGTTCACCACCGCCGTCGACAATCAGACCGCTGTCGACATTCACGTCCTTCAGGGCGAACGCGAGCTCGTCGCCGACAACCGATCGCTCGCGCGCTTCAAGCTGCGCGGTATTCCGCCGATGCCGGCCGGCATGCCGCGCGTGCAGGTGCGGTTCCAGATCGACGCGAACGGCATCCTCAACGTGACGGCGCGCGAGGAGCGGACCGACGTCGAGCAGGCGATCGAAGTGAAGCCTTCCTACGGCCTGACCGACGAGGAAGTGGAGCGCATGCTCCTCGAGTCCTTCGAACACGCCGAGGCCGACTTCGCCGCGCGCCTGCTCATCGACGCGCGCAACGAGGCCGAAAGCGTGATCGCCGCGACCGAAAAGTCGCTGCGCTCGCCGGACTTCCCGGACATCGACAAGGCGGACCTCGCCCCGGGCGAGCGCCAGAAAATCGAGTCGGTCCTCGCCGGGCTGAAGATGGTGCTGAACTCGAACGATCGCGAGACGATTCAGAAGTGGACGCACGCACTGAACGACGCCACGCAGCATCTGGCCGAAGTGATGATGAATCGCTCGGTCCACGCGGCGCTGTCGGGCAGGAGCGTCAATGAAATGTAGCCATGCCTAAAGTCACTTTCATCATCGACGGCGAGTCGACGACCGTCGAGTTCGAGACGGGCAAGCTGCCGTACTCGCATCACGGCAAGCCCGAGTCGTTTCTCGACGTCGCCAAGAACCTGGACATTCCGCTCGAGCACGCCTGCGGCGGCAGCTGTGCCTGTACGACCTGCCACGTCTTCATCCGTGAGGGCGCGCAGCATCTCAGCGAGATGCAGGACGACGAAGCGGATCGACTCGACACCGCGTGGGATCTGCGGCCGGAGTCGCGTCTCGGCTGCCAGGCGGTGATCTCCGGCGACGTCGTCTGCGAGCTGCCGATGTACACGCGGAACTACGTGCAGGAAGGCGGCGGCATCCAGCTCGGGAAATCGGACAAGAAGGAGCGCAAAGCGCAGGAGGTCACGCCGTGAAGTGGACCGATTCCGAGGACATCGGCATCGCGCTCGCGGAGAAGTTTCCCGACCTCGATCCGCTGACCGTTCGCTTCACCGATCTTCGGGAGAAGGTCTTGGCGCTCGACGGCTTCGATGACGATCCGAAGACGTCGAACGAGCCGAAGCTCGAGGCCATCCAAATGGCGTGGCACGAAGAATTCAAGGACGCTCAGGAATAAGCGCAGTGGCCGTCCGCGACATGTTCCGGCCCGGCATGCGCGGCTACCTCGTGCCGATGGCCGCCGGCGTCGCGTTGACCGTCAGCGCGTTCCTGCCGTGGGTGATCATCGGCGAGTACTCGCGCCGCGGTGTGCCCGACGTGTGGGCGCTCTGGGTCGCCGGGCTGGGCGCCCTCGCCGCCGTTCTCGCGACGCTCAGCATGATCACCCGGAAGAACTCGCGCCACCCGCTGCTCGTCATCGGCCTCTGCTCGCTCGGCCTGACCTTTCTCGCCTGGCGCATCGTGCCGCGCTCGGCCGAACAGGGCGCGCGCACCTGGGCGCAAGCGGTCGCGATTGCCGACGGCGTGCCGGCATCCGCGGTCGAGGAGGCGCATGCGATCGCCGGCAGCGGCATCTACGTCGGTCTGGTTGCCGCGACGGTGCTCGTCGCCTTCGGCCTGACGATCGTCGTCAAACGCGCCTCGCAGCCATACATCGCCGTCGATCCCGACGACGACGTATGAGCGTCCTCATCGGCACGCAGTTCTACGCCGCCCACGGTGACAGCGAACGGCGTCAGGCGCTCGCCATGGACGCGCTCGGCGCATTGCAGGACGTCGAGATCGTCGATCTGCAGTGGGATCCGACGCCGCCATGGCGACCGTGGATTCGCACGGTGTGCGACCTGCGCGCCGATTCGCGCAGCGTCAGCGGCTGCGGCGGCCGCCGCAAACCGATCACGACCGACGTGATGCGGGCGCTCGCCGACCTGGCGGAGCGCGGCGGTCATCGCTATTTCATGATGACCAATGCCGACATCATCGTGACGCAGGCGGCGATCGCGCTCGTCGAGAACAGCGGGAAAGAGACCTACGCGTTCTCGCGCCTCGACGTCGATCGCGAAACCGGACGGGAGCTCGAGCCGACGCTGTCGGGTCTCGACGCATTTGCATTCGACGTCGCCTGGTGGCGCGCGAACCGGCATCGCTTCCGTCGCTACATCATCGGCGAGGCATGCTGGGATGTCGTCTACGCGGCCATCGCGATGTGCCATGGCGACGGCATGATTGCCAGCGGCGGCGAGATCCGGCACGAGCGGCATCCCATGGAATGGGGCACCGGCGCGTTCGCCGACTACAACGGCTACCTGGCGGCGATCGACAATCGCTACTTCTCGCTGTGGTGCGAGTACTACGAACGGCTGATGGAAGGGCGCGCGCGCGGCGCGTCGCTCGACGAGGAGCGCAATTTGTGCAAGCGCGTGTTCGTGTGGCAGCCGTCGGCGGCCGCCGCCGTGAAGCAGATTGGCCGGAGCGTCAAGGCACGAATCGGCTACGGCCGCAAGCGTACGCGATGGAACCGTGAGCGGCCAAAGGACACGCAATGAAGCGCGCCGTTGTGACGGGAAGCAGCGGCCTCATCGGATCCGAGGCGGTGCGGTTCTTCGACGCACGCGGCTGGGAGGTCCACGGCGTCGACAACAACATGCGCCTCGATTTTTTTGGACCCGATGGCGACACCACCGCGAACCTGGGCCGCCTGCGGCGGGAGGTTCGCCGGTTCACGCATCATGGGATCGATATCCGCAGCCGGCAGGCGATTGACGAGCTCGTCGCGTCGGAGCGTCCCGACGCGATCATCCACTGCGCGGCGCAGCCCTCGCACGATCTTGCCAAGGACAGGCCGTTCGACGACTTCGAGATCAACGCCGGCGGCACCTTGAACCTGCTCGAGGCGGCTCGTCGTCACTGCCCCGAATCGCCGTTCATCTTCATGAGCACGAACAAGGTGTACGGTGACGCCCCGAACGAGTACCCCCTCGTGGAACAGGCCACGCGGTACGAGTTCGCAAGGCCTCAAGACTATGACGGCATCGACGAGAGCTGCCGTGTGGACAACTGCCTGCACAGCCTGTTCGGTGCGTCGAAGCTCGCTGCCGACGTGATGGTCCAGGAGTACGGCCGCTACTTCGGAATGCCGACGGTCTGCTTCCGTGGCGGGTGTCTCACTGGTGCAAACCATTCGAGCGCAGAGCTTCACGGCTTTCTGGCCTACGTCGCCCGCGCCGTGCGCGAAGGGCGCATCTACCGCATCTACGGATACCGCGCGAAACAGGTCCGCGACAACCTGCACGCGCACGACGTCTGCAGCGCGTTCCTCGCGTTTTACGACAACCCGCGCCCGGCGGCCGTCTACAACCTCGGTGGCGGACGGGACAACAGCGTATCGGTGATGGAAGCGATCGGCCGCTTCGAAGAGCTGTTGGGCAGGCGACTCCGGACCGAATACATCGATCAGGCGCGCGTCGGCGATCACATCTGCTACATCAGCAACCTGCGTGCGTTCAAGCGCGACTATCCGTCGTGGGAAGTCTCACGAAGTCTCGACGACATCTTTCAGGAGCTGGTCACCGCGGCGAACACGGCGTGAAGCTGCGCCACGCCTTCGGTGAGGCTGGCTGGGCCGGGCTGCAGGATGTAGGTCGATTTGATCTCGTGAATGCGATCGTGACGCACCGCGCTCACTGACTGCCACCCGGGACGGCCGACGATCGTCGCTTTCCTCATCTTCTTCCCGCACCACGAGGCGAACACGATTTCCGGATCGCGGCGGGCGACCTCCGCCGGGTCGACGATGCGGTTCTTGGCGAGGCGCGCCTCGGCCAGCTCCGGAAAAATCGGACAGCCGCCGGCAATTTCCACCAGTTCTTCCACCCAGCGGATCCCGGAGATCAGCGGATTGTCCCATTCCTCGAAGAAGGTCCGCGGCCGCGACGGGAACCGCGACGCCGATTCACGGATGCGCTCGAGGCCCGACGCGAGTCGATCGGCGAGCGCCTCCGCCTCACTCTGGCATCCCACGAGGCCGCCGAGCATGCGGATCATCTGCAGAATCTCGGCAACGGTGCGCTGGTTGAACGTGACGACGGCGATGCCGCGCCGCACGAGCTCCGCCGACAGATCGGCTTGCAGATCGGAGAACGCGAGCACGAGATCCGGCTCGAGCGATTCGATCTTGTCGAACTTCGCGTTGATGAACGCCGAGATTTTCGGCTTCTGCCGCGCTTCCGGTGGACGCACGGTGTAGCCCGACACGCCGACGATACGGTCGCCCTGCCCGAGGAGGTAGAGCGTCTCGGTCGTCTCTTCCGTCAGACAGACAATGCGCTTTGGGTACTTCGCCACAGCAGGTCAGTGAAGACGAAGCCGTCGCGTTCGACGGTGACGCCGGCTTCGACCGGGATTTCACGGGTGAACATCGGGCCTTTGTACGCGAAGGTGTGGAACTCGCCGCGCTCGCCGCATGGATCGACAGACGCCGGCAGATCGTCGAGCAGCGATGTGTCGAACTCGCGTCCGGCAAACGATCGATCGATCGCCCGTGGGTTGATGCAAGTGATTCGCGCGCCCAGGCCGGCTGCCACCATGTCGCGCGCGAGCCTCGCGGTATCGGCATCGAACAACGGAAACAGCGGTGTGAGTCCGGTGCCGGTGAGCCTCTCCTCGCGATACCGGCGAATGTCCTCGAGAAACAGATCGCCGAATGCGATGTGGGTGAAACCTTCGGCCACGGCGCGCGCCACCGCCGCCGCCATCGCCCGCTCGTAGACGTCGTTCGGACAGGGCGATGGAATCGGAATCTGCCACAGCGGAAGTCCGAGCGCGTCGGCTTGCGCCTGAACCAGATCGACGCGGACCGCATGCATCGCAACCCGCTGAGCCGACTCGTTGATGGTCGTCAGCAGGCCGGCGAGCTCCACGTCGCCGCGCTGGCGGAGCACGTGCACCATCCATGCGCTGTCCTTGCCGCTCGACCAGGACACCAGCGTCTTCATCGGAATGCCTCGGGATGCAGCGTGCGCGCCATCTGCTCGACCGCCGGTGCAACGCGTGGTCCGGGCACGACGTATTCCTGGCCGCGGAGCTGGTAGATGCGTTTGCTCTTCACCGCGGGGACGGCAGCCAATGTGTTCCATTGACGCAGATCCTCGGCGTCACTTGCCTCCGGTGGACCGTAACGGAGTTCGAGAATCACTTCGGGCGCTCGCGCCAGGATCATCTCGGTCGTCATCATGACCGACTGCCGCCTCACGTCGCTCATCACGTCGGTCCCGCCGGCGGCCTCGAGCATGTCGTGAAGGAATCCGACGCCGCCGCTCGCGTCGATGTTGCGGAGCGAGTCGCGTTCACGGCCGAAGACGAGCAGCGTCTTCGGCCGCGGCAATCGGGCGACCTCAGCGCGAACCTTGTTGACGCGCGACTCGATCGAGCTCGCCAGCGAACTGGCCTGCTGCGCCATGCCGACGCGGGCGCCAAGCGATCGGATCGTCTCGCTGATGTCAGGCAGGCCCTTGTGGACGTACATGTAGTAGGGAATGTTGGCGCGGTCGAGCCTGTTCTTCAGTTCGGTCTGCGTCCCGTAGACCACGACCAGATCCGGCTTCAGCATCAGAATCCGTTCGATGTTCGGATCGAGAAGCGCGCCCACCTTCGGCAGCCGCTCGACCTCTGGCGGGTAGTGGTCGTAACTGCCGGCGGCGACCAGTTTGTCGCCGGCGCCCATCGCGAACAGCATCTCGGTCGTCGCTGGAATCAGCGAGATGACACGCGCCGCACTTTCCGTCTGCGCGGCAAGGCCGATCGCGGCGACCACAACAAGGGCCGCGAGCGCCGCGCGGCGGGTCATTGAACGCGACGGAAGAGCAGCCATAAGAAGAATGGTCCTCCAAGAACCGCCGTGATGATTCCCACGGGCAGCTCGACCGGCGCCAGAATCGTCCGCGCGATCAGATCGCACACGACCAGGAACGATGCGCCGAAGAGCGCCGACGCCGGCAGGACGAGCCTGTGGTCCGCGCCGACGAGCAGCCGCACGATGTGCGGCACGATGATGCCGACGAACAAGACCGGTCCGCCGAGCGACACGGCGGCGCCCGTCGACATCGACGCGCTGAACAGCGCGATGCGCTCCGCCCGCACGACATCCACCCCGCGCGCCTCGGCCGACTCGGTGCCCATGCTGATGAGATCGAGGACGCGCGGCAGCGTCGCGAATCCGGCGACGGCCAGCGTCAACGGCACGAGCGCCGCCACGATCGGCGCGTAGTTGCCGACATCCAAGGATCCCATGATCCACTGCATCGTCCGGGCCGTGTCGGTGAACTCCGCGAGGTACTGGACGAATCGTCCCACCGCCGACAGCAATGCCGAAATCGCGATCCCGGCGAGCAGCAGCACGGTGCTCGACGTGCCGCGCCTTCGCGCGAGAGACAGCAGGTAGACGATGACCAGGGCGCCGATCGACCCGGCGAAGCTGGCGACCGGGACCACCGACACGCCGAACAGATTGAAGTCGGCGTGAACCGTGATCGCGATCGTCGCGCCAAGTGTGGCGCCCGCGGCGACGCCGAGCGTATCGGACGAGGCTAGTGGATTGCGCAGCAGCGCCTGAAAGACGACGCCTGAGAGCGCGAGTCCGCTGCCGACGACGACGGCGGCGATGACGCGCGGCAGCCGCGCGATGAAGAACACCTGCGCATCGACGTTGTCGGCGTAGGGAATCGTGCGGCTGAACACGCGCGCCAGCGAGATCGACGTGCTGCCGACGATCGGCGCGACGAGGCAGCAGACGAGCGTCAGCGCACCGAACGCGCCGATGGTGACGAGCAGCCGTCGGCGGACGTCAGTCCGCCCGCGCAAGCGGCACCACCGTCAGATGGCCGGCGCGAGGGTGCAGGACCACGTCGGCGTCGACCCCGTACAACGCGCGGACGTTTGCGGCGTTCAGGACGCGATCGGTCGGTCCGCGTGCGAGCACGCGGCCCGACTTCAGCAGCACCAGCTCGGTGCACAGCGTTGCGGCCAGATTGAGATCGTGGGTCGAGACGACCATCGTGACCGCGCGCTCGCGGTTGAGGCGCGACAGGAGCCGGGCGATGTCGAACTGAAAGCCGAGATCGAGCGAGGCGGTCGGCTCGTCGAGCAGCAGAATCTCCGACGACTGCGCGAGCGCGCTCGCGATGACGACGCGCTGCTTCTCGCCGCCGCTCAACGTCGCGAAGCGCCGCGGCTCGAGTGTCAGCGTGCCGGTGGCCTCGAGCGCCTCGCGCGCGATCGCGACATCGTCCGCGCCTTCGAGCGCGAACGCGCCGAGATGCGGATAGCGCCCCATCAGGACGATCTCGAGCACGTTGAAGTCGAACGCCGAATGCGTCTCCTGAGGCACGACCGCAATCCGCCGCGCCATCTCGCGTCGAGACAGCGTCCCGATCGGCGCGCCGTCGATCGTGATCTGCCCGCTGACCGGCGCCACCGTCCCGGAGAGCAGTCGCAGCAGCGTCGTCTTGCCGGATCCGTTCGGGCCCAGGAGTCCGACAATCGCGCCGCGCGGAACGCCGAGCGTCACACCGTCGACGACGACGCGGCCTCGGCGATCGTAGGCGAACGACACATCGGCGGCGTGCAGCAGATTGCTCGACATTCAGCGTCTCGGGATTTGGGATGTGGGATTCGTGATTGAATCGATCAAATCCCGAGTCTCGAATCCCGAATCCCGACGAGCATCAGAGATCGCCGGCTCGCCGACCGTCACGTCGAGCGCCCAGCACCCCGATCGCTCGACGCGGGCGCCGAACTCGAGCACGAGCGGTTGACTGAAGAGACGGCTGTTGGTCACAACGGTGTGGTACTCGCCGCGTTCGCCACACGGATCGACACCGAGGCGCTCGAACTCGGGCAGCATCTCGAGCGAGAGTGTGCGTCCGAGCCAGCTCGCGTCGAGGCATTCGGCGCGTGCCGTCACGATGACCGCTTCACCACGCGCCTGGATCCAGTCCACGAGCAGATCGCGCGTCGACTGACCGAACAGCGGCTCGACGGCGATCAGCCCGCGGGATGCACACATCTGGTCGGCCCAGCGCCGATGCTCGTCGAACATGATGTCGCCGAAGACGACGTGGGTGATGTCATCGTTCATGAGGACGACGAGAGCTGCGTCGAACGCGTCGTCGTAAGTCGCCCACGTGCAGCGGCCGATGATCTGGCGCAGGCCGAGCCGGTCGGCATGCGCCGCCACGACCTCGGGCCGCAGGCCGTGGGATCGGCTGCGCATGGCGTCGTCGTCGAACATCGTGACCATTGCGACGACGTCGAACTCCGCCGACGCGCGCTGCAGGGCCGCGCAGCTGTCCTTGCCGCCGCTCCACGAAATCGCCGCTCGCGGTTTTGCCATTTCCTAAAACGCCACGCGGACGCCGGCACGAACCGCGCGCCTGAGTGCCGGGTAGCCGAGCGGTTCCATGTACTCCGCATCGGCGAGGTTGTCGATCGACAGCGTCCCGATCAGCTGCCGCGACACCCGCCAGCCGACGCGGGCGTTCCACGTCGTGTAGCCATCGTTCCTGACGATCGGCGGTTGAAGCGATGAGAAGTCGCTGTCCACGAACTGCCCGATGAATACGCCGTCGACGTTGGCGCTCAACCGGCGCCAGTCCCAGGTCGCGCCGACGAACCCTGAATGCCGCGGCCGTCTGAACAGCCAGTTGCCCGGCTGCAGCACGACGTTGTTGGGCGCGGTGCTCTCGAGAATCTCCGACGCGAGAAAGGTGTAACCGCCGCGCGCGCGAAATCCCTTGCCTGACGCCGCCTCCGCCGACAACTCGACGCCGCGCGCCTGCGACGACCCGATGTTGAAGTACTGCGCCTGGAATGTCGCGGGATTGGTCGTACGCGTCGAGATTTTGTTCTTGAAGCGGTTGTCGAACCAGGTCAGCTCGACCTTGACACGATCAGCGGCGAAGCGCTGATCGATGCCCGCCTCGAAGGTGCGCGAGCGCTCCGGTTCGAGATTCGGATTGCCGAGGAAGAACGGCGACGGGCTGAACGATTCGAGAATCGTCGGCTCCTTGATACCGAGTCCGGCACTCGCACGCAACTTGGTTTCGCCGAGCCCGCCGGTCGAGGGTCGCGCGACGAAGACGATCGATCCGCGCGGGACCGCGGCGGTGCCGAAACTGTCGTTGTGCTCGACGCGGCCGCCGGCGGTGACGAAGACGCGCCGCCAGAGCGCCTGCTCCTGCGCGGAGAATCCAAGGTTGTTTCGCGATGCCTCGGTGACGCTCGAGGCCAGCCGATTCTCGAGCGTCGCGCGCTCTCCATCCCAATCCACGAGGACGCTCACCAGATGCTGGCCGTAGGACGCGGTGCTCGTCGGCCGCCAGTCGGCCTGATAGCTCGCGTGATGACGATGGAGGTCGTTGACGCTGTCGAACGTGAAATCGCTGAACTGGAACGGCGCGGCACGGTTGCCGAATCGCGGCGTATAGGGCGGGTCGGCGATGAGGTTCGTCGACTGCTGATTCGATGCGGTCAGTGAATACGCGGCCCGCTGCCGGATCGACGCGTTGATCTGCTGGTCGAACGCGATTCCGCCGACGCCGTCGCGTCGTTCGAAGAACGCGTCGAGATCGGGACGGCCGAAAGCGGTCTGTCCGGGCGTTCCGACGTGCTCACGCTCCGCGCGTGCGATGAACCGCAGCGACGTGTCCTGACCGAATGAAACACCCGTGTTCGCCGACAGCGTCGTGTTCTCGAAGCGGCTGTTCGGCGCGCGATTGTCGGTGTTGAACTGCTGCGCACCCAGCGCGTAGTCGAACTGGCCGGCGACGCCGGAAACCGCCGCGTTGCCGCGAACGGTATCGTAGGTGCCGCCCTCGAACGCCAGCGCCGCGCGCGGGCGCCCGCCGGATCGATCGGGGCGCTTCGTCCTCAACTGGATGACGCTGGACATCGCGTCCGATCCGAACAGCGCGGAGTTGGCGCCGCGCACGATCTCGATCTGTTCGAGGTTGTCGGTCGTCAGGTTGCTGAAATTGAAGGTGCCGCCTGGTTCGTTGAGCGGGATGCCGTCGAGCAGGACCTTGTTGTAGTTGCTCTCGCCGCCGCGAACGAAGAGCGATGTCACCGCGCCCGGCGATCCGGTTCGGACGACCATGACGCCGGGCGACGCGCGAAGGAGATCGCCGACCAGCGGTACATCGCGATGCACCAAATCATCAGTCGTGAAGGTCGTCACGCTCGCGCCCACCTGGCCGGCCGGCGCCGCGGTGCGCGTGGCGCTGACGACAACCGTCTCGCGGACGGGCGCAACGGCGAGGACGATTCGGGCCGGTTCGGTGGCGCACGCCACGCTCGACGTCTCGAAGCCGGTGAGCGAGGCTTCGATCCGGCAGTCTGTGCTCGACGCGCTCACCCGAAAGCGACCGTTCTCGTCCGCGAACGTCGCGGCGAGCTCCGAGCCATGTCGATCGAGCAGCCGCACGTACGCGCGCGGCACCGCCTGTCCGGATTGATCGACGACCGTACCTGCCGCCTCGCGATCCGCGGAGTAGGCCGGTTGCACCGAACCGAGTAGGGAGAGGGCGATGACCGAGTGATGAACGAGTCGACGGCAGGCCGCAGCCAGCCGCCAGAGGCGGGATGTGCGCATCGGGTTCCTCCCGGCGTCTCGCGCGCCGAAGAAAGGACGCCCCCGATGGCCATGTTTCCTGACTCGCGGATCAGCGCAGCGCGTCTGTCTTCCCGGTTGCCCAGTGACGTGTGCGACGCGTCGCTAGCCGCTTACAGTGGCGGGACCGTGTGGGCTTCGCACCCACTTCCGTGACCGCCGGGGTCAACGTCAGTTGTCGAACGCGGAGTATAGCAGGGTTGCCTCGATCACGAGTTTTTACGTAACATTATTCGTTCGTGTCCGGAAGCGGGACGCACGACATCCCACCATCCGAAACGAAAGGAAGCGCATGAGCAAGAGCTCGACTGTCACCGTCCGCGAAAAGCCCGTCGAACACGTGGCTACCGCGACGGTCGGCGGACTGACGATTCACGGTGAGACGATCGTGATCCAGACCGACCAGCGCATCGAGCTCATCGATCTCACCAGTCGGATCATGGAGTTCGTGCGGGTGTTCAACATCCGCGAGGGGCTGGTGAGCCTCTGGTCGATGCACACGACCTGCGCGCTCTTCATCAACGAGTTTCAAAACGCGCTCCTCGCCGACATCAAACGGTTTCTCGAGCAGATGGTCGAGCGCGACGCCGAGTGGATGCACAACAACCCCGATCACTCGGACTGCGATCGCATGAACGCCGACTCGCACCTTCGGGCGATGCTGCTCGGACACAGCCTGACGCTGCAGGTCAGCGGTGGCGAAGTGGTGCTCGGGCAATGGCAGCGGATTCTGATGGCGGAGCTCGACGGTCCGCGCGCGCGCTCGCTGCGCGTTCAGGTCTGGGGCATAAGTTGATCGGGGCGGTCGGCGATCGGGGGATCGCCGATCGCGGGTGTTCCATGTTGCGCCAGCGTCTCGCCGCCGCCCACCTGCTCGACATCTCCGATAAACTCGACGCCGGGCTTCGACTGACTCTGGAAGAAGGCGTTCGGCTGTTCGACGCGCCCGATCTCCTCGCCGTCGGCTGGCTGGCGAATCGCGAACGCGAGAAGCGCCACGGCCCGCGCACGTTCTACAACTACAACATCCGGCTCGAGGCGACCAACGTCTGCGTCGCGAGCTGTCTGTTCTGCTCGTTCGCGCGGTTGAAGCCCGGCGACGCGGACGCCTACACGATGTCGCTCGAGCAGGTCTGGGACAAGCTGCGTCAGCGCGCCGATCAACCGCTCACCGAAATCCACGTCGTCAACGGCCTTCATCCGGACTTGCCGTTCGACTACTACACGGAGATGCTGCGCGGCTTCAAACGGATTCGGCCGGACATCCACCTGAAATGTTTCACCGCCGTGGAGATCGCATTCTTCGCCGATCTCTACGCGATGACCGACGAACAGGTGCTGCGCGAGCTCATGGCGGCCGGCCTCGACTCACTGCCGGGCGGCGGTGCGGAGATTTTCGCGGAGCGCGTGCGCCGCAAGATCGCGCACGACAAGTGCGGCACCGATCGCTATCTCGAGATTCACAAAACCGCACACCGCCTCGGCATGCGCACGAATGTGACGATGTTGTACGGGCACATCGAGACGAGCGAAGAGCGGGTCGATCACATGCTGCGCGCGCGCGCCCTGCAGGACGAGACCGGCGGTTTCCAGGCGTTCATCCCGCTCGCCTTTCATCCCGACAACAATCAGATGCGGAAGCTGCCGGCGCCGAGTGCCGCAGACACGTTGCGGGTCCACGCGGTCGCGCGGCTGATGTGCGACAACATCGATCACGTCAAGGCCTTCTGGATCGCGACAGGGGTTGAGGTGGCGCAGACCTGTTTGTGGTTCGGGGCCGACGACCTCGACGGGACCGTGCAGGAAGAGAAGATTTATCACATGGCCGGGTCGCGAACGCCGACCTCGATGTCGACGCGCGAGATCGAGCGGCTGATCCGCGCGGCGGGGCGTGAACCCGTGGAACGAGACACCTTGTACAACGTCATTCCGCGCACGGAAACAGTCGAGCCCCTGTCAGCCCGGCACTAGGCATTCCGTCAGCCCGACACGAGGAATAGGGAAGTCCTTCCGGGTGTTATACTTGTTTGGCGCCTTGCGAAAAGTTTCACAACCTTGCTGATACCACTGCTCACGGCCTACGAAAAGGAGCACATCTCCGAACGTCAGCCACTCCCGGAGAGATATCTGGGCCTGGCGGACGAGGAGATGGACGTGCGGATCGCCGCCGCCAAAGCGAAGCTCGGCCGCAGGCTCGTCATCCTCGGGCATCACTACCAGCGCGACGAAGTGATCAAGTTCGCCGACTACACCGGCGACTCCTTCAAGCTCGCGCGCCTGGTGAGCAAGCACCCGGACGCTGACTTCATCGTCTTCTGCGGCGTGCACTTCATGGCGGAGAGCGCTGACGTCCTCAGCGCCGATCATCAGCAGGTCATCCTGCCGGATCTTGCCGCCGGCTGCTCGATGTCCGACATGGCCGATCCGGATCAGCTCGAGCAGTGCTGGAGCGATCTGCAGCAGATGGGGATCAGCGGCGTCGTTCCGGTGACCTACATCAACTCCGCTGCCGCCATCAAAGCCTTCGTCGGCGAGCGCGGCGGCGTCGTCTGCACATCGTCGAACGCGGCGGCAACCTTGAAGTGGGCGTGGGCGCGCGGCGAGCGGATTCTCTTCCTGCCCGATCAGCATCTCGGTCGCAACACGGCCCACAAGCTCGGCGTCGCGCTCGACCAGATGGTGGTGTGGGATCCGAATGAGATCTGGGGCAGCCTCGAACCGGACGCCGTCAACAGCGCGCGCATGATCCTGTGGAAGGGTCACTGCTCCGTGCACACGCGGTTCACGGTGCGGCAGATCGAGTCGATTCGCGCGCGGCATCCCGGCATCCGCGTCATCGTGCATCCCGAAGTGCCGTGGGACGTCGTGCAGGCGGCCGACGATTCGGGGTCGACCGAGTACATCATCAACACGGTGAAGGAGAGTCCTCCCGGCTCGGTGTGGGCGGTGGCGACCGAGATTCATCTCGTCAACCGCCTCGCGCGTGAAGTCGCGCCGGAGCGCACCGTGCACTCGCTCGATCAGTTCGGCTGTCTGTGCTCGACGATGTTTCGCGTCTCGCCGAACCATCTGCTCTGGGTCCTCGAAGGGCTCGTCGACGGCGAAGTCCACAATCGGATCGTGGTCCCTGACGATCGCAAGCTGTGGACGAAGGTCGCGCTCGATCGCATGTTGTCGATCCAGTAGACGCCGCCGCATAATGCGGCGTGCTGATTGGCGTGCTGCTCGGCACGTCCGCGTGGATGGCGTCGGGCAGCTTCGTTTCCCTTCCTCACGATTCCACGCACGTCGAATACTTGTTCCTGTCCGCGTCGTGGACGCGGCTGGCGATTTGCATCGCGGTCGCCTGGGTCGTGGTCGAGTGGGCGCGACGCAGGGACCGCCGCTATACGCCGGCGCTTCTGCTCGCGTCGCTCGATCCGCTCGCGCTCCTCGCCTTCGTGCCGGCGTTCGCGCCCCTCGCCGCTCCCCTCGTCTTCGTCGGGGTCGATCTGCGATGGTGGCGAGTGGCCGTCGCCGCTCTCTACATTCTTCATCGGGAGATTCGCAGGCAGCGTCCTGACGCCTTCGCGCGTCGTGTGCCGCTGCCGGTACTCGATGCCGCCATCTTCGTCATCGCGATCGTCTTCGCGGTGACGACCAACACGCTGCTGCGCTTCTCGAATCATCTGCACGGCGACGAGCCGAAGTACGTGCGCTACTGCGAGAACCTGTATCAGGGCAACGGCTTCGATCTCACCGACTTCAAACCCGCCGCCGATCTCGGCCACGAGCCGTCGCACCTGCTTCGCAACTTCGTTCATGTCGCCGACACGCTCCGCCTCGAAGCGAGACGCATCGGCCGCGATGCCAGGGAGTTCCAGCGCGACCCGTCGGCGTTCGAATTCAACCGCGCTCGCTTCTCGGAAGGATGGTTCGTCTACTCGAAGCGCGGGCGGCTCTATCAGGTTCACACCCCCGGCGTGTCACTGCTGCTGATGCCGTTCTACTACGTGGATCGGCATTTCCTGAGCGGCGACGAGACGACGACCGACGGCCAGTTCGCGGGACGACTGTGGGCGACCAACGGATTCTTCCTGATCATGTATGCCGCGTTCGCGGTCGTCATCTTCAGGTTCCTGCGGAACTCATGCGGCGTCGATTGGCTGGCGTGGACGACCGCCGTCATCGCCGCCGTGACCATGCCGATCGCCGCCTTCGCGTTTCAGCTCTATCCGGAAACGACCGCGGGCGTCTTCGCGATCGCGACGGTGAACTTCATCGCGTTCACGAGCGGCGCAAACCGAGCGCCGGCAGTTCGTTCCCGCGTCGGCGGCCCTGACCGGACCGCCCTGCGACGGGCGTGCTGGTTCGGCGCGTTGAGCGGCTATCTTCCGTGGCTGCACGTGCGGTTTCTCGGCGTCGCCATGGTGATGCTCGTGTGGGCCGTGATCTCGCTTCGTCACGATCGCCGGAGCGCGGCGGCGTTCGCGACTGCCTGGACTGTCGTGGCGGCCGCGTTGTGCTTCCACGCGTATCACATTACCGGCAGCTTCGTGCCGACGGCGTTGTACACGACCGAAGGCGGACCGGTGGCGTTGTCCATCGCGCGGATTCCGTGGGGACTTCGCGGCTTCGTCTTCGATCGATCGTACGGGCTCGTTTCCTACAGCCCGTGGTACTTCATCGCGCTCGCCGGACTCATCCCCTTCACGCGGCGGCAGCCGATGCTCGCCGCGATGGCCGCCGTCATGCTCATCGTTCTGGCGGTTCCGTCGGCCGCGCATTCGTGGCACGCGGCGGGCGGATCGCCGCTTCGGCATCTCGTCGCCGTCGTGCCGCTGCTGCTGTTGCCGCTGTGCGAGGCGGCTCAACGGTACGGCCGCTACGCGATCTTCTGGATCACGTTCACCGCGCTGGCGGGGCTGTCGATTCAAAACGCCGTCGCCTACAACCGGCTGCACTACAAGCCGGTCGGCGCGATGCTCGACGAGAGTGTGAGCGGTTGGAAGATCAACCTGTTGTTTCCCGATATACGGGACGAACAGCCGCTGTGGCCGCGAACGCTGCCGGATTACCTGGCGTCGACCGCTGACTCGCGAGCCCGCGCATGGGATCAGCTCACCAAGCGCGGATGCACGCTGTGCCTCTCGTCCGATCGCGGCCGCGTCGCGCCGGCCGCGCTCGTGTCGTTGAAGCCGGAACCCTAACGATAGTACGATCTCCGGTCTTTCACGAACGACGCGACGCGCATAAGGAGGACGTTCGATGGCTCACTCACTTCCACCCCTTCCATATCCACTCGACGCGCTCGAACCGCACATCGACGCAAAGACGATGGAGATTCATCACGGCAAGCACCATCAGGCGTACGTCACCAACCTGAATGCCGCGCTCGACAAACATCCCGAGCTTCAGTCGAAGAGCATCGAGGATCTGCTGAAGGGGATCAACAGCGTTCCCGAGGACATTCGCACCGCAGTGCGCAACAACGGCGGCGGCCACGCGAACCACTCGATGTTCTGGCAGATCATGGGACCCAAGGCGGGCGGCGCGCCGACGGGCGCGATCGCGGACGCGATCAACTCGTCGTTCGGCGGGTTCGACAAGTTCAAGGAAGAAGTGAAGAAGGCCGGAGTCGGCCGTTTCGGCAGCGGCTGGGCGTGGGTCATCGATCAGGGCGGCAAGCTCGTCGTCGAGAGCAGCGCGAACCAGGACAGCCCGTTGATGGAAAACAAGAAAGTCGTCTTCGGCGTGGACGTCTGGGAGCACGCCTACTACCTGAAGTACCAGAATCGCCGGCCCGATTACATCGACGCGTGGTGGAACGTCGTGAACTGGGCGGAGGTCAACAAGCGGCTCGGCAAATAGGCGGGATACGAAGGGCGGGATAGGCGGGAACGGAGGGCCGTCCCGCCACCATCCTGCATCCCGCCGTCCCATCCTTTCCCCGCGTCTCCTCATCTAAGTGTCAATCGGAGGAGACATGGACTCTCTCGTCCAGGATTTTCGCTACGCGGTCCGCATGCTGCTGAAGCATCGCGGGTTCACGGCGGTGGCTGTGCTGACGCTCGCGCTCGGCATCGGCGCGAATGCGGCCATCTTCAGCGTGCTCGACGGCGTGATGCTGCGGCCGCTCCCCTATCCCGACATCGATCGCCTTCTGGTATTCATCGAGCAGACGCGCACCGGCGAGCCGATGTCCGTCTCGTGGCCGAACTTCGAGGACTACCGCGATCAGAATCAGACGCTTGAAAGTATCGGCGTGACCCGTCCGGCGGTGGTCAACCTGACCGGCGCCGACCAGCCCGAGCGATTGAACGGGTCGCTGGCCTCGTCCGGCGTCTTCAAGGCAATGGGCATCTCGCCGCTCGCCGGACGCACGTTCACAATCGAAGAGGATCGTGCCGGCACCGAGCCGGTGGCAATCATCAGCGAGCGGTTGTGGCGCAGCCATTTCAACGGCGACCTCGCAATCGTCGGACGCGTGCTCACGCTCAACGGGCAGCCGCATACGGTTGTCGGCATCATGCCGGCGTCGATGCGCGTTCCCTCTCGGCTCACCGACGTCTGGCTTCCGCTCGGACTGTTCGTCTCGACGTTCCCGCCGCGAGGCGCGCATCCGGGCTTGAGCGGTGTCGGCAAGATGAAGACCGGCGTCACCGTTCAGCAGACGATGGCCGATCTGGATACCGTGGCTCGCCGGATCGCCCAGCTCTATCCAGAGTCGAGCAAGAACGTCGCGGTCCGGATCACGCCGTACTACGAGTCGATCGTGCGGAATATCCGGCCGGCGCTGTTCGTCCTCGTCGCCGCCGTCGCTTTCGTGCTGCTGATCGGCTGTGCGAACCTCGCGAACCTGATGCTGTCGAAGGCAGAAGCGCGTCAGCGTGAGATTGCCGTCCGTTCGGCGCTCGGCGCAAGCAGACGGAGAATCGTGCAGCAACTGCTGATTGAAAGCGTTCTGCTCGCCGGTATCGGCGGCGCCATCGGCGCGCTGCTCGCCAGGTGGGCGGTGAAGGCTTTCGTCGCGTCGCAGCCGACCACGGTGCCGCGCATCGACCTGCTTGCGGTCGACGGCCGCGTGCTCGCGTTCGTGGCGGTCGTCTCGATTGCGACCGGCGTCCTGTTCGGGCTCGTGCCGGCGCTGCGCGTGTCGGCGCCCGATCTGATCACCGCGCTCAAGGAATCGATTCGCGGATCCGCGAGCGCCGCGGCACGAAGATTTCGATCGGCGCTGGTCGTTGCGGAGGTCGCGCTCGCGCTGATGCTGCTCGTCGGCGCCGGCCTGATGATCCGCAGCTTCGCACGCTTGATGGCCGTGGATCCAGGCTTCGACGCCGAACGGGTCGTGACGATGCGCGTCGCGCTCCCAAACGCGAAGTATCCGACCCGCGCGGCGTGGACGCTTTTCCACGAAGAGCTGCTGCGCCGCGTCAAGACGCTGCCGGCACTCGACGCGGTCGGATTGAACAGCGCCGTCCCGCTCGAGGGCGGCGGCTTCGAGGCGCCGGTCATCGCGGAAGGGCAGCCGATGCCATCGCCCGATCGGCCAGGCACGCAGACGTTGTTTCAGGCGACCAGTCCCGAGTACTTCCACGCGATGGGCATCCAGCTGCTGAAGGGCCGAGCGTTCACGGAGCGCGACACTGCCGACGTCACACAGGTTGCCGTCGTCGACGAGTTGCTCGCCCGGAAGTTCTTCCCGGACGCCGATCCGATCGGCAAACGGATCGCGTTCGAATTCTCGGGTCACAATGCCGCCGACTCGAAACCGTTGTGGCGCGAGGTCGTCGGCGTCGTGCGCCACGTCCATCACTACGGGATGGCGACCGAGCCGCCGTTCGTGCAGGTCTACACGCCGTTCGTGCAGCTGCCGTACTGGATGCTGGATCGACGCCCGTCGATGGCGCTGGTCGCGCGAACCACGCTGCAGCCCGAAGCAATCGCGGCGTCGATTCGCCGCGAAGTCGCCGCGATCGATCCCGACATTCCAGTTTTCGCGGTGCAGACGATGGAGAACTACCTCGCCCAAAGCACCGAGCAGCCACGCTTGAGCGTGATGCTGCTGACCGGATTCGGCGCGCTCGCCCTGCTGCTCTCGGTGATCGGCATTTATGGCGTGCTGTCGTATTCGGTGAGCCAGCGCACGCAGGAGATCGGCATCCGCATGGCGCTCGGCGCGAGCCGTCGCGACGTGCTCGCACTCGTCGTCGGACACGGCATGCTGCTGACCACGATGGGGATCGCCATCGGTCTCGCCGCGTCGTACGTCGTGACGAAATCGATGACGGCGCTCCTGTTCCAGGTCTCGCCGCACGACGCGGCGACGTTCGTCGCCATCGCCCTGCTGCTCGGCCTCGTCGCATTCCTGGCGAGCATGCTGCCCGGCCTCCGCGCCACACGCGTCAGCCCGATCCAGGCACTCCGCTATGAATGAACATAAAATCGTGGACAGATGTCCCTGTCCACGATTCTCTTCCTCTTTCTCGCGCACCTCGGCGTCGGCATTGCGGTCACCCTCGTCTTCGTCTCGCGCGAGGCGGGGGTCAAGTTTTTTCGCTTCAACACGGGCCTCGCAGCGATTCTGATCGCCATCGGCCTGGCATTCCATTACGGCAGCGCGAATCCGGCCGATCCGCCACCGACCCGACTCGCAGTCCTGGCCGTGCTCGCGCTCGATGCCGCGGAGGCCGCGCTCGTGCTGTATTGGGCGACTGTCGGCCGGATGCTCGCGAAAGTTCGGCCGGCCCTCGTCGCCATCGCCGTGGGCGCCGGTCTCCTCGCCGTCGTCCTTCAGGCACTCGCCCTGACCGCCGATCGCGCGCTGCCGATGCAGGTCCTGACGGTCGCCAGCTTCCTGAGCTCCGCTGCGCTGCTCGGCGGCGCCTGCACGGCGATGATCCTCGGGCACTGGTATTTGATCCTGCCGTCGATGCAGGTGTCGCATCTCCAGTCGATCGTCAAAATCCACATCGCGTCGATGATCGTCCGCGTTGCCGTGGTCGGCGCGGCGGTGTTTCTCGCGATCACGACGTGGCACCCTGGCCTGGGTCCGAGCTTCGAGCGCTACATCACGTCGGTTGCCGGGATTTTCTTCTGGCAGCGGGTGTTGTTCGGCCTCCTCGGGCCGGCGCTCTTGTCGTACCTGACGTGGGAGACGGCGAAGATCCGTTCGACGCAGTCAGCGACCGGCATTCTCTACGTCGATTTCTTCACCGTCGTCGTCGGCGAGGTGCTGGCGAAGTATCTGCTGCTCGCGACGCGAGTCCCCGTGTAGTAAAGTGAACGTTTGCGGATTGCACCGCGGTCCGGAACCTGTGCAATTCCAGACTGCGAACCGCGTCAGGGCCGGAAGGCAGCAGCGCTAAGCAGACCCTGTAATGTGCCGCAGGCCCTCCGGACTGCGGTGCAGTCCGCAAACATCCATCCGGGGGGCGGGCCCCCGGACAATAAATGTCCTACCAGGTCATCGCGAGAAAATGGCGGCCGCAGAAGTTCGACGACGTCGTCGGACAGCAGGCGGTCACGCGCACGCTGCGCAACGCGCTGAAGAGCAACCGGCTCGCGCAGGCGTTCGTCTTCGCCGGGCCGCGCGGCATCGGCAAGACGACGACGGCGCGCATTCTCGCGCGCGCGTTGAACTGCGTGAACGGGCCGACGGCCGATCCCTGCGGCATCTGCGAGGCCTGTGTCGAGATCGCCGAGGGGCGCGACATCGACGTGCTCGAGATCGACGCCGCCACGCACACGCAGGTCGAGAACGTCCGCGAAGTGATCGTCAGCGGTCTGGCGATTGCACCGGTGCGGAACCGCTACAAGGTCTTCATCATCGACGAAGTTCACCAGCTCTCCAGCCACTCGTTCAACGCGCTCCTCAAGTCGATCGAGGAGCCGCCGCCGCACGTCGTCTTCATGATGGCGACGACGGAGCTCGACAAGATCCCCGACACGGTGCTGTCGCGATCGCAGGTCTACGAGCTCCGCACCATCGGCACGAAAGCCATTTCGGAGCAATTGCGGCGCATCGTCGATGCCGAAGGCATCGAGGTGAGCGACGATGCCTTGCAGCTGATCGCGCGCGACGCCGAGGGGAGCATGCGCGATGCGCAGAGCAAGCTGGATCAGGTGATCGCCTTCACCGGCCAGAAGATCACCGCCGAGGACGTCGCGACGGTGCTCGGGCTGGTCGGCCGCGATCTGCTGTTCGACGCCGTCGAAGCCGTCGCCGATGAAAACCTGACGGCGGCATTCGAGCTGACCGCGCGCGCCGTCGATTTGGGCTACGACCTCCGCGCCGTGTCCCGGGAGCTGTCGCGCGTCGTCCGCGATCTGCTCGTCCTCTCGGTCGACCCATCGCGCATCAGCGATCCGGAAATCGCCGGGGAAACGGAGCGAGATCGCCTCGAGACGCTGGCCGGCCGTTTTTCGCGTGAGGATCTGCTGCGCGCGTTCGATCTGCTGACCAAGGCCGAAACGGACATGCGCGCCGCGGCGCAGCCGCGCTATCACCTGGAGATGGCGTTCCTGCGCTGGATGTATCTGCGGAAGCTGGTGCCAATCGAGGAACTGATCGCGGGCACGGGGGCAGGGTCCGGCTCGAGCCGGACACCACCGAAGCCGCTGGCAGCGCCCGCAAATGCCCAGTCGCGCGAAGTCAGACCGATCGCGGCGTCGATCGCGGCGGTGGCGCCCGCCGCGACATCCTCGGTGGCGTCCGGCTCCAGCCGGACGGATGCGAACCTGAAAGATGCACTGCTCTCTGAAATTCGCAAGACCAAGCAAGTCTTCTACAACACGGTCATCGCCCAGGCGCAGAAGATCGAGGTCGCCGGCGATCGCGTGACGTTCACCTTTACACCCAACCATCGCACACTGCGCGACGTGTTCGAACAGAACCGCGCGTGGATTGAGTCTGCCGCGCAGCAGGTATCGGGCCGCAAGATCGCTGTGATCAGCGTCCAGAACGACGCGTCAGCATCGGCCGCGGCACCGACGTCGAGCGCGCCGGCCGGCAGCCTCGGGAGCTCGGCGACGCTCGGCACCTCTGCGACGCTTGGCAACGATGACGCGCAGGCCGCCCGCGACAAGAAATCCGCCGACAAGAAATCGGCGCTTCGGGAACAGGCGATGGCCGACGCCGGCGTTCAGACGATGCTCGAAATCTTCCCAGCGGAAATCCGCGACGTCGAGGAAATGTGAACATTCAACAGATGATGAAGCAGGCGCAGCAGATGCAGGAGCGCCTGCAGAA
>DAIUKO010000074.1:0-25288 GCA_036848175.1 Vicinamibacterales bacterium | reverse complement strand
CCATCCACGGTTCGCAGGCCGCGCGGCAACTGCGGATCGGAGACCTGGTGCGGTCCGTTGCCGAGCAGCGTCCCGCCCGCCGCGTGGTCCTGCGCGACGAGGATCTGTTCGTAGATGAACCGTAGGTCTGTAGCCGTGATGTTGAATCCCGATCCGACGGGCGCGGTTTGCGCCTGAACGGTCGGCGTGAATATCGGACTGCCGATGCCCGAGACGAGCATCGCGAGCGCAGTCACGACCGCCCACGGCTTGGCCGATTGTATGCGGCGACATGTCAAAGGTTTTCGAGCTCTCATCATCAGATCCTCATTTCAGTGGCGATGCCGAATGGCCGTCCGTACGCGCGCGCATGTCTTCGCAATGGTCAACTCCTTGGTTCTTGAACGAACCTGTCGCCGCAGTACCGGTCGGTGCGCCGGCGGCCGACGATGGCGCGTCTCGGCTCAGGCCGGAGACGCCGCACCAAATTGATGAAACGGGTTGAGAACTATTGAGGCGGAGCGCGAAGCGAGTGGTCGTTCGAGGTGAACGCGAAGCGTTCGTCGAGTTGTGACAGGATTAAATGGACATTCGGTCCGCAGGGACCGGCGGTTGACAGCCGGTCGCTTTCCTCGGAGTCGTCGTCGTCATCGTCGTAATCGTCGACGTCGACGTCTGATGAATCCTGAGGGTGCCGCGCTGAATCTTCGGCGGTCTGTTCGGGCAGATGGCGTTCCGGAGGACCCCGGGACGCGAGAGACTCCGAGAGGAATGTCAACGCGACGTCGAAATCAGTCTGGATGACGAAATGGCTGGAATCGTCGTCCGCGATCGAAACGCCCGCCGGGGCGATCGCGTCGGCACCGTCGTCGACGCCATCGTCATCGTCGTCGTCGCCGTCATCATCCCCGTCGTCGGCTGAGTCATGAACGATCGCTGTCAGTCGAGTCGAAGGCAACTGAGTGTCTAGTGTCCACGTCCGAACCGGGGGACCGCGGGTGGCGAGCCGCCCCTCCCGCAGCGTCAAGGCGACATCGGATGCGATCTCGACGAGGAAACGGCCAACGGCGTCGTCGCTCGTCAAAAGGATCGGTGACGCAGCGAGCGCATCTCCGGCATCGTCGTCGTCATCGCTGTCGTCGAGTGAATCGTCACCGGAAACAGTCGCCGTCCAGTAGCTCGAGCCCGTCGTGCCGGCTGGATCGTTGCGGTCGATCGCCGTCGTGCGTGATTGCGCCAGCGCTGACGCGCTGCCGCACACGACGACTGCAAACGCAAGGAGGGCCGGTTCGAGCGTCGGCCACCATCCGCGACGGGTGGACGTCACCATTTACTCCAGAAACTGATCGACTGAGACGTGTGGGATTGCAGCCGGCAGAGTAGGGCAGCCGCATCTCAGTCGGAATGGCTCGTCGGTGGGGGATGGCTCCGTCTTTAGTGACTTTGCCGTCTATCGACGCAAGGATCGGTGCAACAAGCCGAGCGTCCGCTGCCACGCCGGCGGCGCCAGGTCCGCGCTCGTCGCGCGGGCGATGTCTTCAATAGTCGGCGTCCTGGCGTCGAAAGACACCACTGCGGTCAGATCGGGCATCTGCGCCGAGAGCCGATTCGCGATCGCGCCGCCGTCGCCGAAACCGACGACGCCGATCGCGCCGGTGCACTCGGGGCGGTTCTTCAGATACGTCGCGGCGGCGGCGAAGGCTTCGTCGCTCTTCGTCGCGCGCGCGTCGGGCGCGAAGGCGATGAACTGGTCGGCGGCCAGCTGCCGCACGATCGCTTCGACGTGAGCGTTCAGACCGTGCCTGTCAGACGCGACGAGCACGCCGGGACGCCTGCGCCCGGTGAGCCCCGCCGGTGCACGGACCACCTGATGATTCTGACGCCACGGATACGCGAGGTAACCGCGCATCGGTTCGGTTTCGTGCGGCGACACATATTCGACGTACTCCGCACGGATGCCCGCGTCGCTCGTCGCGACGTGGGTCGAATCGGCGACGGCGGGCACAATCGCCACCGCCGACGGGAGCACGAGCAGCATCGTGGCCAGATAGGATTTCATCGAATCACCTCGTCATTGCGGGTTGTCGAGAACATCGGGGCGGGACGGATCGCGTCGATCCGTCCCGCCGTCGATGCGCTCGCCGTGAATTACGGCGTCGGAGGCACGACGTTCGTCATGTCGGCGTTGATCTCGCCGGCCGACAGGGCGCGGTTGTAGACGCGGACTTCGTCGATGAGCCCCTGGAAGAACTCACCGTCGAACGAGGCACTGCCGCCGATCCGCAGCGGCTGATTGCCCTGAGCCATGTTGCCGGTCTGCGGGCGACTCGCCACCTCGACGCCGTTGACATACAGGCGCTGCGTCGCGCCGTCATATGTCGTGGCCAGGTGCGTCCAGTCGGCCGTCGAGAGCGCGCCGCCGCCTGCGACACGCTGATCGGCCGCGCCGATCCGCGCATACGCCGCCGGACCGGTCGCGCCGCCGCCGAGCGGCGCGCCATCATGCGCGTACAGCGCGTACGACATGAGGTTGACGCCGGCCTCTTTGAGTACGACCGTTTCCCATCCGCTCATCGCGGACGGTTTGACCCAGGCTTCGATGGTCATGCCGTTGGTGAGATCCAGCGGCGTGCCGGCCGCGCCGTCAGCGACCGTCACCCAGTCGTCGACGCCGTCGAACTGCAGCGCGCGTCCGGACTTGCCCGCCGTACGTGCGGCTCCGGTGATGACGCCGTTGCGATGGCTCGACGATGCGTCGATGGCATCACCACTGGCTTCGTCGAAGCTGAGCGACAGCACGAGTCCGCCAGCGGGTGCCGGCGGCGGCGGAGGTGGTGGCGGCGGCGGCGGTGGGACCACGCCGGTGATGTCGAACGTGATCTCCGCTGCCGTCAGTGCGCGGTTGTAGACGCGCACATCGTCGATGAGTCCCACGAAGAACTCACCGCCAGGAACGCCGGCGACATCGCGGAATGAATCGTTGCCGCCGATGCGCAGCGGTTGATTCCCGACCGCCATGGCGCCGGTCTGCGCCCGGCTCGCCACCTGCACGCCACCGACAAAGAGGCGTTGGATGGCGCCGTCGTAGGTCGTGGCGAGGTGCGTCCATGTGTTCAGCGGAAGCGGCGCGACGCCGTTGACGTGCTGATCCGCTCCGCCGGCACGCACGTATCCGGCCGGAGAGTTACGTCCGCCTGACAGTGGCGCGCCGTCGTGTGCATAGAGCCCGTACGAGATCGCGTTGAGGCCACGCTCCTTGAGCATCACGGTCCGCCACGCGCCCGCCGCCGACGGTCTGACCCAGGCTTCGAGCGTCATGCCCGTGGTGAGATCGAGCGGCGTACCGGCGGCGCCATCAGTGACCGTGACCCAGTCATTGCCGTCGAACGACAAGGCGTTGCCGACGACGCCCGGCACGCGCGCCGCGCCGGTGATCGCGCCGTTTCTCCCGCTGCTCGACGCGTCGAGCGCGTCACCGCTTCCTTCGTCGAAGCCGAGCGCGAGCACGAGGCCCGGCTGTCCGGATGAGATGACGAACGCGACAGACGTACCAGGCGTCACATTCGAGAACGCCGCCGGCGTCGTGCTGATGACGTTGCCGAGCGGCACCGACGTGCTGCTCGTCCTCGTCGTCGCGCCCACGGTGAGCCCTGCGCCCGTGATCACCGACGAGGCTGCCGCCGACGAGAGGCCGGCGACATTCGGCACCGCGACGAGAGGCGGTCCCGCCGAGACGTGCAACGACACGGCGCTGCCACGCGGCACGCCTTTGTTGCCGATCGGAGACTGGGCGATGACCGTCCCCGCGGGTTGGCTGCTGGTCACGATCTGGACCGGACCGACTGTGAGGCCGGCGTTCCTGATTGCCGTCTCCGCCGCCGGCCGCAACAGACCGACGACGGTGGGCACGACCGACACGCCGGGCGTGTTCGAGACGCTGAGGTCGGCGAACGCCAGCACCTCGATGTTCCAGAGTGTGTCGACGCCGTCGGCGGCCGAGCCCCCAACGTGCGCGACCCGCACGCTGCCGTCGGCGTTGGTCGTGATGTCGTATTCGGCGGCAAGACCGCTGAAGACCGCCGTGTCGATGTTGCCGGCGATTTGCGCCGGGGTCGGCGTGACGATACTGCGGACGATCTGGATGTTGCCCGGATTGAGCCGCTGCGGGTTCGCGAAGACGTCCGCCCTCAGCTCGTGCAGGCTGTTCGCCAGCTTGACGCCGCCGCCGTTGTTGAGCGTTCCTCGCAACTGCACGTTCAGCCAGCGGTCGCCGTCGATGATGTCGTCGCCGCCGCGGCCCTCGATGACGTCGCTGCCGACGCCGCCCAGGATGATGTTGCCGCCCCGGAACTCCGTCGCGCCCGGAGACAGCAGTGCAGCCACCCCGTTGATTCGTGCGATGCCGGCCGCGGTCAGCACGTGACCGTCCGGCACCGTCCCGAAGGCCCCATTGGCCAGCTCCGCTGGACCGCGGTGGTCGCCTCGCAGGATGTCGTCGTTGTTCGATCCCGACAACCCCTCGGTCTGGTCGAACCGATCGCGAAGCTCGTTGATGTCGGGCTGTACCAGGAACAGCCCGCTGACCAGCATGTCGGCATCGACCGGTATCGTTTCACCTTTATACGTGACCCAGTCGAACCCGAGCATGCCTTCGAACCGGTGGGTTGGAATGACATTGCCGACCATGATGTCGTCGCCGCCCTCCATGTCGAAGTCGGCATCACCCGTGCCGGCGAGGAAGACGTCATGTCCGCCGTTCGGATCGTTCTGGAACTGGTTGTTCTCGTCGCCAACGAGCACGCTGGCCGGCGAGTCGCTGCCCTCGAGCCAGTCATCGCCGGCGCCGCCGAACGACTCGGTCAGGGCCTTGCCGACGTAGATGACATCGTTGCCCGGGCCGCCGAAGACTTCCGACGCATCGTTGCCGCCGACGATGAAGTCGTGCCCTTCGTTGCCCTGGAGGAGGTCGAACGGCCCCGAGCCGCCGGAGATGGCGTCGTTGCCCGGACCGCCCTTCATCACGTCTTCGCCGAAGTTGTCGGTGAGGATGTCGTCGCCGGCGCCGCCGATCGGGTTGTCATTGCCGGCGCCGCCTTCAAAGCGGTCGTTGCCGTCGCCGCCGCGGAAGGTGTCGTCGCCTTCGCTCGATATTGCCTGATCGGCCACGTCCCGCCCGACCCAGATGACGTGCAGCGGGCCGAGGTAGCGGAGCGTGCCATCCGGCAGCAGCACGAGGTCCGGCATCGCCGCTTCGTTGTCCGGCGTGGTCGGATCGTCGGTGATCACGCCCGGCGTCTGCAGCAGCGTCTGGAGATTGAAGACGAGATCCGGCCGCGAGAAGACGTCGGCCGCCGCCCCTTTCAGCGTCGTGTTGCGCGAGATCAGCTCGGCGAACGAGTTTCCTTCGAGCTGGGCCAGCAGGTTCAGACCGTCGAGCCGCTCCAGGTAGTAGAAGCGATCGTTGTTCTGCAGGTCCTCCAGCACGTGCTCGAAGACGTGGTTGAACGTCGTTCCGAGCATCG
Source organism: Vicinamibacterales bacterium (assembly GCA_036848175.1). GTDB lineage: Bacteria > Acidobacteriota > Vicinamibacteria > Vicinamibacterales > CAVVIG01 > QHWF01. The sequence goes on along the minus strand of DAIUKO010000074.1, from coordinate 19,787 downwards.
AGCCGAAGGGCGCGATCTTCTCCGCGAGACCACCGATCCACAGATCGATGCTGTCGACGCCGGTCGTGGTCACCCCACTAGCGGGGCTGGTCCAGGCGCCCGTGCTGAACATGAAGTCCAGACGGTCCGGGGGCGCGCCGGGCCCGCCGTCGACGAGCAGCGTAGCCGCCGCGCGTTTGTCGGCAAGCGCGGTCGCACCGGTAACCGATGGGTGCGTGCCGTACGCCGCGACGAAGTTCGTCATCGACTCGCCGTGTTTGATGCTGAACCCGAAATCGAACCAGCTGGTGTACGGCGTGAGCTGCGGATCGCCGGTTGCCTGATACAGGTCCCGCCGCACGGAGTTGAGCGGGGCCACGCCCTCGCTGCGGCCGCGCGCCAGGTTGATCGTCGCCAGATCGAGCGGCAGGCCCACCAAGTGGTTCCGCACCGCTTCGGTGACGAACTCGTCGATCTCCATCCCGACCTGCCGCGTCGAACCCTGGAAGAGGGCGCCGGCCGCCTGGGCCGCGGTCAGCGGACCGGCCGTACCGCCGTTGTTGAACTCCAGCGGGTTGAGGAATCCGTTGAGCAGCGCGATGTCGTTCGTCGAGCCGTCCTCGTTCGTGCGGGAGATGGTTTCGGTCAACATCGAGTGACCGAGGCGATAGGTCTGGTGCGCAAATTCGGCGGGAATCGCCGGATTTCTGGCGCTGTTGAAGTTGATGCCGTCGCCGATGAACTCGTTGATCGACGGCACCAGCTTGCGCGCGAACTCTTCGAACACGAGATGCTGATACTGCATCTCGGTCACGAAGCGCGCAGCCTGGAACAACCGCTCGCCGTAGCCCCAGCCGGAGCCGGCCGGCGGTTGCGGCGCTTGCGCGTGCCACGCGGCGACCTCGACCGGCGTCAGGAACCCGGGCGCGTTGATCAGTTGATGGATGTTGTCGCGCAGCCGGTTGTGCTCGGCGTGAAAGATCGTGTGAACCGACGTCAGCGCGATGTTCTCGTTGCCGCGGCCGTCGCCGGTGACGAAGTGGGCGGCGAGCAGCTCGTCGTCGTACGTCCCGTCGGGCCGGGGCGAGTCGATCGCGTTCGCGACGTGGTCGTCGTCTGGCCCGAGTCCGGGCCGAGGGACGGCGTTGTGGGCGATGTCGTCGAGAAACGCGTGGTTGATCCTGCGCGCGCCCGCCGTGGAGATCGGCGCCGCCGGGTTGCCTTCCACCGCCGTGCCGTTCTGCATGATCATCATCGGGAACCCGGCCGGTCCGCGCAGGAAACGGCCGTAGGGATCCGCGGCGATGAGCGGAATGTTGAACACGTCGCTGTCCACGAGCCCGATGCCGAGCAAGGCCGCGGCCTGCGCCTTGACCTCGCCCCAGTTGCCGATGTTCTTGACCGGCACGCCGTTGATCGTGCCGCCGCCGTCGATCATCTTTCCGGTCGACACCGGCCTGTTGGTGGCGTCCAACGTGTACTCGCGCAGAAAGACCTGGTGTGATGGATGCGATGTGTAGGTCTGGTTCTGATCGACGAACGGCGTGGTCTGGTTGATCGCGTCGTTGATGTCATCCGCGGTGCCGACCTGGCCGTCAGGTCCCGGCAGGTGCGTCGCGCGCGTCAGAACCATGAAGTTCGTGGGGCTGCCCGGAACGAAGAGCGGATCTTCCTGCGTCAGCGGGACGACCACGACGCCGCTGCCGCCCTTGTTCACGAGGTCCAGCCCGTGGTCGAAGAACTGTCCGAAGAACGTGAACATGATGTTGAACGGCGCCGACAGCCCGACGTCGGGCGCCACGTTCCCGATCGGCAGCGTGCCCAGCGGATCGGCCACGGCGTCAGGGCCTGCGACCGCAACCGCCGCGGGATTGTTGACCGTCTGGTCGACAATCAAGTTGCTGATGATGCGCGGCTGACTGTCGGTGACGGTCCCGTTCGTCTGCGTGTACGACGAGCCGGCCTCCGCGCTTCTCAGTACGCGAGTGGTCAGACGCGGGAAGACTTGATCCGAAGCGCCGAAGAGCTCCTGACCTGACAGGATATGGTTGAACGAACCGTCGACGGTCCGCAGGCCGTGCGGAAGGCGGACTTCCTTGACCTGAAAATCGCCGGGTCCGAACAGTTGACCGCCGGCGGCGTGCGCCTCGGCGATCTGGATCTGCTTGAGAATGAACCGCAGGTCGCCGGCATCGAGCACGAACCCGACGAGGGCCGGGTTTGCCTGGGCGTGCACCACGCGCCCGGGACCCTGGCTCCCGAATGTCGACATGATCAAGGCCATCGCCGAGACGATTGCCCATTGCTTCTGCCGCCGGATCCCCCGACACGTCAAGCGTTTTGGTTGAGTCATCGCATCCCTCTCAAAAGAATCGAATCACTGGATGTTCGCGGGTCTTCAGGCACACTCACCTCTCCTTCGGCGGCGGTTCTGGTTTCTTCGGATAGGCAGCGGTGTCCGGCGGCTGCTGTCCGTACGCGCGCACGCGCGAACGGCCCTGCGGCCGCATGCGAGCGAGCGTGCGGGCGCTGTCTTTCTGGATCATCAACAGGCTCGCGACGAGTTCTCCCGACGCGTTGGAAGCGGCGACCACGCGCGCGAGCGCCGGCGGGCGGTTGCCGCGGCACGAATCCGACTCGGCGAGGCCGCTCTGCGGCGGCTGCAGCGTCTTGCACTCGGCCGGCGCCTCGAGCATCAGATCGCGCAGCTGCGCCTGCCCGGACGGAAGACCGATCGCCAGCCGCTCCGGGATCGTGATCTCCTTGCCGGCGACGACGATCTGCCCTCCGGAGGCCGGATCGTTCACGTCGCGGACGGCGATGCTGGTGAGCTCGCCGAGGATCAGCGTGCCGATCGGTTTGCGCGGCGCCTGCGTCTCAGTGGTGCCGGCAGCGGCCGTTGCCGTCTGTGCGCCGACGGTCGGCACAAACGGGGAACCGCCGATTGATGCGAGCATCGCGACCGTTGCGATCGACCACCACTTCGCCGACGGCGGGCGGCGACCGGTGAGGCGTTTCGACATACTCATCTCCTCCTTGTTGCAGTTGCGATGACGTTGCGTGCTCGAGACAGCGAATGGCTCGGGGCGAGCGAGTGAGGCGGGGCGCGAAGCCAGTGCCAGTACGGCACGGCGAGGAGCTGCGGTGTGGGATTGGGGATGTCGCGATCGCGCGGGGTGGTGTCGTTCGTGAGGATCCGGCGCGGCGGACCGCGCAGCGAATGATTCCCGGCCGTCAACGGTGAGTCTGTGGCGGACGTCAAAGGAATCACGCGCTGGCCGCCGGTCCGATCGACGGTCAACGCGGCCGACGTACTCGACAGCGCGACCGCGCTCTCATCGTTGCCGTCGTCATCGTCGCGCTCATCGCGATCGTCGACGTCTTGCGTGTCGTCTGATGAATTCTGAGGCTGACGGGGGGAATCTTCCGCCGTCCAGAAAGACGGTTGAACAATCTGGCCGGAACTATCGCAGGCGATCGAGCGGGTTCGTTCGTCCAGGTTCGAGCGCGGCGGGCCGCGAAGGGACGAGCTCTCTCGCTCGAGCGGCAACGGTGCAGCGTACCCTCGCTGACTGAGCAGCCGTTCCGCGTGGTGATCAGCAATCACGCCGATTGCTTCGCCGGTCAGGGCTCCGGCGTCATCATCGTCACTATCGTCATCGTCGTCGTTGTCGTCGACGTCGTCGTTGTCGGCGGGGAGAGTCGAAAGAGGAGTGCCGGACGAATCATTCACCAGTTGGAGCGACGGCGACCCGGCGCGGGCCAGCGACCACACGCTCGACCATGACAGCAGCGAAAGGCTGCTGCACACGACGACAGTGAATCCAAGAATGGACTGGTCCAACGCGGACCGCCATCCCTGCCGGGTGGCCGTCACATATGACTCCGAAACCAAACGATTGAAACCGTTGGCGAGCAGCGGGAGCGTAGGACAGTCGCGGCGCGGCCGGTATGGCTACTCGGTGGGGATCGAGTCCACCTTGGTGGTTGTGGACAAGCCGCTTGCCGCGAGACCGCCGCGAGCGAACCAGCGAGCGGTGGCAGGTCGCGGGGTTGGGGCCCCCGCGACAAATCACGTTACGTGTCGGCGTCGACGTTCTTGACGAGCTCGTGATTGATGGCAAACACCGCGAGCTCGAGGCGCGACGAGACGCCGAGCTTCGCGAAGACGTTCGAGATGTGATGCTTCACGGTGTCTTCACGAACGTTGAGCCGCTGGGCGATGTCCTTGTTCGATTCGCCGCCGGCGACCGCCATGACGATCTCCACCTCGCGGCGCGTCAGCCGGTACTGTTTGGCGTGCTTCTCGGTCTCGTACTGGTGCGCCAGGCGGCGCATCCGTTCGATGACCGGACCGACGTTGTCGCGGCCAATCCAGAACTGATCGGCGAGCACCGTGCGAATGCTCTTGAAGAGCAGGGCGGTCGGCGATTCCTTCAGGATCACGCCGCGCGCGCCTTGCTCGAGCGCGGCGATCAGCAGGTCCTGGTCGGCGCTCGCGGCCAGCGCGATCGCGCGCACGCGTTCGGGCATCACCGCGAGTTTCTTGAGCACGTTGATGCCGCCTTCGGGAACCGCGAGGTCGACGAGCAGCACGTCAGGACGAAGATCGCGGACCATCCGCAGCGCGCGCGTGCCGTTCGGCGCGTCGCCGACGACGGCGAATCCGGGTTCGGAGCCGAGCAGCAGGTTCAAGCCGTCTCGAAAGATCTGCTCGTGATGTGCGATCACGATTCGAACGGACGACGGTTTCGCCATCGTCTGTCCGTGCTCGCTCCGAACGTCGCCGAAGGATCGTGGTTGCGGGGTGCTCACAACAGGAGATCGGCGATGTCTCTCACGAGATCGTGATTGAACGCGAACACCGCAAGCTCGAGGCGCGAGTAGACGCCCAGCTTGTCGAAGACGTTCGACACATGATGCTTCACCGTGTCTTCGCTGAGGGACAATTTGCGTGCAATGCTCTTGTTGGTTTCGCCCGCGGCGACCGCCGAGACGATGTCCATCTCGCGCCGGGTCAGGTTGAAGCGCCTCGCCGGGCCTTCCGTGTCCGCGGGCGGGGCGACTTCGACGGTCGCCTCCACGGGTGGCCGCGAGGTGTCGCTGCAGATCAACCCGTCGTTGTGGAATACGGTCCGGATGGTCTCGAACAGGACCCGGGTCGTCGAATCCTTGCGGATGGTCCCTCGCGCCCCGTGGCGCAGCGCCGCGTTCTGGATGCTCTTCTCGGCGCCATCGGTCATGCCGATCGTCCGGACGCGGTGGCGCCTCTCCTCGAGCGTCCGCAGGATTTCCAGGCTGTCGCCGTTATGCAGGGCCAAATCGAGCAGCAGCACGTCCGGATTGAGCTCCTGGACGAGTTGAAGCGCCTGCGGGGCATTGCCGGCCCCGCCCATTACCTTGAAGCCGGGCTCGGATTCGAGCAGCCGCTTCAAACCGTCACGAAAAATCTCCTGACGATCCGCGAGTAGAATCCGGATGACGCAATCAGTTTCCACGGTGTCTCCACTAGCCGACGCCGACACATTGGGCAACCGGTGCGGTAGCGCAACGTTGATTCATGACGTTTGGTGACACGACGAGGGGTTCGGAGAAACCAGCAACGGGAATGCCACGCCAGGTTTCTAAAAACTCTCGGAAAATCGTGAAAGCGTCTAATGAGAAACTCCTACCGAATCAACAAAGTCTTTGCCTCTTGGTCTTTTCTCTTCCCCTCGGCAGCCTCCTTGAGGGGCGTGCCGAGAGCGGCAGGCATCTGGTGAGCGCCGCCCAAGCGAGCGGCATGCCAGAAATCCGCGTTCACGTCGCAGCGGCTCGCACCCGATGACGCCGGCGATTGGCGCCGTCGTCGCGATGTACGCCGCCTTCCTCGTCGTCGGCTGGCTCGCCTCGCGCAAGGTCAAAGAAGGCACGCCGTCGGATCTGATCGTCGCCGGCCGCAACATGCCGATGGTCGTCGCGGCGCTCACCATGACGGCGACGTGGGTCGACGGCGGGTACCTGCTCGGCACGGCCGAGGGCGTGTACAAGTCTTCGATTCAGCTCGGCGTTCAGGGCGGCCTCTGTTTCGGCATCAGCTTGATCGTCGGCGGGCTGTGTTTCGCCTCCGTCATGCGGCGCTTCGGGTTCACGACGCTCATCGATCCGTTCGAAGCGCGGTTCGGGAAACGGTGGGCGATCGTCTTGTTCCTGCCGGCCCTCGCCGGCGAAGTCTTCTGGAGCGCGGAACTGTTGGTGGCGATTGGATCGACATTCGGCGTGATTCTCGGCATGGATCTCACGACGGCGATTCTTCTGTCAGCCGTCGTCACGACGGCGTACACGATGCTCGGCGGCATGTGGTCGGTGGCGTGGACCGATATCTTTCAGCTCGGTCTCGTCGCCGTTGGACTCCTGGCCGCGCTTCCGTTCGCGTTGAACGGCGCGGGTGGATTGCACGCGAGCTGGATGCGGTACCTCGCCGCGCGACCCGACGGCAGCAGCATCATTCCCGTCCACCGCACGGTGAGCGGACTGTGGACCACCGGGTCGATGGTTTCGTGGTGGGACGTGTCGCTGATGCTCGTCTTCGGCGGCATTCCGTGGAATTGCTATTTCCAGCGCGTGCTGTCGTGTCAGACGCCGAGCAAGGCGCGCGGCCATTCGATTCTGGCGGGCGTGCTGACGATGGCATTCGTCGTGCCGCCGCTGTTGATGGGCATCGCCGCGTACGGCTATCCGTGGCCGCCGACGACGCTCGCGCGGCTGCAGCGCAGTCCGGCCGAGACGCTGCCGATCCTGTTCGCGGACACGGTGCCGCCGGTCATCGGCATCCTCGGACTGGCCGCGATCATCGGCGCCGTGACGTCCAGCTTCAGCTCGTCGATCCTCTCCGCGGGATCGATGCTGAGTTGGAACGGGCTCAAGCGCCTCGTCTGGCCGTCGTTGTCGATCGTGCAGATGAAGCGCGTCATTCGCTCGTCGATCCTGTTGTTCGGCGCGGCCGCGACCGTGCTGGCGCTGAAGGTGCAGAGCGTCCAGGCGCTGTGGTTCTTCACGAGCGACCTGGTCTTCGTCCTGCTGTTTCCACAACTCGTCTTCGCGCTGTTCGACCCGAAGGCCAATCGCATCGGATCGGTGACGGCGTTCGTGGTGTCGCTGTTCTTGAGAGTCGGAGGCGGCGAGCCGCTGCTGGGCGTCCCGCAACTCATTCCGTATCCGGAGATCGTTCCGTTCAGAATCCTCGCCGCCGCGGTCGGCTTCGTGCTGCTGCCCGTCGTCTCGCGCGCGACAGCGACATGGGATCGGCCGAACCCGCTGCGCAACATGGCCGGCGATCAAACCGACCCGTACCGCGTCGCCAGAACGGCGTAGCACGATGAACTCCTCGAAGCTGTTCGCCTGGCTCGTTCATCTCTACACCGCGGCAGGACTCGTCGCGGCCGCGGGAATGGCGGTGTCGATCGTCCGCGGCGGAGACGACGGATTCCGCTGGGCGTTCATGTTGATGGTGGTGGCGACGGCGATCGATTCCACCGATGGATGGCTCGCGCGCAGGGCGCGAGTGAAAGAGGTGCTGCCGGGTTTCGAGGGACGGACGCTCGACGATCTGACGGACTTCCACACCTACACGTCGCTGCCGCTGTTCCTCATGTGGCGCGCGCAGATTCTTCCCGGCGCGCTCGCCTGGTTCCTGCTCCTGCCGCTGCTCGCAAGCGCCTACGGCTTCTCGCGCATCGACGCCAAGACAGACGACGGGTTCTTTCTCGGCTTTCCGTCGTACTGGAACGTCGTCGCGTTCTACCTGTACTTGCTGGCGCCGCCGGTGTGGATGTCGCTGTCAGTCGTCATCACGTGCTCGGTGCTGACGTTCGTGCCGATGCGGTATCTCTACCTGACGAGAGGCGGGCCGTTCGCGAAAGCGATGCTGATCGTCGGCGCGATCTGGGCCGCGCTCACGGCGGTCATCATCATGCGGCCCGCCGACGAGCGACGAACGCTCGCGCTCATCTCGCTGATCTATCCGTTGCTCTATCTCGCGTTGTCCTGGCTCGTCAACACACGCAAAGAACACCAAAAACACCAAAAACACAAAGGACACCAAGGACACCAAGGACACAAAGTGGAGACGTGAACCTCTTCGTGCCCTTCGTGCCCTTCGTGCCCTTCGTGCCCTTTGTGCCCTTTGTGCCCTTTGTGCGTTTGCGGTTACTTGATGAACGTCCCCTGGCGCAGCTCGTCGTAGGCCTGACGCAGCTGCTCCTCGGTATTCATCACGATCGGCCCATACCACGCGACCGGCTCTTCGAGCGGCTTGCCCGAGACGAGCAGGAACCGGATCCCGTGATCGCCGGCCTGCACCGTGATCTCGTCGCCGCGATCGAACAGCACGAGCGAGCGATTGCCGGTTTCGCGATCGAGCGAACCGGTCAGTTCGTTCTGCACGGCCTGCGGCGCCGATGCGTCGCGGAACGTGCCCGACCCCGCGAAGACGTACGCGAACACGTGGCGCGAGCGTTCGACCGGTATCGTCTTCCGGCGGCCAGGCGGCACGGACACATCGAGGTAGCGCGGATCCGCGGCGACGCCCTCCACCGGCCCTTTCTTGCCCCAGAAGTCGCCCACGATCACTCGCACCCGCGTCCCATCGTCGTCGACGACTTCGGGGATGTCGCGCGCCGCGACGTCCTGATAGCGCGGCTTGGCCATCTTCAGCGCGGCAGGCAGATTCGCCCACAACTGAAATCCATGCATGCGGCCGTGCGGATCCCCTTGCGGCATCTCCTGATGCAGGATGCCGCTGCCCGCCGTCATCCACTGCACGTCGCCGGCGCCGAGGTTGCCGCGGTTGCCGAGGCTGTCGCCGTGCGCGACCTGGCCCGCGAGGACGTAGGTGATCGTTTCGATGCCTCGATGCGGATGCCACGGAAAGCCGGCGAGATAGTCGTCCGGGTTCTCGTTGCGAAAGTCGTCGAGCAGCAGAAACGGATCGAACTCGCTCGTGTTTCCAAAACCAAACGCACGTTGAAGCTTGACACCCGCGCCTTCCAGCGTGGGTGTCGTTCCGGAGATTCTCTTGACAGGTCGTACTGACATCAGGCCACCACCGCAGATCGCGCCGGCACGCGCCGGAGCGACAGATTGACGATTCCACCGATGATCCCGACGGCGAGCGCGATCCCCGACACCGCGGGCGTCCAGAGCGACGCGAGGCCGAGCGCTGCGTCGAGTGAATACTGACCGAATCCCGTCAGTCCCAGAGCGGCCGCGATCGTCGCGTAGAGGAGCGGCACCTCGATGCCGTTATTGGTCGCGAAGACTCCGTGCTGCCAGTGCACGCTGAACGCGGCGACGATCATCACCGACAGCATCAACGCCGGCCCGATCGGTCCGAACAGGCCGACCGCCGTCAGGATCCCGCCGCCGATTTCGGCCAGGGCCGCGAGCGCGGCGAACGTCCGGCCGGGCCGGAAGCCGATCGTCTCCAGGAACTGACCGGTTCCGTTCAAACCGTATCCGCCAAACCAGCCGAAGAGCTTCTGCGACCCGTGCGCCGCCATCAACAATCCGGCCACCGCGCGGGCGAGCAACAATCCTTCACTCATATGTCCTCCTCTTGGCCGAGATACTATAGTTTATATAGCGACTACTTGTCAAGAAGTGACTTGTAAGATTACAGAAAGCGCGTTATTCTGCGAGAGATATGTCAGGTGGACCGGCCCGTACTCCGGAGCTGTGTTTGCGCTTCCATCGCGCCAGCGAGCTCATCGGCCGGCGGTGGACCGGCGCGATCATCTTCGTGCTGATCAAGTCCCGCTGCCGGTTCGCGACGTTGCGCGACGCCATCCCCGACATCACCGATCGCATGCTCAGCGAGCGCCTCCAGGAGCTCGAAGCCGAGAGCATTGTAGAGCGGACGGTCGTCCCCGAAACGCCGGTTCGCGTCGAATACGCGTTGACCAAGAAGGGGCGTGAGCTGGCGACCGCCATCAAGGCGATCACCGACTGGGCGCACGATTGGATTGAGCTGCCGTCGGAGGGCACCAAGCGCGCCAAGCCTGCCCGAACCCGCCGTCGAGCTTGATAGGTCATCGCTCGTCCTGAGCCTGTCGAAGGACGAGCACAGCGCTCGTTGTTCGACGAGCTCACCACGAGCGCGTTCGTGTTTGTCGACTAATCAGAATTAAGCACGAAGGACGACGATCGGATCGGTACGCGACGCGCGGATCGCGGGCAGCGCGCACGCGACCAGCGCGACGCTGCCGAGGATCCCGAGCACGACGCCGAACGTCGCCGGATCGGTCGCGGCGACGCCATAGAGCAGGTTGTTCATCGCGCGTGTGACGGCCCACGCCGCGGCGACGCCGATCGCGAGTCCCGCGGCCGTCAGCGCCAGCCCGCGTCCGACGATCATCGCCACCACCGACCGTGCGGTCGCGCCGAGCGCGATCCGCAATCCGATCTCGCGGCTGCGCTCGGTCACCGCGTAGGCGAGCACGCCGTACAACCCCACCGACGCGAGCAGGACGGCGAGCGACGCGAAGGCGGTCAGCAGCCGCATCTGCTGCTGACGGTCCGCAACGGCGCGATCGAGGATGTCGTCCATCGACTCGACCGATGCAATCGGCTGCTGCGGATCGGCGTCGGCGATGATGCGGCGCGCCGCCGGCGCGAGATCGTTCGGATCGCCCTTCACGCGGACGACGAGGTACTCGGGCAGCGCCCACGTGTCCAGGTTCTGCGCGTACGGCAGATACACGCCCGCCTTCATCGCGAGCTCGTAGCCGCGCTCGTGCACGTCCTTGACGACGCCGACGATGGTCCGCCACGGCGACTGCGGCGAGAGCAGCCAGAGCCGATGACCGAGCGGCGATTCGTTGGGGAAGTAGACGCGTGCCATCGTCTCGTTGATGACGACGACGGGCGGCGCGTCCGCGCCGTCGCGTTCGTCGATCAGTCGGCCGGCGACGAGCTGCACGCCGAGCGTCTGCAGATAGTCATTCGTGCCGACGCGGTAGAGCGCGTCCCACGCGAGCGTCCGCGGCCGCGGCTTGCTTTCGATGGCGAACCCGGCGGTGTTGCCTTGACTGAGGAACGGCAGCAGCGACACGTACGCGGCGCGCTCGACGCCAGGCATCGCGCGCACTCGCGCGAGCACGCGCTCGTAGAACGCAAGACGCCTCGCGGCGGGATAACGCATTCGCGGCAGCGAGGTCTCGACCGTCAGAAGGCGATCGGTGCGGAAGCCGACGTCGATCGCCCGCAGGTTCGCGAGCGTGCGCAGCATCAGTCCCGCGGACACCAGCAGGACGAGCGCGGCCGCCACCTGCAGGACGACGAGCGCGTCGCGGCTGAATCGGCTGCGGCCGCTGACGGCGGCTCGCGTGTGCTGCTGCAGCGCGTCGTGCAGCGACGCTCGCGCCGACTGCCATGCCGGCACCGCGCCGAACACCAGTCCGCTCGCAATCGAAACCGCGAACGTGAAGAGCAGCAGCCGGCCGTCGATCGACGGCGTGATGCCCGGCACGCTCGCCGGCGCGAGCTGCTCGAGCAGCGTGAGGCCGGCCGGCGCGAGCGCGAGGCCGAGCGCCCCGCCGGCCAGCGAGAGTACCGTCGATTCCACGATCATTTGTCGAACGATCCGGCCGCGCGTGGCCCCGAGCGCCGCGCGCACGGCGAGCTCACCACGCCGGCCGGCGGCGCGCGACATCAGAAGGCCGGCCAGGTTGGCGCACGCGATCAGCAGCACGGCGGCGGCGGCCGCCATCAGAATCAAAAGCTCGGTCCGCGTGGTGCCGAGCGCGTCCTCCTTCATCGGCACCACGACCGCGCCGATATTGCGATTGCTGTCGGGGAACTGCCGCCCCAGCGTCGCGGCCACTGTGCGCATGTCGGCCGCGGCCGCCTCGACGCTGACGCCGGGCTTCAGCCGCGCGACGACGTTCAGATAGTGCGACGTGTGATCGACCGCCACCGCCGGCGCGAAGTGGATCGGGATCCAGTAATCGATCTCGCGGTTGCGGAAGACGAATGCCGGCGGCATCACGCCGATGACTTCGTGCGGGCTGTCGTTCAGCAGGATCTTGCGGCCGATCACACCTCGATCGCCGGCGAACCGCCGCTGCCAGAGACCGTGGCTGATGATCACGACCGGTGCGCCTGTGCGATCATCCTCGTCAGAGATCGCGCGGCCTATCAGAGGCTGGACGCCGAGCACCGACAGAAAATTCCCCGTCACCGCGCGGCCGGCGACCTGTTCCGGCGCGCCGTCGCCGTTGAGGCTCGCGATCGCGCCGCGCGTCGCGGCGATATCCACGAACGATCGGTTCATGCGGCGCCAGTCGTTGTAATTGCCCGGCGCCGGTGTGTTCTTCGGAAAGCCCGCGAGGCTCGCGTCTTCCCACACCATCACCAGGCGATCGGGATCGCGGTAGGGCAGCGCGCGCAGGATGACGGCGTCCACCATCGAGAAGATCGCCGTGTTCGCGCCGATGCCGAGGGCGAGTGTGAGGACCGCAATCAGCGTGAACGCGGGCGATTTGCGGAGCAGTCGAAGACCATGGCGCAGGTCGGCGAGGACAACGTCCATGAGGCGCTTAGACGTCACCACGCGCCGAAACGTTGGTCATTTGGTCATTGGTCGTTGGTCACCGGAGCGGGCTCGACGTGGCGACCGCGTCGCCGAGACCAAGGAGCTCGGCGTCCTGCTGGGTGCCCGCCGCCTCACCGCAATGTCGGCCTCCAGCTGACGAATGTGCCACGCCGCGCGCAGGCCGTTGCGGTATTAGAAAGAGTACATAAAGACGGTACGGGTGGGGACGCGAAATGAGCGGATCAGCTGTGCGACTCGCCGAGGACGCGCCGCACTTCGATGAGCATCGTCTCGAGCGAAAACGGCTTCACGAGGATGGCCGCGACGCTGGGCGTGAGCCGGCGCACCGCGAAATCAGCGGCGACGACGATGACGGGGATTTTGCGCGTGTGCCGTCCTTGTGCGAGCCAATGGCAGAGTCGATCCGCCGGCATGGCCGGCAGCGTCCACTCCGCCACGATCAGCCGTGGCGTCATCACGACGATGTGCTTGAGCACGTCCTCGCCGTTCGCGGCTTCGGCCACTTCGAAGTTGAACCGCGCGAGGTACCGCACACACGGACGGCGTGCGCCTTCGTAGCTGTCGGCGATGAGGACCGGCGGATACAAGCCCGGCCGATCGTAGTCACGCCGGCCGCCGCGTTGGACCCGTCGTCGGTCGCGCCGTTCGCGTCGATCCGCTGCTGTGGACATCCCTGATGGTTCCGCGTTGTTCCGGAGCAACATGGGTACCACGATCGACCCACTCAGCAAAAGGGCCACGCGGTGCTATAAGGGGACCCCCAATCGGCGATGCCGCTATTCGTCTTCCTCGACCTGCCAGTCCGCCGGAGGCTGCGGCCCGGGGCGGATACCCGCGATATCAGGGTCGCCGCCGCCGGGAGCCTCGGACTTTGGCCGCGTCGCCTTCTCCGCACGGCGTGCCGCTTTGTCTTTCTGTTTTGCAATGCGAGCTTGTTCTCGCTGCCGCTTCGAGATCGTCGGGCGCGACCGCTGTGCCATCCTGGGCTCCTTGTCTCGCGTATCATAACAACTCTTCCCTGAGCGTCGGATTATCAGTGCCTTTCACGCACCTGAAGCTGCACCCGGATCTTCTTCGAGGGATCAAAGATCTCGGGTTCACGCGTCCGACCGCGATCCAGAGCGACGCAATTCCGCCGGCATTGGAGGGGCGCGACGTCCTCGCATCCGCGATGACCGGCAGCGGCAAGACGGCGGCGTTCCTGCTGCCGATCCTCCACAAGCTGATCGACGAGCGGCGCGGCACCACGCGCGCGCTGATCCTCACGCCGACGCGCGAGCTGGCGGCGCAGATTCTGGCCGACCTCAACGACCTCGCCGTGCACACGCCGATCACGGGCGCGGCGATCTTCGGCGGCGTCGGCATGGATCCGCAGGAGCATGCCTTGCGCAGCGGCGTCGACGTGATCGTCGCGACGCCGGGCCGGCTCCTCGACCATTTCAGCAAGCCGTACGCGAAGCTGAACGGACTGAAGCACCTCGTGCTCGACGAAGCCGATCGCATGCTCGACATGGGTTTTCTGCCGGATATCCGCCGTGTGCTGCGCCACATCCCGGCGCGCCGCCAGACGTTGTTCTTCAGCGCCACGATCCCGCCGCCGATTGCCGAACTCTCCCGTGAGATGCTGCATCACCCTGCGCTGATCAATCTCGAGCGCCGAGCGGCGCCAGCCGTGGGCATCACGCAGGCGGTGTATCCGGTTCCGCATCATCTGAAGACGGCGCTCCTGACGACGCTACTCGATCGCGGGGAGATTCGCGACGCGCTGGTGTTCACGCGAACCAAGCATCGCGCCGATCGTCTGGCGCGGCAGATCGCGAACGCCGGCATCCGCGTCGAGCGGATTCACGGGAACCGATCGCAGAGTCAGCGGACTGAAGCGCTCGCGGGATTCAAGAGCGGCAAGTACCGCGTACTCGTGGCCACTGACATCGCCGCGCGCGGCATCGACATCGCGGCGCTCGGGCATGTCGTCAACTTCGACGTACCCGCGGCGTCTGAAGACTACATCCACCGCATCGGCCGCACCGCGCGCGCCGAGTTGACCGGCGCCGCGTTCACGCTCGTGTCGCCGGATGAAGAGGGCAGTCTTCGCGGCATCGAGCGGGCCATCGACAAGCGGCTGCCGCGCATCACGCTGCCCGACTTCGACTACAAGCAGGCGTCGAGTGCGCCGGCGGGTCCGCCGAAAGTTCATCGGCATCCGCGTCCTCATCATCACGGACACCAGCGCCAGGACGGACGTCCGCATCGGCGCCGTCGTCGGGTGTAAACTCTGCGAATGCTGAAGCGGGTCGGCTGGTTTGCTGTCCTCAGTGTCTTCCTCGTCGCGTCTTCGGCGCGGGCTCAGCCACCCGCGCAAGCGTCGCCACAGACGCCGGCTCGAGACGAGGGCATTCCGGTACAGAACGATCTCGTCCGTGCGAGATGCGGATCGTGCCACGGCAGCGACGAGAAGGGACGCATGTCGCGCATCTCCTACCGTCGCGCGACGGCGGAGAACTGGGAACGCACGATCAAGCGCATGGTGACGCTCAACAAGGTCAATCTCACGCCCGAGGACGCACGCGTCATCCTTAAATACCTCGCGGATCATCAGGGGCTGGCGCCCGAGGAAGCGCGGCCGATCGCCTACGAGGCCGAGCGCCGGATGATCGAGTACACCTACGACAAGGACAAGGACACGTCGGATACGTGCTCGTCGTGCCACACGATGGCACGCGTGTTGAGCGAGCGCCGGACGAAAGAGGAGTGGGAACTGCTGGTCGCGATGCACCGCGGCTACTACCCGCTGGTCGACAACCAGCCGATGAACAACGGCCAGGGCTTCCGCCGCACGCGCCCGCCGCAGACCGAGCCGGGACCGGATGGCCGTCCACCCGACAATCGTCACCCGATGGACAAGGCGATCGAGCACCTGTCGAAGACGCTGCCGCTCACGACAGCAGAGTGGTCCAACTGGTCGGCCGCGATGCAGGCACCGAAGCTCGCGGGACGCTGGGCCTTCAGCGGCACGGCGCCCGGCAAAGGCGCCGTCTACGGAACGGTGACGATTACCGCGGACAGCGCGCCCGACAGTTTCAGCACTGAGACGCGCTACACCATCGCGCGCACCGGCGAGACCGTCAGCCGCAGCGGCAAAGGCCTCGTGTATACCGGTTATCAATGGCGCGGCCGAAGCTCGCCGCCCGGATCGGATCAGGTGTGGCGCGAGGTGCTCTTCATCGAGCGGGACTGGAAGAACATGTGGGGCCGTTGGTATACGGGTGCCTACGACGAGACCGGCATCGATGCGAAGCTCGTGCGCTTGACGACCGAGCCGATCGTCTACGGTACGAACGTGACCGCGCTGAAGACGCCGTCGACGGGCACGGCGCTCAAGATATTCGGCGCGAATCTCTCGACCGCTGTGAAGGCTGAAGACATTGGCCTCGGGCAGGGTGTCAAGGTCTCGCGCATCGTCTCGGCCAAACCGGATGAACTGGCGATCGAAGTGGACGTCGCCGCGAACGCGCCGGTCGGCGCGCGCGACGCCTCGGTCGCCGGTACCGTCAAGCCGTCGGCGCTCGCCGTCTACGACAAGATAGACGGCATCAAAGTGTTGCCGCTGGCCGGCATGGCGCGCGTCGGCGGCAACGTGTTTCCGAAACAACTCCAGCAGTTCGAAGCGGTCGGCATCAATTACGGGCCCGACGGGAAGCCGGACACCGAGGACGATATCAATCTCGGACTCGTCAACGTGCGATGGTCGACCGAGGAATACACCGCGACGTTCGGCGACGACGATCTGCAGTTCGTCGGGACGCTCGATGAGCATGGTCTCTTCACGCCGAACGTCGACGGACCGAACCCGAAGCGGAGCGGGAATCGCAACAATGTCGGCGATATCTGGGTCGTCGCCGAGTACATCGACAGCAACGCCACGCCGACGTCCAGGACGCTGCGCGCCCGCGCGCATCTGCTCGTGACGGTGCCGCTCTACATGGCCTGGTTCAGCGAGGGGACCCAATGACCCAATGGGTTGCGCGGGAGCATCATCGGTTCGAGGCGGCGGGGAAGCCGTTCGTGTACCTCGTGCCGAGCGCCGCGATTTTTGCGCTGGACGAGGCATCGGACAAGGTCCTGCGGACGGTCAGCGCGCGGCCTCACACGCGCGAAGAGTTGTCGGCCACCTTGTCTGATTCAGCCGAGCTCGACGCCACGCTCGCCGAGCTCGCGCGCGTCCGCGCCATCGGTGAGTTGAACGCACCCCGGAGTCCGCAGCCGAAGATCATCCCGCTGGCACCATTCCCCTTGACGACGATGGTGCTGAACGTCACCAACCAGTGCAATCTGAGCTGCGAGTATTGCTACGAGTACGGCGAGGACAAGATCGTCGACACGGAGAACGGCAAACAGCCGAAGTTCATGAGCGAGGAGACCGCGCGGCAGAGCGTCGACTTCATGCTCAAGGAATCGGGTGGTCAGAAGGTTGCGCACATCACGTTCTTCGGCGGCGAAACGCTGCTGAATTTCCCCGTGCTGAAGAAGACGATCGCCTACGCGAAGGCGCGCGGCGCCGAGCTCGGCAAGGAAGTCGACTTCAGCCTGACCACGAACGCGACGCTGCTCAAGCCCGACATCATCGAGTTCCTCGCCGATGAACGCGTCGGAGTCACGATCTCCATCGACGGTCCCAAAGAAGTCCAGGACAAGTTCCGCGTCTTCCACAACGGCAGCGGCAGCTACGACATCGTCGCGCCGAAGATCAAGGAGCTGCTGAAGCGCCATCGCAGCCGGCCGATTGGCGCGCGCGTGACGCTGACCTCGGGCAAGATGGACGTCACGCGGATCTATCGGCATCTCACCGAAGAGATCGGATTCTGGGAAGTCGGCTTCGCGCCGGTGACGACATCGCCGAATCGGAAGCACGCGATTTCGGACCGCGGCTACGACGAGATGCTCGAGCAGTTCCGTAACCTCGCGTACGACTTCCTCGAGGCCTCGGTGCAGAATCGGCATCACGGATTCTCGAACGTCAAGGAAACGCTCGAGGAGCTGCACAAGGGTGTGAGCAAGGCGTTTCCGTGCGGCGCCGGTCTCGGCCTGCTTGGCGTGGCCACCGACGGCGACGTTGCGCTCTGCCATCGTTTCGCCGGCTCCGACGCGCACAAGTTCGGCACCGTCCGTGACGGCATCGATCGCGGCGCGCAGCAGGCGTTTCTCGAAGCGCATCACATCGCGAACAAGACCGACTGCAGCGTCTGCTGGGCCCGGCCGCTCTGCTCGGGCGGCTGCTACCACGAGGCGCATACGCGTTACGGCGAGACGACGCGTCCGAATCTTCACTACTGTGACTGGATCCGCGGCTGGACCGACGTCTGCCTGCGGATCTACGGCGAGCTGTCGGAACGGAACCCTGGATATCTGGCGCAGTTTGACCGAGACGACATGGACGGCGAAAAGGTGTCATGACCAGACACAGCGCCTGCGGCCACACCGAGGCGAGGACTGTGAATCCGAGTCGAGGTGTCAGCGAAGTCTCGCGGCGAGGATGGGGCCTCGCCGCCATTGGAAAAAAGTTGGCGAGGAGATCGGCATGAACCATCTCAAGGCAGTGAACCAGAAGGCGGCGAGAATCGAGAAGGCGACCGAAGAGCCTGACGTGGTGGCGCTGCAGCGGACCGGCGCGCCGCAGCAGCCGCATTTTCCGATCGGGTGTTCGCTGGTGTTCTCGCCCGGCTGGGAGGCGGATCGCACCGGCGGCACGGCCGGACTCTGTCAGCCGGTCGAGCGCGATCTCTTCGATTGCCACATCGGCTGCTACTGGCCGGCGCAGGTGCCCGATCAGTTGAACCACGCCCCGAACTGGACGGCGAAGTGCGCGGCGGCCCAGAAAGACTGGCGCAAGATCGATCTGATTTTCCCGTAGGCCTGTATGAAGAAACTCGCGTTCCTTCTCGGCGTCGCCCTCGTCGCGTCGGCTGCGCTGGTCGCCGCGCAGAAGGCGAAGCCCGCGGCTGCCGGCGCGGCCGGCAACGGCACGCTCATCATCGGCGCGTACCCGAGCCAGTACTGGATCATCGACGAGGCGACTGAAAAAATCGTCGGCTCGATTCCGTTCAAGTCGGGCATCCCGCGGCGCACGACGCTGTCGCGCGACCGCAAGCGCTTCTACACGATCGAAGCGGCGATGGAGAAGCTCGAGATCGTCGACATCCCCACGCGAAAGACCGTCGACACGTTCACCCTCAGCGAAGGCAACAAGAAGGTCCGCATCCGCAGCTTCGAGCCCGATCCGCTGCAGCGGTTCGCGATGATGGTCACGGCGTCGGCGACCAAGCTCGCCGATCGCTTCGAGATCGGTCCGCCGACGCTCATCCAGTACGACCTGAAGGAGCACAAGATCGTCCGCACCGTTCCGTGGCCGAACGGCGACGAGCGCCAGAACGCAAACATCCAGTTCTCGCCCGACGGCAAGCTGATGTACTTGTTCACCGATCAGGACGTCCTCATCTACGAGACCAACGGCTTCACGCAGGTCGACAAGTGGGAGCTGTCGCGGCCGATCGAGGAAGGGTTCGGCCGGCTGGAGATGGGATCGCGCGACGTCTTCAACGACGAGCCCGGCTTCTACACCGGCATCTTCAACGTCTCCGATCCGGTGCAGCATCGCCGCATGATGGGCATCGCACGGGTCAACCTCGCGGAGAAGAAAGTCGACTTCTACACGATCGGGCCGTCGACCGGCGTCAGCTTCGCGATGGCGCCGAACCGCAAGGTCGGCTACGGGCTCTTCGAGGAAATCGGCCGCTTCGAGTTCTGGAAGTTCGACCTCGAGCACCGCAAGTTCGCGGGCCGCACCGAGTTCAAGGGCCGCCCGCGCATGGGTCTCAAGACGAGCTCCAACGGCAAGGTCCTCTACATCTACGTCGCCGGCAACACCATCGATTTGTACGACACCGACACGTATCAGTACTTGCGGACGATCACGCTCGACGGCGACATGACCAGTGAGCTCTTCGTGTTCCCGAATCCGCCGTCGCAGGTCACCAACACCACGGCGCAATGAGAAGCGGCATTCGTTTCGTGGGTTCGCGGTGTCACGGTTTCGTGGTTTCGCGGGGTCACCGTTTCGTGGTTTCGCGGGGTCACCGTTTCGTGGTTTCGCGAGGTCACCGCTTCGTGGTTTCGCGGGGTCACCGTTTCGTGGTTTCGCGAGGTCACCGCTTCGTGG
>DAIUKO010000073.1:15511-25478 GCA_036848175.1 Vicinamibacterales bacterium | reverse complement strand
ACGTTCGCGAAAAAGGGCGGGAACCCCGAAGCCGCTAAGGTCAAGAATCCGGTCGCCGCGTCCCCCGCGTCACTCGCCGCCGGCAAACGTTCGTATACGCGTCTCTGCGAGAAGTGTCACGGTCCGGAAGGCCACGGCGACGGCACCGCGGTCACCGAGAAGCAGCCGCCCGATATCACCGATTCGACCTGGGAATTCGGATCGACCGACGGTGAGTTGTTCGTTGCGGTGCACGACGGCACCTCTCCCGACATGGAAGGCTATAAAGAAAGGATGACGGACACGGAGATCTGGAACGTCGTGAACTACGTCCGCAGCCTCGCGAAGTAAGTCTGAAGTCGGCGTCTGAAGTCTGAAGTGAAGCAAACGTCAGACTTTCCCTCGCCGACGCGCGCGTTTCACCCGCGCCGGCACAATCAATCCACCGATTGCGATGTTGGCGATCTCGTTGGCGACTTGTTCCTGCGTCAGACGTCCGTCCTGACGGAACCATCGCGGCAGCCACAGAATCATTCCGAGCACGCTGAACGCCGCGACGGTGAGATCGACCTGCCGGAGACGGCCTGCGCTCTTCAACTCGGCGAGCGTGTTGCGCACGAGGTCGAAGTAGACGCGCATCCGCTCTTCGAGCTGCTTGCGTGACGCCGGCGGGAGCGCACGGATCTCGTCGCCGAGATGCGCGACCGCGCCCTGTCCGCGCGTGGTGATGCGCGCGTGGCGGACGATGAGTTGGCGCAGCCGCTCTTCCGGATCGCGGATTCCCCGCACCAGCACGACCACCTCGTCACGCACACGGTCGAGCCCGAACGACATGATTTCGAAGAGCAGCGCCTCCTTGCTCTCGAAGTAGTGGTACAGGCCGGCCTTGGTCAGGCCGAGCGCGCGCGCGACGTCGCTGACCGAGGTCGCGTCGAATCCGCGATCCCGGAAGATTTGCGCCGCCGCGCGGCAGATTTCGGCCCGGCGGGCCTCGAGGCGCACGGGCGCTGGACGGCGTTGGACGGCCATGAAATCGGAGGTATTATGCGCCCGACCGACCGGTCGGTAGGTAAGACCCCGCGTCGCCGCGAGGTCGGCCATTACGTGATCAGAACGGGGCATACGAAAAATTGGAACGCTTCCGACAGATTTCTCCACAACCGCACGGAAAGGCATCGACAGAGCCGGGTACGACTACTGCACAATGGCGAGAACTCGAAAATCTGTCGCCGCGTTACTTGGAGGAGGATTGGGCATGCGAACGTTAGCTCGATTGTTCGTCGCCGCCGCGTGCAGCGCGCTGCTGCCGGTCGTCGCGTCAGCTCAAACCAGCACCATCGCTGGCACGGTGAAGGACGCCTCCGGCGCCGTTCTCCCAGGCGTCACCGTCGAAGCCTCCAGCCCCGCGTTGATCGAGAGAGTACGATCGGTGACGACGGACGGCGCGGGCCAGTACAAGATCGTTCAGCTGCGGCCCGGCACGTATACGGTCACGTTCACGCTGCCGGGCTTCCAGGTCGTCAAGCGTGAGAACATCGAGCTCACGTCGGACTTCACCGCGAGCATCAACGCCGACATGAAGGTCGGCGCGGTCGAAGAGACGATCACGGTGTCGGCTGAATCGCCGGTTGTCGACGTGCAGAGCATCACGACGCGCACCGTCATGACGCGGGACGTGCTCGACACGATTCCGACGGGCCGCAACATTCAGGCGGTCGGCATCATGATTCCCGGCACCAACGTGTCATTCGGCGGCGGCAACGCGCTGAACCGCGATGTCGGCGGCTCGGGCAACCTGCAGCAGTCGCCGCTGAATTACAAGGGCTCGCCCGATTCGGTCCAGACCGTCGAGGGGATGCGCTTGAACAACCTGTGCGCCAACGGCGCCTACAGCGGCGTCTACTGGAACGACGGGAGCTGGCAGGAGATCAGCTACGTCACCGGAGCCGACTCCGCCGAAATGGCCCAGGGCGGCATTCGCGTCAACATGATCCCGAAGGACGGCGGCAACACGTTCCGCGGCATGGTGTTCAGCAACTACACGACCGGGGAGTGGCAGGCCGACAATCTCCGAAGCAATCTCGCCGGCGACCTCACGTTCAATCCGAGTAACCGCCTCACGAACATCAGCGTCATCGACAAGATCTGGGACGTCAATCCGTCGGTGGGCGGTCCGATCCTCAAAGACAAATTGTGGTGGCAGGCGACCTTCCGTCACTGGGGCGTCAACAAGACCACCGCCGACAGCTTCTTCAATGCGTTGGGCCCCACCTCGCTCAGATATCAGGCGGACACGGGCCGCCCTGGCATCGACGATGGGCACATCGTGAGCCGGGCCGGCCGCGTGACGTGGCAGGTGAGCCAGAAGGACAAGATTTCCTATTACCACGACGACCAGAACAAGTACCGCAACCACTGGGGCATCAGCGCGACCATCTCGCCGGAAGCGGCCGCGATTCAGGTGACGCCCACCAGCTTCGTCTCCGTCTCGAAGTGGACGCGCACGCAGACGAGCAAGCTGCTCTTCGACGTCGGGTTCGCGATGTACGACCAGGAATACACGGAGCTGTATCAGCCGGCGGTGACCGGCCTGGCAGACAAGATCTGGGATCCGGCCTCGATTGCGGCGTCGAAGGTCTACTCGATCACCGAGCAGACCAACGGCAAAGTGTTCAACGCGTGGAACGCGCCGGCGGATCATTTTTCGATCCTCCGGACCTACATGGGGTCGGCGTCCTACGTCACCGGATCGCATGCGTTCAAGTTCGGCGGCTCGCTCAGTGAAGGTCCACGCCGCACCGTCGAACAATTCACGGGCGACTTGACGATGACCGTCAGCGCGCTGAATACGACCTGCGGCGCGCCGCCGTGTCCGCAGGCCGTCACGCTGCGGACCCGCCGCGATCAGCGCGAGGGCATCAAGGGCGATTTCGGGTTGTACGCGCAGGACCACTGGACGATCAGGCGCGCCACCATCAACGCCGGCGTCCGCTACGACTGGTATCGCGAACAGGTGCTCGACGAGGATCTGCCCGCCGGTCTGTGGAACCCAGCCGCGCATTTTTCGGGTTTCCAAACCAACAACTGGAAAGACATCAGCCCGCGCATCGGCGTGTCCTACGACCTGTTCGGCACCGGCAGGACGGCGGTGAAGGCGAGCGTCGCCCGATATGTGAACGGTGAGAACGTGGCCACCGCCGCCGCGCTCAATCCCGAGAACACGATCAGCCGCACCGACACGCGAACCTGGACCGATCTCAATCGCGACTTCACGATCTTCAATGCCGATGGGTCAGTCCAGCTCGCGGAGCTCGGGCCTTCGACGAACGCGAATTTCGGAAAGCTGATTCAGTCGACGACCTACGATCCGACGATCCTCAACGGCTGGGGCGTGCGGCCCTACAACATGGAGTACGCCGTCAGCGTGCAGCACGAGCTCGTCCCGCGCGTGTCGCTGAACGCCAGCTGGTATCGCCGCTCGTTCGCCAACCAGCTCGTCGTCGACAACCAGCTCACGAACAACAGCAGCTACGACGGCCCGTTCTGCATCAACGCGCCGTCGGATCCAAGCCTGCCGAACGGCGGCAACTATCAGGTGTGCGGACTGTACGACATCAAGCCGACGTCGCTCGGCCAGGTGCAGAACGTCTACAGGGCGGCCAGCGATTTCGGCGGGATCACCGACGTGTATAGCGGATTCGACGTGACGCTGCACGCGCGGCTGCGCGCCGGCACGTTCGTGCAGGGCGGCGTCAACGCGCAACAGCGCCACTACGACACCTGCAATGCCCCGCTGCAAGCGGCGGTCCCCGGGATCACCGCGCTCGCCTACACGGTTCTTCAGGTGGACAGCCCGGAGAGCGTGTTCTGCGATCAGAAGTATCCGTTCCGGCCGGACGTCAAGCTTCTCGCGGCGCATGCGCTGCCGTGGGACGTGTCGATCAGCGGCACGTATCAGTTCAGCCGCGGCGTCCAGAACCCGTTTTACCCGAGCGTGCGGGCGGATTGGCCGGTGCCCAATGCCCTGGTCATGCCCGGACTCGGCCGCAACCTGGCCACAGGCGCGACCGGCACCAAGACGCTGAACATCATCGAGCCCGGGACCGTCTACGGCAGCGAAAACCTGAACCAGATCGATCTCCGCGCCTCGAAGCGATTCAAGTTCGCGCGCTACACGTTCCGCGTCGACGCGGATCTGTATAACGCGCTGAACAACAACTGGCCCTACACCGTGAACACGACATTCTCGACGGCGAACACCAGCGCATGGCTGCGGCCGACCAATGCGCTGCAGGGCCGGTTCTTCAAGCTCGGCGGACAGTTCAATTTCTGAATTGCGGATTGCGGATTGCGGATTGCGGATTGATTGACCGATTGGCGATCGGCGATTGCGGATTAATTGACTGATTGGCGATCGGCGATTGCGGATTGATTGACTGATTGGCGATCGGCGATTGCGGATTGATTTGGTGATTGGCGATTGCGGATTGATTGGGCATCGCTTGTGGACGTGGGGCAGGTTGTCGGATCGCGAGATCAATCCGCACTCCGGGCAAATCCGAGATCAATCCGCAATCAACGTGCGCCACTCAATCACCAATCCCCAATAAATCCGCAATCCGCAATCCTCAATCCGCAATGACACCTGTCTCTTTCCTGATCGCGATCACCATTCTCGATTTCTGTCTCCGCCCCCTTCCTCTTCGTCAAGGCATCGGCTCGGCGCACGACGCCGTGGCGACCTCATCGAAAGAGGCGCAGGCGTTTTACGATCAGGGGCTCGCGTATCTCCATTCCTACGTCTGGCTGGAAGCTGCACGATCGTTCAATCAGGCGCTGCGGCTCGATCCGAATCTCGCGATCGCGCATGCGCAGCTCGCCATCGCCTACGTCGAGCTGAATGCGCCGGAGGCGGCGCGCAACGCGCTCGCGCGCGCCCAGGCGCTGGCGCCGAAGGCCAGCGATCACGATCGCACGCACATCGACGCGCGCGCGTTGCAGATGAAGGCAGAATCCGACGCCTCGAGGCTGGGGGCGTATCGCGCGGCGCTCGACGCGGCGCTGACGAAATATCCGCAGGACGAAGAGCTCTGGCTGGCGCGCGGTCAGGCCGAATCGCCGGATCCGGCCGAGCGTGGCCAGGGAAGCGTCGCCGGCTCCATCCGCTTCTACGAACAGGCGCTCGCGCTGTCGCCTGCGCATTTCGCCGCCCATCACTACCTCACTCACGCCTATGAGAACAGCGGGCGGATCGACGACGCGTTGAGCGAAGCCGCCGCCTACGCGCGGATGGCGCCGAGCGTGCCTCACGCTCGTCACATGCACGGACACGACCTGCGCAGAACCGGCCGGGTCGACGAGGCGATCGAGGAGTTTCGCGCCGCCGACGCGCTCGAGTCGTCGTACTTCAAGAGCGAGGCGATTCCGGCCGGACATGACTGGCACTACCAGCACAACCTCGATCTGCTGGCGACGACGTATCAGTACATCGGACAGATGAAGAAGGCGGAGCCGCTGCTGAAGACGTCGTTCGCGATGGCCTCACCGCTCGTCGTGCAGGAGTTCAACAAGCGCGCGTGGACCGTGTTTCTCCGCGCGCGCGGCCGCACCGACGAGGCGCTGGCGGCGGCACGAGTGATGGCGGCGCACCGATCGCCGATCGTCAGCGCGGCCGGACACGTCGAAGCAGGGCGTGCGCTGCTGCTGCTGGGCAAGTTCCAGGCGGCGAGCGAAGAAGCGAACGCCGCGCTGCGGCTGATGCGATCGGCGCCCAACGGCGCCGGCCTCGTCGCGACACCGTTGAAGGCGCTGCAGGGCGAGTTCTTCCTCCGCACCGGCGAGCGCGACAAGGGTCGCGCGATGCTCGAAGAGGTCACGCGCGCGGTCCGCGCCGCGCCCGGACCCGATGCGTGGACCCAGGCGACATTCGAGATCGAGGCGATCGCGCGCGCGGCACGCGAGACCGATTCGTGGGAACTCGCCGACTGGGCCGCGCGTCAATTGATCGAGCACGACACCCGCTATGCGGGTGCGCACTACGCACGCGCGCTGGTTGCGAGGCACGCGGGCGACGAAAAAACCGCACGCGCCGAGCTCGCTTTGGCGGCACAATACTGGACGAAGGCCGACCCCGACTTACCCGAACTGCAAACGATACGAGGAACACGACCATGAGACGCATGTACGCAATTCTGGCGCTCGTGCTGGCGGCGTCGTTCACCGTGAAGGCACAAAGCGCGAAGGTCGACGTCACCGGAAAGTGGACGTTCAACGTCCAGACCGACGCCGGCGGCGGCACCCCAACGGTCACGTTCAAACAGGACGGCGAGAAGCTCACTGGACACTACTCGTCGCAGGTCTTCGGCGAACAGGACTTCACCGGCAGTATCAAAGGCGCTGACTTCAAGTTCTCGTTCAGCGCCGACGTGCAGGGGCAATCGCTGACCGTGTCGTACACCGGCACGGTCGAGAACAAGGACTCGCTGAAAGGCAGCGTCGATCTTGGCGGCCTCGGACAGGGCACCTTCACGGCCAAGCGTCAATGAAGGGGCTCACCCTGATTGCAGCCTTCTGCTGTCTCGGTGCGCATGGGGCCGGAAACCTGGGTCCGGCCCGACACGCAGGGGCGGACCCAACTCTCCGCCCCGCACCGCAAACGATCGATGCAGCCGCGGTGTATCAGAAGAGCTGTGCGACCTGCCACGATCAGCCGAAGGACCGCACGCCGCCGCGCGAGGCGTTGAAGGACCGCACGCCGGAAGCGATTCTGCAGTCGCTGACCACGGGAACGATGTCGGTCAGCGCCATCGCGCTCAGCATGGCGGAGAAGCGCGCCGTGTCCGAGTACCTCGCGGGCAAACCGTTGGGCGCGAGCGGTGAGGTCGCCGGGATGTGCGCGAATCGGCCTGGAACGCTCGGCGACATCGCCCGATCGGCGTGGAATGGCTGGGGGAGCGACGCCGCGAACTCACGATATCAGCCGAAGCCGGGGCTGACGGCCGCCGACGTGCCGAACCTCAAACTGAAATGGGCCTTCGGATTCCCCGGCGGCTCGCAGGCGTACGGCCATCCCGTCATCGCCGGCGGACGCGTGTTCGTCGGCAGCGACAACGGCAAGTTCTACGCGCTCGACGCAAACACCGGCTGCATGTATTGGTCGTTCGAAGCGGGCGGCGGAATTCGTGCCGCGCCGACTGTCGCGAGGATCGGATCCCGTACCGCCGTGTTCTTCGGCGATCTCAAAGGCAACGTCTTCGCCGTGGATGCGGTCAGCGGCGAGCCGATCTGGAAAAAGCAAGTCGACGACCATAAGTTCGCGCGCGTGACCGGCGCGCCGAAGCTGCACGACGGCAAGCTCTACGTGCCGGTGTCGTCGGTCGAAGAAGTGCCGGCAGCGCAGCCCGCCTACGAATGCTGCACGTTCCGCGGCAGCGTCGTCGCGCTCGAAAGCGCGACCGGCACGCAGATCTGGAAGACCTATACGATTCAGGAGAAGCCGCAGCAGGTCGGCACCAACGCCAGGGGCACGGCGCTGTTCAAGCCGGCGGGCGCGGCGGTGTGGTCCTCGCCGACGATCGATGCGCGGAAGGGCATCGTCTACGTCGGCACCGGCAACTCGTACACGGATCCCGCTGTCCCGACGAGCGATGCCGTCATGGCGATCGAGATCAAGAGCGGCAGGATTCTCTGGTGGAATCAGCTCACTGCCTCGGATGCCTTCATCATCGGCTGCGGGCCGAACAACACCAACGCGAACTGTCCGAAGGACGTCGGGCCCGACTTCGACTTCGGCAACGCGCCGATGCTTCGCTCGCTCGGCGGCGGCCGGCGGATTCTCGTCATCGGTCAGAAGTCCGGCGTCGTCTACGGTCTGGATCCGGACAACGAAGGCAAACTATTGTGGAAGTTCAAGGCGGGGAAGGGCAGCGCGCTCGGCGGGATCGAGTGGGGCTCGGCCGCTGACGATCAGAACGCGTACATTCCGGTCTCCGACGTCCTCGGCCCTGCCGCGGAAGCGGGCGGGCTCTTCGCGCTGAAGCTGGCCACGGGCGAGCAGGTGTGGCACACGCCGGCGCCGAAGCTCGAATGCACCGGCGGCCGTGGTTGCACAGGGGCGCAGTCCGCACCGGTCTCCGTGATCCCTGGCGCCGTGTTCTCCGGATCGGTCGACGGTCATCTGCGTGCGTACTCGACCAAGGACGGCAGCATCATCTGGGACTTCAACACGGCGAAGGAGTACGACACGGTGAACAAGGTCGCTGGCGCGAAAGGCGGATCGATTGACGCGGCCGGCCCGGCGATCGCCGACGGCCTCGTGATCACCAATTCCGGTTATGCCTTGTGGCGAGGCATGCCGGGTAACGTGTTACTGGCATTCTCCACCCGATAGAAGCCTGCCTCTGCGGGTGACCGACGATCGAAGAAAGCTTCTGATGCGGATCCTCGTCGTCGCTGCCACCAGCGAAGAGATCACGCCGCTGGTGGCCAGGCTCTCGCGCGTCTCGAATGGTGACGCGAAGATTCGACGTGCCACCTACAACAGCCACGATGTGGACGTTCTGATTACGGGCGTGGGAATGGTGGCGACGGCGGCGTGGTGCTCGCAGTCGATCGCGCGCACGACCTACGACCTGGGCTTGAATTTCGGTGTGTGTGGCGCGTTCGATCGCGCGCTCGCGCCGGGGTCCGTCGTCCATGTGGTTGCCGATCGGCTCGCAGAGCTGGGCGCCGAGGATCACGACACCTTTCTCACCATTCAGCAGCTGCGGCTGCTCGACGACGATGAGTTTCCGTTCAAGGGTGGGGAGCTGGTCAACGCCGATCCGCCGGTGAATCCTGCGTTGAGCCGCCTGCCGGCCGTGAACGGCATCACCGTCAACACCTCCCACGGCAGTGCCGCATCGATCGCCGCGGCGGCAGCACGATTCAAGCCGCGCGTCGAGAGCATGGAAGGCGCGGCGTTCATGTACGCCTGCCTCATCAACCGACTGCCGTTCGCGCAAGTGCGCTCGGTCTCGAACCTGGTCGAGCCGCGGAACCGCGGCGCCTGGAGAATGGCGGACGCGATCCGCAGCCTCGGCGAAGCGGCCATCAGCATCCTCGATTGCGCATGAAGCTCTCCCTCGGTTTCTCGTCCTGCCCGAACGACTGCTTCATGTTCGACGCGATCGTGAACCGCCGGATCGATCTCGAAGGCCTCGAGTTCTCGGTGCGAATGGCCGACGTCGAAGCGCTGAACAAAGCGGCGTTCGCCGGCGAGGTGGACGTCACCAAGCTGAGTTTTCACGCCTACGCCTATTGCGCCCGCGATTACGTGCTGCTCGATGCCGGCAGCGCGCTGGGCAGGAATTGCGGCCCGCTGCTGATTTCCAAGCGCGCGATCTCGCGCGAAGAAGTCGCCGCCGGCGGAGTGCGAATCGCCATCCCCGGCAGGTATACGACCGCTAACTTTCTGCTCGGTCTTGCCTTTCCTGACGCGCGGCAGACGACCGAGCTGGTCTTTTCAGAAATCGAACCGGCGCTCGTCGCCGAGCGCTTCGACGCCGGACTCATCATCCACGAGAACCGCTTCACCTACGCGGCGAAGGGGCTGAAGAAGATCATCGATCTCGGCGAGTTCTGGGAGGACGAAACCGGTGCACCGATTCCGCTCGGCGGCATCGTGATCCGCCGCTCGCTGCCAGACGAGGTGAAGCAGACGATGAACCGGGTGTTGCGGCGCAGCGTGGAGCACGCGCTCGCGCACCGCGCCGACAGCCTGCCCTACGTCCGCGCCCACGCTCAGGAGATGAGCGAGGACGTCATGTACCGGCACATCGATCTCTACGTGAACGGCTACTCGGTGGATCTCGGCGCCGAAGGCCGGCGCGCGGTGCAGATCCTGTTCGAACGCGCCGACGCCACGGGAATCATTCCTCGACTGTCAGCGGATCTGTTCTTGCCCGCGCGCCGGTGACGTTCATCGATCGGGCGGGCAAATCAACGGGAT
>DAIUKO010000073.1:0-15411 GCA_036848175.1 Vicinamibacterales bacterium | reverse complement strand
CCCTCGGTAACCATCGCCAATGTCACCGCCGCGTTCTGGAGATGGAACGCCGCTTCAGCGAGCACGGCTTCGCAGGTGAGAAGCGGTTCGCCGACCCGAACGTTCAACGCGGACGGATCGCCCAGAGGTGCGCGTCGTAGTTCCAGACCGTGAAGGCGAGGCGGCGGCCATCGGGCGACCAGGCGGGCTGCGTCTTGTTCGACGGATCAGTGGTCACCTGTCGCGGCTCGCCGCCGTCGATCGGCATGCGGAAGACCTGGAAGAACCCGTCGGGCGCCGGCGCGATGAAGGCGACGTCGCGGCCGTTGGGCGACACACCGAGGCCGTCATTGTCGTGCTCGGTGGAGAATTCGCGCACGACGCGGACGTCACCGCCGTCGCGCGACGTGATGACGATCGCATGGCGCGCCGGACCTTGTTTCACGACAGCGACGATCTGCGTGCTGTCGGGCAGCCACTCGGCGTGGCCGATGTCGGCGTCGAGCGCCGGCACGTCGATCTCCACGGGCGGATCGGGGACGTCGCCGCTGTTCTGATCGACTCCGGCGACGTAGAGCGCCTGCCGCCTCGCCTTCCGGCTCGCGCCTTCGAACAGCAGCCAGCGGCCGTCGGGCGACCAGCGCGGCCAGCCGGTCTCCGCGCCGCGACCGAGATTGCTGATGCGGCGCGCGGTCGTCTTCGCATCGCCGTCAGCCGGCCGCAGCCAGATGTCATCCGACTGGTCCTTGTGGGAGTGAAACGCGATCCACTTGCCGTTCGGCGACCAGCAGAGCGACTGATCTTCGGAGGTCGAGTCGTGCACCACGCGCGCCGGTGTGGTCGCCGCCTCTTCGACATCCGCCGAGATGATCCCGACTTCCTGCGCGATATCCGGATAGTGCGCATCGTCGACCACGCGGCGCCACGTGCCGTAGGTGATGCCGATCCATCGGCCGCTCGGATCCCACGAGGGCGTTTCGCTTTGAAACGCGGCGAGGGCCTTCGCGGGTCCGCCGTCGGCCGGCGCGGTCGCAACGACCGTGCGATAGCTTTGCGACTTGAACAGCACGGTGCCATCGGCGGCAACGCTGGGCGCGTACGAATCGCGTGAGAAGGCCGTCAGCTTGCGTGCGCGGCCACCAACGGTGGGCGCCGCCCACAAGTCGAGCGTGCCACCCTCGTTCGTCATCCCCACGTAGATCGTCGCGCCGTCGGGCGAGAACGCGATCGGTCCGAATACGTCGAGATCCGGATCGAAGCGGATGGGCGCGCCGCCGCATGGTTTCGTCACGCGCGATCGGCCGCCGACTGCGGCAAGGCACACGACTTCGCCGCGAGGCGTCCACGCCGGAAAACTGATCGGCGCGCTGACGTGCTCGACCTTCGCCGATGATCCATCGGCGGCCGCCGTCCAGAGTCGCGGTCCGTCGCGTGTGTCTGCCGCGCCGGCGATCGTTCGTCCGTCCGGCGACCACGCCAGCTGACGCAACGCGCCCACGCGAACCGTCTCGGCGGACCCGTTCGCGTCGCGCGCGGAGAGCTCCGCGCGATCGGGCCACAACGGCTGTCGGGTGCGATCGACGCGGTCGTACAACACCCACGGATTCCTGGCGTCGCCGCTCGCGAGAATCGTGCGGTTGTCGGGCCGCCACGCCAGGTGACGAATCTGCGCATCGCCGGCCGGCAGATCGACCGTCGGTCCGCCGCCGGGCGGCCGCACGCGCAGGAATCGTCCTTCGGAGTAGGCGACCGATCGGCCGTCCGGCGAGATGGCGGCAGCGGGATCGCGATAGCCGACCGGTCCGTACTGGTGCGCGGTCGCGATCCACGTCAGCGCAAGGGCCGCGCTCGATTCCTCGGTCGCGGGACGGCGCGCCTGCCACACGATGGCAGCGATCCCGATCAGCGCCAGGACGACGAAGAGGAAGGTCCGATACACGCTATGGCTGCGACGTCGTTCTCGTCGGCTTGCGGTGCGCGTCGAAGAAGTCGAGGATCGGGCCGATGTTCGGCGCGACCACGCTGCCGTGCGAGCCGCCCGGCACCTCGATGTACTTCACCTCGACGCCGAGCTCCTTCATCTTCTCCACCATGTTGCGCGACCCCGACACGTTCACGGTCGCGTCGTTGTCGCCGTGCACGACCACTTCCGGAATCGTGCGGAAGCGCTCGATCGTCGCCGGCGCGCCGGACCCGGAAATCGGTCCGATCGCCGCCCAGATGTCGGGGTACTTCGCGGCGATCTTCCAGGTCCCGATGCCGCCCATCGAATGGCCCATCAGATAGATCCGGTTCTCGTCGATCTTGTAGTGCTGCCGCACACGCTGCAGCACCTGCATCACGTCCTGCTCGCTGAGCTCCTGCGTGCGTCGAACGTTCGGATCGACCGGCGGCGTGCCGACGCCCCACCCGTACGATCCGTCGACGCGATACCCGAGCGGAGCGGCGACGATGTAGCCATGCTGTTCGGCGAGCGGCGGAAGCGCCTTGTCGTAGCCCTCGAAGAACGCGTCCTCGGTGCCGCCGAGACCGTGCAGGGCGACGATGAGGGGGAACGCCTTGCCGCCGTTGTACGTCGTCGGCACGTAGATGCGATACGGGATGATTTCGTGCGCGGCGTCGAGCAGGTAGTGCCGTTTGAAGTCGCCGGTGCGGCCCGTGAACGGATCCTTTTTCGTCTTCAGCGATGCGGCGATCGCTTCCGCGGCGGCGAGATCCTTTTCCGGATCGAACGTGCGCAGCTCGAGCCGGCCCCGATTCACGTTCCGCAGCCGATCGACGGGGAAGAGAATGTCCGTGCGCACCGATTCGGGCGCGCGCTTCGCGTCACTCTCGAGGCGTGCGACCGTCTCGTCGAGTCCTTTCCGCAGCGCGATCGTCAGCAGCGCCGTGCCGAGCGAAGTCGAGGCGTCGGACACGTCGACGACGAGGAGGTAGCCGCCGTCGGCGACGTCGTGCACGTCGACTTCGAATGGATAGGGCGACTCGCGCAGATCGCGGCCGACGCCTTCGAACGTGCCGAGATCCTTGACGAGCTCCGGCGGCGCCGGTGTCGCGCCGGGCGCGGCGGGCGCCGGACGTTTACGAAGGGCGACCTTGGCGGTGAGCGGCCGTTCCAGTTTGATCGAGGGCTCGTAGATCTGTTCGAGGCGGAACGCGTAGGGCTTGGTCGAGTCGGCGACGACGCCGGCGGTGCGGATCACGAGCGAGGTCGCGAAGTCGATCTCGTCCGTCCAGGGCCTGCCCGCCAACAGTGTGTTGCCTTTCATGTAGAGGCGGCGCAGTTCGCCGTTCCGGCCGAGTCTCGCCGCGTCGGCAATCTGCGCATCGAGCGCGTCGATCTGCGCCTTGAGCTCGCCCTGCGGCTTCACGGTGTTCTTGCGCGTCGTGTAGCCGACGCGCAGCGACGAGAGATTGACGAGCGCCTGCGGAAATGCCGCCGCCGGCATCAGGGCAAGCAGGAGCGCGGCGAAAATGTGGCGGTGTTTCATAGCGGTGAATGCTACAACAGACGCGGATGGCTTCGAACATCGATCCGCCGCTCAGGCTCGTGGTGTTCTGGATCCTGCTGTTCGGCTTCTGCGTGCGCGCCCAGACACTCCGGACGCCGCTCTTCGATCACCACAATTGGCGCCAGGCCGATACGGCTCAAATCGCGCGCAACTTCTGGCGGGAGCGATTCAATCCGTTCTTTCCGCAGGTCGATCAACGCGGCGCTCAGGAACGCGGCTACGTCGAGACCGGCTTCGAGCTGTACGCGTTCGTGGTCGCCTCGGTGGCGCGCGTCGTCGGGTTTCACGTCGAGATCGGCCGCGCGCTGAACTGCGTTCTGTTCGTCGTCTCTGGCGCCATCCTCTTTGGCTTCCTCGCTCGGCGCTACGACATCGGTACGGCAGTGATCGGTCTCTTCACGTACGCGTTCGGGTTGCCGCTCTCCCTGTTCCTGGATCGCGCCGTGATCAACGAGCCGCTGCTCGTCTGCCTGTCGTTTGTCTGTCTCGCATCGGCGCAGGCCTTCGTCCGGAGTCGATCGTGGCCGGCGGCGATGACGCTGATCGTGGCGAGCTCGACGCTGGTTCGCAGCGTGAGCTTCCACTCATGGTACGAATACGATCCGGATCGCCCGCTGCTGTGCCGCGAGCTGCGGCCGCAGCTTCAGCCGCGCGAGCTCGTCGCGTTCGTGGACTACCCGAGCCCCGATTTGTTGTTCTGTCTCGATCGGCACGGGTGGCTGTTCGGTGAAGGCGAGTGGAGCTCCGACGATCTGCTGGAAGTGTGGGAGCAGGGCGCCAGCGTGCTCGTGGTCAACGATTCGGCGTCCACGGGTGCGTTACCTGACGGCATTCGCCACCACGCCACGCTGATGGCGCGGACTGGCCACCTCACCGCGTATCGGTTGGACGCACCGTAGGGTTCGTTCTACCAGGGCACCTGCGGCGAGCGGTAGAAGTTCACACCGAGCGCGGTCCAGCGCGGCGCCTGGGCGGCCAGCCGGCCCTTGAACTCATTCCAGCTGCGGTGCTCACGGCGCGACCATCCGATTTCGGCGACCGCCGCGAGCCGCGGAAACGCGAGAAACTCCACGTCGCGCATCGTCGCTGTCGTTTCCGACCAGAGCGGCGCTTCGACGCCGACGATCGACGATTCGGGCGCAGGCGCCAGCAGCGCCGCCGGATCCCAGTCGTACGCGTCGCGCACCTCGATGTACGCCGCCCAATTGAGGCCGAGCGCCGTCGTCGCGTCGTACTTCATGTCGAGATACATCCGGTTTGCGGCCGACACGATCACCTTCACGCCTCGCGCCGCCAGAGCCGCCGGCGATTCCTTCGGCCGCCAGTGCTGCACGATCGAGGTCGGCAGCAGATCGGCCGCGCCGATCTCGTCCCATCCGACGACCCGTTTGCCGTGAGACTCGACGATGCGCTGGACGCGATTGATGAAGGCCGCGTACTGATCGCGGGTCAGCGTCTTCACCTCGTCGCCGCCGATGTGCAGGTACGGGCCCGGCGTCATCGATGCGATCTCTCGCACGACGTCGTCGATGAATCGGTAGGTTGCGTCGCGCTCGACACAGACGGCGCTGAAGCCGACGTCGATGCCGGTGTACGGCTCCGGTGCGCGTCCGTTGCAGTTCAACTCGGCGTAGGAGGTGAGGGCCGCGTTGGTGTGGCCGGGCATGTCGATTTCCGGAACGATCGTCACGAAACGCTGCGCGGCGTAAGCGACGAGCTCCGCATAGTCCCGCTGCGTATAGAAGCCGCCGGCGCCACCGCCGACCTGGGTGCGGCCGCCCGTCCGCGTGAGCTCGGGCCACGAGAGGATCTCGAGGCGCCAGCCTTGATCGTCGGCGAGGTGAAGGTGCAGGCGGTTCAACTTGTACAGCGAGATCAGATCGATGTAGCGCTTCACATCGTCGGTGGTGAAGAAATGCCGCGCCACGTCCAGCATCGCACCGCGCCACGCGAAGCGCGGCGCGTCGGCGATGTGTGCGGCCGGCGCCAGGACGGGACGGGAGGCGTCGGGCCTGACGCCGCCGTACTCGACAAACGGCGGCAGCAATTGACGCAGCGTCTGCACACCGTAGAAGAGACCTGCGGGCTGACTCGCGGCGATCGTGACGCGGTCGGCCGTGACGGTCAGCTCGTACGCTTCAGGAGCCGCCGGTGACGTGCCCAGCGTCAGGACAATGCTCGCCGGCGGAATCGATGGACCGCCGTTTTCGACCGGCGGCGGTTGCGGCCCGGCCGCGATCCCGATCCATTGCGAGAGGTAGCGGCCGATCGCCGCCACGCGCGCGTCGTCTCGCGGCACGACGATGACGCTTTGCGGCGTCACGGTGAAGCCGCGGCCGGCCGAGATCTGAATCGATTCCGGCAGCGGGACGATCGCGTGCGCTGGAGTTGCCGTCGGCGTTCCGATCGGCGTGGGCGTCCGGCAGGCCGTCGCGAGGCCGGTCGCAACCAGGGCGATCGCGATCGGACGGATCACGGTTTCTTGGCGACGAACTTGATCCCCTTCAGTGGGTCCGCTTCCGAGGGTAGCTCGCTCTGGCCGGCAGGGAAACTGGCCTTCTGCAGGATGAACGCGATGACGTCCGCGGTCTCCTGGCGGCTCAGCGAGCCCGGCTTGTCCGCCGGCATGCTGATGTTAATGCGCTCGAACAGATCGTTGACCGCGAGATCGTTCCAATTGGTGTTGAAGTCGTTGCCGGTGAGAGGCGGCGCCTGATCGAGGCCCGTCAGATCCGGCGCATGGCAGCTCGAGCATCTGTCGGCGTAGAGCGCCTCGCCGCGCTTGGCCTGCGCCTCGCTGTAGACGCCGGTCAGCGTCGTCTTGTCGCCCTGCTCTGCGTGGAGGAGCGATCCGCCGATCGCTCCGCACGCGATGACTGTCGCGATGGCTGCGAATGATTTCATCCGCTTCATTCTACGCGAGAGACGCCAGCGTCGCGGCCTGCCGCGCGAGGAACGCGACGCGCGCGTCGAATGTGGCAAAGCGCTGATCGTCGGTCTGACCTTGCGCGAAGCGGAAATAGATCTGCTGGACGACGACGGCGATCTTGAACACTGCAAAAATTTCGTAAAAGCGGATATTCGACAGATCGCGCGTCGAACGCGCAGCATAGTGCTCGACGATTTCGTCCCGCGTGAAATAGCCGGGACGGTGCGTCACCGTCGTCAGCGCGTCCCGCTCGAGCGGCGGGGCGGTCGGCGCCCAGTAAGCGAGCAGGATGCCGAGATCCACGAGCGGATCGCCGAGCGCGCTCATCTCCCAGTCGAGCACCGCGACCACTCGGCCGACATCCGCGCTGTCGAGCAT
Source organism: Vicinamibacterales bacterium (assembly GCA_036848175.1). Lineage (GTDB taxonomy): Bacteria > Acidobacteriota > Vicinamibacteria > Vicinamibacterales > CAVVIG01 > QHWF01. The sequence goes on along the minus strand of DAIUKO010000073.1, from coordinate 8,613 downwards.
CACGTTGTCCAGCTTGAAGTCGCCGTGGACGATGCCGGGGGGATTCGCGTCGGGTGGCAGACGATGCACCAGCCAGTCGGCCAGCGCGTCCATTTCCGCGAGCGGCGTCGTCTTCGATCGATGCCAGCGATCGGTCCACCCGCGCACCTGACGCTCGACGAAACCGGCCGGCTTGCCGAGTCCGCCGAGACCATTGGCATGGACGTCGACCGCGTGAAGCTGCGCCAGCGTCGTGATGAGCGCTTCGCTGACACGACGTCTCGCGGCGGGATCAGCGACGGCAGGCGGTTCGTCCGCGCGTACGATCACGCCTCGCCGCCGTTCCATCGCGTAGAACACCGAGCCGATGACCGACGCATCGTCGCAGAGCAAATACGGCCGCGGCGCCAGCGGGAAGACGCGATGCATCGCAGAGAGCCAGCGGTACTCGCGCGCCATGTCGTGCGCCGTGGGTGCGACGGGGCCGAACGGCGGCCGCCGCACGACGATCTCGGCCGCGCCGAATCGAACGAGATACGTCAGGTTCGAGTGGCCGCCGGGAAACTGCGAGATCTCCGGTTCACGCGAGACGTCGAGACCGGCGATGTCGCACGACGGCAGCCGCTCGCGCAGCCAGCCGACAACACGCGGCCAATCGAGTTGCTCGCCCGGGCGGATGTGATTGGTGTCGTGCGGCATCGGCGGCGGCGGAGTCTACACTATCATCCGGATCATGTATTTCGATCATTCGGAGAAAGCCACAGACCTTCAACAGCGTGTCGCCGCGTTCATGGACGAGTACATCTATCCAAACGAGGCGACGTATCACCGGCAAATCGCCGACGGCGATCGCTGGCAGCCGGTGCCGATCATCGAAGATCTGAAGCCGAAGGCGCGGGCGGCCGGTCTATGGAATCTGTTTCTGCCCGAGAGCGACTACGGCGCGGGGCTGACCAACGTCGAGTACGCGCCGCTCTGCGAGATCATGGGTCGCGTGCCCGGGTTCGGCCCCGAGGTGTTCAATTGTTCGGCGCCTGACACCGGCAACATGGAAGTTCTCGTGCGCTACGGCACCGAAGCGCAGCGCAAGCGGTGGCTCGAACCGCTCCTTGCGGGCCAGATCCGATCGTGCTTCGCGATGACCGAGCCCGACGTCGCGTCGTCGGACGCGACCAACATCCGCTCGAGCATCGAGCGCGAAGGCGACGAGTACGTCATCAACGGCCGCAAATGGTGGATTTCCGGCGCCGGCGATCCGCGCTGTGCCGTCGCCATCTTCATGGGCAAGTCCAATCCCACCGCGGAGAAGCACCGCCAGCAGTCGATGATTCTCGTGCCGATGGGCGCCAGCGGCGTGACCGTTCGCCGCATGCTGCCGGTGTTCGGCTACGACGATGCGCCGCATGGCCACGCCGAGATCACGTTCGACAACGTGCGCGTGCCGGCATCGAACATGCTGCTCGGCGAAGGCCGCGGCTTCGAGATCGCGCAGGGCCGTCTCGGTCCCGGACGCATTCACCACTGCATGCGGCTCGTCGGCGTGGCCGAACGCGCGCTCGAGGCGATGTGCACGCGTGTGTCGACACGCGTCGCCTTCGGCAAGACGCTGTCGGAACAGGGCACGATTCGCGCCGACATCGCCGAGTCGCGCATGGAGATCGAGCAGGCGCGGCTGCTGACGATGAAGGCGGCCCACCTGATGGACAGCGTGGGGAACAAAGCCGCGCGCGGCGAGATCGCGATGATCAAAGTCGTCGTGCCGCGGATGACGCTCCGCGTCCTCGACCGCGCGATCCAGGCGCACGGCGCCGCCGGCGTGTCGAGCGATTTCCCGCTGGCGTCGGCGTGGGCGCACGCGCGCACGATCCGCCTCGCGGACGGCCCGGACGAAGTCCACCGCGAGGCGATTGCGAAACTGGAGCTGTCTAGGAAGGCAAAAGGTGTCTAGCTGAACCGCCCAGTTCACCGTACCTTGACGCCGTTGATTCGCGTCGCGGTCGTCGGATCGTTGCGGTCCTGCCGCCAGGTCGGATGCGTGAAATGGATCACGCAATCGCCGTTGTACGACACGACGGCGTTGTCGAAGACCATCTTGCCGATCCGTCGCCAGTTCTCGAAGGTGCGGCGCACGCGGAACGGCGTTCCTCTCGTCTTCCCGTCGTCGGTCACCTCGATCAGGAAGGTGAGCGTCCGCTTCGGCACCGGATCTCCGCGATCGAAGATCTGCGCCATGACTTCGTCGCGCACGTCGAGTTCCTCACCGGGAATCACTGGCTGCTCGGGTGCGACGAGCAGCCGCATGAACATCGGCGCTCGTGTCGGTTCGCCCGCCGGTTTTCCCAGCTCCGCGATCGGATAGATCTGACGAATCGTCGGCTGTTGATCCACGCGACGGAAGACCGAGGCCACTTTGATGAGCAGCGTCCCGGCGGGGCCGCGACGGAAGACGGTCACATTCGGTGCGTTTCGCAGTTCGGCAACGTTGATCGATTCAGTGAGCTCCCCACCGATGTCCTGTTGCGTGATGAAGTTCGCGGTCCGCAGCGGCGTCGGGTGGTCCGGGTCCGTCGTCGGAAAGAGCTTGCCGACCAACGCCAGCGATCGGATCCGGCCGCGCAGATTTCCGCCGCCGCCGCTCGAGTAGCGCGCGACGACGAGCGCCTCACTGCCTTTTCGAAAGTACCCGGAGTACGGCGACTCCTCGGTAATCCGCCAGCGCCCGACGAGGCAGACGCCGGTCGGGTGAAGAAACCGCGTGAAGCCCTTTCGATCCGGACCCCAGCGAAGATCGGCGGCGGAGTCGAGCGATCGCGCGGAGGCGTGTTCGAAGCGCGGAGGTCTGCCGATCGTGATCAGTCCACCGAACACGCTCCTGATCGTCTGTTCCTGAATCGGCAGGGGCGGTTCGCCTTCACGACCCCACACCTTCTGGTACGGATTCGCGAACAGCGCATCGACGACGTCGCGAAAGCGCGACCCCGAGTACATGCGATCTTCATCGGCGAATTGTTCGAATCCGACATCGAGGTCAGGCATGTGTCACCCCGGCGGGAACTATACTGCGGGTCCGGCTCCAAAGCCGGAGACTCCGCACTCGTTCACCAATTCAACAAATTTTGTATGAAGAACTCCATCATCCGATCCTGATTCACGGCGCTGTGGCCGAGGTCGGGGCCGACCTGGAGATCGAAGCTCTTGCCCGCCTGCTGCAGCGCCTTCACCAACTGCAGCGTGTTCGACGGATGGACGTTGTTGTCAGCGGTCCCGTAATAGAGCAGCAGTCGCCCCTTGAGATCGTTCGCAAACGTGATCGCGCTGGCCGCGTCGTAGCCGGCGGCGTTCTCCTGCGGGATCCACATGTAGCGTTCGGTGTAGATCGAGTCGTACTGCCGCCAATCGGTCGCCGGCGAGGACGCCGCGGCCGCGGTGAAGACATCCGGATGGCGCAGCAACTCCATCAGCGCCGTGTAGCCGCCGTACGACGTGCCGAAGATGCCGACGCGCCGCTTGTCGAAGTAGGGACGGTTCCACAGCGCTTTTACCCCTTCGGCCATGTCGTCGATCTCTCCCTGACCCAGCTTCAGGTAGATCGTGTCGAGCGTGCGCTTGCCGAGTCCTGGAATCGCGCGGGAGTCGAGCGTCAGCACCAGAAAGCCGTACTCGGCGAGCGACGATGGCATGACGAACGTCCCGCGCACGGCGTTGATCGCGAATTCCGGCGCGCCGTAGACGCTCACCAGCGCCGGATACTGCTTCGCGGGATCGAACGTCGACGGAAACTGAATCAGCCCGCGGAGCGTCGTCGTTCCATCCGCGGCTTTGAAGTCGAACATCTCGGCTTTCTTCAGCCCGAGCTCGTTGAACTTCGTCACGTCCGACGAGGCGAGATCGCCAACCGTCTTCCCGCTGCCGACGTCGACGACCCGCGTAGCGGCCGGTGTGTCGTGCGTTTGGTAAATGTCGATGAAGTACTTGTTGTCGGGCGAGATGGCGCACGGCGCCGCCGTCGTCGGATTGCCGAAGCGTCCGTGGACGCCAGGAATGCATCCGCCGATCGAATGATGAAACGCGGGATCGGTGAGCCGCCGGTCGCCCTGGCCATCGAGGCCGACGCGATGGAGCTGGAGCTTCAAGACGTTGTCGCCGTCGCGCGCGGTGTAGAAGACGACGCCCGCCTGCTCGTCGATCTTGACGAGCGTGCCCGACTCGAACGCCGTGTTCGTCGTGATCGGCGCGATCAGACGGCCGCTCAGGTCGTAGAGATAGAAGTTGTTCCATCCCGTGCGCTGCGATTCCCAGACGAAGCGCCGGCCGTCCTTCAGAAACACGAGCCGCGGATCCTCGTTCAGCCAACCGGTCGGCCATTCCTCGCGCAGCACGACGCGGCACGCACCGGTTGACGGATCCGCCGCCGCCACCTCCATCACGTTCTGCCGGCGGTTCGTCCGCAGGAACAGCAGCTCCCGGCCGTCGGGGGACCATGCGACGCGGTAGACGTAATGTCCGACGACGGCGTTGTCGAATGGCTTGCCGTCGCGGACGTCGATCTTCATCGCCTGTTCCGCCGCCACGTCGTAGACGAACAGATCGACGATCGGATTGCGGGCGCCGGCTTTCGGGTACGCTTCGGTGTCGAGCGTCGTTTGCAGCTGCGTCTGGTTCAGTGTGAGGTAGAAGTCCGGTACTTCTTTTTCATCGAAGCGGTAGTAGGCGAGCTTCGTGCTGTCGGGCGACCACCACATCGCCGTCACCTGCTCGAGCTCTTCTCCGTAGACCCACGACGCGGTTCCGTACTTCACGCGGCTCGCCGCGCTGCCGTCGGTGGTGATCGCGCGCTCGTTCGAGCCGTCAGCGCGGCTGAAATAGATATTGCGATCGCGGTGCACTGCCTTCCACGCGCCGTCCGGTGAAACAGCGGTCGTGTACTGCCGGCCACGATCCGGGGTTTCTTCCCGTCCAGCCGGTCCGGTCCCTCCAGCCCTTCCAGCGCGTCCGACTCTTCGCTGGGTCGCATCCACATCGACGACGCGTCGCGAGGCGATGTCGAACCGATAACGCTTACCGTCGCGCGTGTATTCGAGCGCTTTGCTGTCGGATGTCCAGGTAGCAGAGATGGCGCCTGACTTCACCGCCGTGGGTATTTCTCGGGCCATGCGTTCGTACTGCGCATAGCCGGGCATCGTCCTCAGCCGGTCCTGCGCGAACGCGCTCGCGCAGCAGAACGTCAGCAGGACGGCGACTCTCCGCGTTTGTCGCATGCGTTCCACTATATCCGTTGGGCCAGATCTGGATGAGCTGAACTCGTGTGGTGTACCGATTGCTCTCATTATCCAGACGGTCCAGATGAGCGTCGTGTCGGGTTACACAACCTCGGCCGTCGAAGGAGAGTCAGTCCATGAAAGCTGTGATTGGAACGAGTGTCTGCGCCGCCATGATCCTCGCCGGCGGTTTGGTATCGAGCGCCGCTCGCCCGCTGGCGGCAACGCCGCAAGCGACGGCCGCCACCTCGGACAAGACGCTGGACGAGCGGATCGAAAAGCGGATTCACAGCGACGCGACCCTCAAGAAGTACGACATCGACGTCAAAGTCGACGGAGGCGTGGCCACGCTGACCGGCACCGTGGCGACTGAAGCCGATCGGGCGAAAGCGGGTGAGTTCGCGAAGGTCAGCGGCGTCACGCGGGTGGACAACAAGCTCATCGTCGACCTGAACGGGGCGACGAAGGGTACGGCCGGGACGATCAAGGAGAAGACGAAGGAAGGCGCCACGGCCACGAAGAATGGCACGGAAAAGGCCGCCGAGAAGACCAAGGAGGGCACGAAGGCGGCCTATGGCAAGACCAAGGAAGGCGCGGAGAAGGTCGGCGAGAAGACCAAGGAAGGCGCAGTCAAGGTTGGTGACGAAGTCACCGACGCGTACCTGATCTCGAAGCTCCACGCGGACTTCATCAACGAAGACACGCTCAAGGGCAGCGAGATCAACGTCGACTCCGACAATCAGGTCGTGACGCTGAAGGGGACCGTGATGTCGGAAGCCGGACGCGCTCGCGCCGTCGCGATCGCGAAAGGCACCAAGGGAGTGAAGCGAGTTGTCGACCACCTGACGATTGGACCGAAGAAGTAGGAAGTCAGAACGACACATTGCCGCCGACCTGGACGCGGGTCGATGATCCGCGTCCATGTGCGACGGCGATGTTCAACCGCAGGAACGCCGCCGAAAACCACAGTGTCGCACCATAGCCCTGCTTCAGGGTTTGATCCGACAATCGCGCTCCATCGTCGTAGACGGTCCCCGTGTCGACGAACGCGCTGACGCCGATCTTGCCGACGTTCAGCGGCGACGTCAGCGGAACGATCAGCTCCGCCGAGGCCGCCACCAGCGTGTCGCCGGCGGCGGTGCCCGCCGCGAAGCCGCGCAGGTTCGGCACGCCGCCGAGCAGCGGCTTCAGGTAGGCGGGTTGCGGCCGATTCGAATCCTGCCGCTGCGCCCGCAGCGCGAGGACGGTCTGGCCGACGAGGCCCAGGTATCCGCGAGCATCGAGCTCGGTCCTCTGCAGATGGTCGAGATCCAGGATCTCCCACGATGCGCGCGCATACACGGCGTTGCGCGCAAGAATCGGATCGACGCGCGTATCGACGACGATGTCGGCGCCGGCGTGGGCGAAGCGATCGTCGGCGTCGGCAAACGAGACGCGCTGCCAGCCGGCGGTCACGCCGGCGCGCACGTTGTGCACCAGCTCGCGTTCGCCACGGATCCAGACGCGCGACCGATTGTCGTCTTCCTCGAAGAACGGGTTGGTGCGCCCCGTCACCGACGCGCCGGCGATTACGCGATCCATGGGTCCACGTCCCAGTGTCTTGTCGAGCTCGATCCCGGCTCTCTTGTCGCCGCCCCACGTCAGCGGAAAGGAGAGACGGCTCTGCTTGCCGGCGACGCCGGCCCGCGCGAGCCGCGCGCCGTAGGTGAATCCGTAGCCGTCCTCCCACATGAGAATCGGCATGACCATCAGATTCAGGCGGCGCTCGCGAACGACGCGCGTCGTCGGCCGATCGGGATCGCCGGTGATCTCGACCTTCACCGCCCCCTCGTCGACGATGACGACGAGCAGGATCTGCGACGGATCCTCGATCGACGCGAAGCGCTTGAGCACCTGCACGCTCTCGAACTTCTTCGTCGCGCGCAGCCGCGTTGTCACCTCGTCGATCGTCGTCGCCTCGAGGCGCATGCCGATCTCGATCCCGGCGAGCTTGCGGATCTCCTCGTCCGGCGTCGCCGTGTTGCCGTGGATCTGGATGGCGGAGATGACGTCAGGCGCTTGCGCGACGGCTGGCAGATCCCTGTTTTGAAGGTCGCGCACCATGATCGCTCGTCCTGAGCCTGTCGAAGGACGAGCGCCGCGCTCATGGTTCGACGAGCTCACCATGTGCGGTATTTGGGGGTTCGACGAGCTCACCATGAGCGGTATTTGGGACGCCAAATCAGCGGGCGCTCCGTGCAAGACGGCCGCCCTCCAGCAGAACGCGACGACCGCTGCCCACATGGTCAGCGGATGGTGACTTTGGAGGTGACGTCTGCGCGCCGGTAGTCGTGATACTCGAGCGCGTAGCGCGCGTCGATCTCACCAATCGCCAGCGTCAGATCGATCTTCAACTCGAGGTCGCGCGGGAGCCACACGCCGGGAAACGGCTCGCTCATGTTCATCGTCGCGCGCAGGTCGTCGACATGGAGCAGCCACTGCACCGGGAGGAAATCGAACCCGACGTTGTTGAACGTGTACTTCACGATCTGGTGGGCCTTCGGCTCGATCCACAGCGTGACGAGCGCAACCTTGTTCATCATGCGGCGGTACGCGGCGTCGTAGGCTTTGTCGCGCTCGGAGGCGCCTTCCCGGTTGCGGCGCCGATCGGTCCCGCGGAAGAGATTCGCCGGGTAGTACTCGATGCGCAGGACCTCGCGGCCCTCCATCGTCTCGCGGCCGACGAAGGCGTACTTGCCCTCCTCGAACCGGAACCGGAGCATGTACGCCGACGAGATGAATTCGGGCTGACGCGTCTGCTTCAACAGGCCGTCGACGTTGAGTGGCTCGCTCTGCGCCGTCTGATCGTCTTCACGCTCGATGACAACGCCTTTGTTGGTCACGGCGATGCTGCTGTCAGCCGGAGGCGCCTGAGCCGCCGCCGCCTGCGCGCGCCGCCTCTCGCGCTCCTGCTGCCGCTTCAGGTAGTCGGCTTCGAACTTGCGGCGGTCGCTGTCGCCGATCTCGACGCCGTTGAACTTCACGGGGCTGCGGATGAAGAAGCCGTCGCGGATGAACCAGGTGTATTCGCGCCGTTCGCCCCACAGCTGAGCGCCGCCCGGGCCGCGCACGTCGAACGCCTCGCGCTCGTCGAGGACGTACTGCTGCAGCTTCTTCCAGTTCTCGTCGCGCTGCGCGAGGACCTGTTTCATGAGGGCGTCGAGGTCCGACGTCTTCTCCTGGCCCGCCTGGGCAGGAGCACGCGTCGCCCATAACAGCCCGCACGTCGCCGCCAGTGCACAAAAGCCGGGAACCCACCGAGACTTCACGGACCCCTCCGGTCGCAGGCGCAGCAATGAAGATATCAGACGTGGGACCGGTGTTCGCGGTTCGTCTT
>DAIUKO010000072.1:0-26169 GCA_036848175.1 Vicinamibacterales bacterium | reverse complement strand
GATCGCGACGGTGCCCGACGCCAACGCGCGCATCGGGCTGATTCCAATCAACGGCGTGCTGACCAACGTCGGGGTCAACGCCGCCATCAAGCCGCTGATGGATCTCTATCCCGTGCCGACCACGCCGTTGAGCGGCGGCGTTGGACAGGTCAATCAGGTGGACACCACAAGCGGACACGAGAACTACTTCCTGGGGCGCTTCGACTACACCTTGTCGTCGAAGAATTCACTGTTCGCCCGCTACGTCTCCGACACCGCCGATCTCTTCGAGCCGTTCAGCGGGTCGAGCATTCCGCTGTGGTCGGCGACCAACAAGACCAACAATCAGATCCTGACGGCCGAGCACCGGCGGCTCGTCTCGTCGAACGTGATCAATCAGCTGCGATTCGGTATCGTGCGCACGCGGGAGTTGGCCGACAACACCGGGTCGGTGCCGCAGCTCACGTTCTTTCCGGGCCGGATGAACGGCACGGTCACGGCCGGCAGCGGCATCAGCATCATCGGTGCGAACCAGCTGAATCCGTTCGACATTCTCCAGCGCAAGTACTCGGTGGCCGACGACGTCTATGTGCATCGCGGCTCGCACTCGATCAAGTTGGGCGGCGCCTTCGAGCGGCAGGAAACCGATATCAACGCGCCGTTCCAATGGGGCGGCGTCTGGACGTTCACGAGCCTCCAGACCTTCCTGCTCAATCAACCGGCGTCCATCGTCGGCGCGCTGCCTGGACAGGACAACGCCTACCGTGAGTTCCGCGAGAACGACGTCGTCCTCTACGCGCAGGACGACTGGAAAGCGGCGCAGAAGCTGACGCTGAATCTCGGCTTGCGCTACGCGCCGACGACCAACGCCTCGGTGACGCCGGGCATCACGCTCGTCGATCCGCCGAGGTCGCCGGCGTTCACGCCGGTCGACACGGTGTTCGCGACCAACGCCTCGCTCAGGAACTTCGATCCCAGGCTTGGCGTCGTCTACGATCCGTTCGACGATCACAAGACGTCGATTCGCGCCGGCTACGGCGTGTTCCACAACGTCGTGGCACCACGCGTGTACGCGTCGGCGTACTATCTCAATCCGCCGTTCACGATCGGCCGGCAGGATTTGACCGTCGTGCCGCCGGTGTTTCCGACCCCGTTCACGTCGGTGGCAGCCTCCCTGCCGACGCAGAGTCAAGGCATCGACTATCAGACGACGAACACGCCGTATCAGGAGCAGTGGAACGTCAACGTGCAGCGGGAGATCTTCGCAGAGACGCTGGTCACCGTCGGCTACATCGGATCGCGCAGCAGCAACCTCTTCAAACAGCGCGACGTCAACCCGGTGACGGGAAGAACGCTCGCGGACGGCACGGTGGTGTACGGCGTCCCGCGCGGCGCGGCCGCAGGCATCACGCCGAACGCGCGCGCCAACCCGAACTTCTCGGTGCTGAACACGGGCACGTCGTTCGCGACGTCCAATTATCACTCGCTGCAAACCAGCTTCAATCGCCGCTTCTACCGGAACGTGCAGGCGCAGGTGTCGTACGCGTACGCGAAGTGCCGCGATCTCAGCTCAGGGAATTTCGGCGGCGAGGGCGGGACGGCCTCGACCAATCCCTACGATCCGGAGTACGACTTCGGTCCATGCGGATTCAGCCGCACCCATACATTTCGAGCCAGCGCCGTCGTCGCGCTGCCATTCCGTGGGAATCAGTTCGCCGAAGGGTGGCAAATCAGCGGCATCCTCAACCGCACCAGCGGTTCGCCGTTCACGCCGGCGATCGGCTTCGATCAATCAGGACTGGGAACCGTGAACCAGCGCCCGAACCTCGCGCCGGGACGCGACCTGGCGAGCGCGGTCACGCACGACATCAATCAATGGTTCGACCCGACGGTGTTCGCGCTGCCGGCCGCCGGCACACTCGGCAACGTCGGCCGGAACAGCCTGGTCGGTCCGGATTTCATGACTCTGGACCTGGCGCTGCTGAAGAGCGTCAGGCTCCGGGCGTCGTCGTCCATCCAGCTGCGCGCGGAGGTTTTCAATCTCACGAACCGCCCGAATTTCGGGCAGCCGAGCCTCAACGTCTTCAGCCAGACACCAAATGGCGGCGGCGCGATCAACCCGACGGTAGGTAGAATCACCACGCTCGCGGGCAGCGCACGTCAGATCCAGTTTGCCGCGAAGCTGATTTTCTGATTGCGGAGGAACCTATGCCGATCACGGGGATTCATCACATCACGCTGTGTGCCGGCGGCGCGCAGGAAGACATCGACTTCATCACCAAGGTCATGGGCCAGCGTCTGATCAAGCAGACCGTCCTGTTCGATGGCCGATACGCCCACTACCATCTCTACTACGCAAACGCGAACGCCGAGATTGGCTCGGTAATGACCACATTCCCCTACCGGCGCGTCCCCGGCCGGGTGGGATCGGGACAGATTTCAGCGACGACGTTCTCCGCGCCGAAGGGATCGACGCCGTTCTGGGTGGATCATCTGAATCGGTACCGCGTCGAACACAGCGGGATTCAGGAACGATTCGGACAGAAGTACATCCGCTTCCGGCATCCGGCGGGATTGCTCTTCGAGGTCATCGAAGACGCGAATGACACGCGAACCGGATGGACGACCGACGAGATCAATTCAGACGTCGCGCTGCGCGGATTCCATGGTCCCGTGCTGTCAGTGCAGCACACGGCCGAGCAGGAACGGTTTTTCGTCGACGCGCTCGGATTCCGGAAGACCGGGACCGACGGCCCGTATCACCGATTCGAAGTCAGCACGGGCGGTGCGGCGAAGACGCTCGTCCTGCATCACGAGCCCGATCGCGCGCCAGGTAGTTGGGGCTTCGGCGCCGGCACCGCGCATCACCTCGCGCTCGACATCGGGACCGACGACGGTCTCGCCGAACAGAAGAATCTGTACGAAGAGCTCGGCTACACGGATTGTTCGGAGATCAAGGATCGCAACTACTTCCATTCGATCTACGTGCGATCGCCTGGCGGAATTCTGACCGAATGCGCAGCGTCGGTGCCGGAGGGATTCGGCAAAGACGAACCGCTCGACCAGCTCGGGATGGAGCTGCTGCTGCCGCCGTGGTTCGAAGAACGGCGTGCGGAGATCGTCGCCATGCTCGAACCGATCACCGTGCCCGAAGCAAATCGTCCGGCCGGCGCGTCAGCGGTGCGGAGCGCGGTGCCGAAAGTCAGCGAGCCCGCCGCCGCGCCGGGCGGCGTCGCCGCGTCGAGACGCACGAGCGCCGAATTCGTCGGCGGCGACGTGCCAAAGAACTGACCTATCAGATGCCGCGCCCGTGCCTCGCAGCCGCGCGGCACGTAGCCGCGCTACAATGCGCGCGCTGAGGGAGTGAGGATGCTGCGAACGGCACTCGTGTTGGCCGCGATCGGCTTGCTGGCGACGCCCCAGAACCAGCGGTTCGACGACGTCGAGGTGCACGTCCTCCCGGTGCAGGGAAACGTGTACATGCTCGTCGGCGCCGGCGCCAACGTGACCGTGCAAGCGGGCAGCGACGGCGTCCTGCTCGTCGACACCTCCTACGAGCAGATGAGCGGCAAGATTGTCGCGGCGATTCGCAAGCTCTCCGACAAACCGATCCGCTACATCGTCAACACGCACGCCGATGCCGATCACGTCGGCGGCAACGCGCCGATTTCAGCGTTGGGCGCGACCATCGCCGGCGGGAACATGGGCACCAACGTGAACAACGGCGCCGCGATCCTCGCGCACGAAAACGTGCTCAAGCGCATGAGCGCCCCGACGGGTCAGCAGGCGCCGACGGCTTCGGCCGCATGGCCGACCGACACATACTTCACCAAGAAGAAAGAACTGTTCTTCAACGGCGAGCCGATCGAGATTCTTCACCAGCCCTCAGCTCACAGCGACGGCGACAGCATCGTCTTCTTCCGTCACTCGGATGTGATCAGCGCCGGTGATCTCTTCGTCACGACGACCTACCCCGTCGTCGATGTGGAGCGCGGTGGAAACATCCAGGGCATCATCGACGCGCTGAATCGCATCCTGGACATCGCCATTCCGAAGGACAAACAGGAAGGCGGCACCTACGTGATTCCGGGACACGGACGGCTGTGCGACGAAGCCGACGTCCTCGAGTACCGCGACATGGTCACCATCATTCGCGATCGGATTCGCGACATGGTGAAGAAGGGCATGACGGTCGAACAGGTGAAGGCGGCGCGTCCGACGCTCGACTACGACGGCCGCTACGGCGCAAAGACAGGCGCCTGGACGACGGACATGTTCATCGAGGCGGTCTACCGGAACCTGGCAGGCAAGAAATCCTGACGGACATCAGAGCTGAGGCGCGCACGATGAAGCACACATTCGTCATGCTGACCGCGGCGGCGGCGTTCATGGCGGTGACCCCCACCGACGCGCATCACTCCTTCGCCGCGACCTACTTCGAAGACAAGATCCACAAGATCGAAGGCGATCTCGTCCAGTTCCTGTATCGCAATCCGCACACGTTCGTGCACATCGAAGCGCCCGACGAGAGCGGTCAGGTCCAGCGCTGGGCCGTCGAGTGGGCCGCCGGCCTGCAACTCGGTCAGCAAGGCGTTACCCGCGACACGCTCAAGCCGGGCGATCACGTCGTCATCGAAGGCAACCCGGGACGGAATGCCGCGGATCACCGCCTGCGCCTGCGCAGCATCCTGCGGCCGGCCGACGGATGGAAGTGGAGCGGTACGTTCCAGTGACGAGCGCCACTCTGCGATGGCGACGCGTCGCGTCCCTGCTCGTGGCGGCGAGTCTGGCGCTCGCCGTCGACCACGTGGTCGCTCGCGGCGATGGTGAGCAGGGGCAGCGCGGCCGCGGCGACGAGGCAGCGCGGCCGACGCCGCAGGCGACGGCGCCGATCGATCTCACGGGATACTGGGTATCGGTCGTCACCGAAGACTGGCGCTATCGCATGGTCACGCCGCCGAAAGGCGACTATGCGAGCGTGCCGCTGAATGCCGAAGGGCGCAAGGCCGCCGACGTCTGGGATCCGGCGAAGGACGAAGCGAGCGGCAACCAGTGCAAGTCGTACGGCGCCGCCAACATCATGCGCGTGCCCGGGCGTCTTCACATCACGTGGCAGAACGAGAACACACTAAAGATCGATGCCGACGCCGGCACGCAGACCCGACTCCTCCACTTCGGCGACACACCGCCGCCGGCCGGTGATGCTGGTTGGCAGGGTTATTCACAAGCGCGATGGGAGATCGCCGGCCCGCCGCCGCGCGGCGGCGGAGGTGGTGGAGGTCTTGGCGGACGCGGCGTCATCACCGTCGGCGGCGTCGTGCAGACACCGCAGGCCGATGCCGCCGGCGGACGAGGGCGCGGCGCGCCGCCGCGAAGCGGCTCGCTGAAAGTCATCACGACGCACATGCGCGCCGGCTACCTGCGCAAGAACGGCGTCCCCTACAGTGAAAACGCCGTGGTCACGGAGTACTTCGATCGTCACACCGAGGCCAACGGCGATCAGTGGTTCACCGTGACGACGATCGTCGACGATCCGAGGTACTTGGATCAGCCGTTCATCACCAGCACGCACTTCAAGAAAGAGCCCGACGCCGCCAAGTGGCACCCGACCGCGTGCACCGCGAGCTGAAACTCGTGGGGCGGCCCTTTCGGGCCGCCATCGCTACGATCTCGCTGGCACTTTCTGCTCGATCCAGCCGCGAATGACGTCGAACACCTGCCGGCGATTGTTCTCGAACATCATGAAATGGCCGTTGCCGAGAATGCCTCGCTCCTTCAACTGCAGCTCTTCGGCATCGCAGCTGGCCTGCTTCAGCGACGCGACGATCGTCGATCCCTGCGTCCGGCCTGACTTCTCCGCGGTCACATACACGATTGGAATGCCGCGCAGGTTCGTGAACGTCTCGAACGGCATGGCACCGCCTTCCACGCACACGATCGCTTTCACCAGCTTCGGCCGTTGGTCGGCGACGAGCCAGCCGAATGGGCCGCCGGCGGAGTGCGTCTGCACGATCGCCGGTCCGATCTTGTCGAGCAGCTCGGCGCCGCGACTGCTCCACAGCGCGCGCGCCATCGCCTGATCCTGCGGCGCTGCGTTCTGGCTGGCCATGAATTGATCGACGAGCGGATCGCTGACGTCGGCAGTACCCGACCATTGCCGATGCGGTCCGGTGGCCGCGCGTTTGAGCTCCGAGACGACGGCCGCATAGGTCGCCTGCGCCCCGATCGGCCCGAGTGCGTCGGGATGATACGGCGAGCGTCCGTGACCCGGTCGATCCACCAGATAGACGCGATAGCCTTCCTGCACGTAGTAGTGCGCCCATCCGGCGACGCCGTCACCGGTTCCCAGGTAGTGAAGCATCTGACCGCCGCCGCCATGCACGAGGACGACCGGAAACGGATGCCGCACTTGCGCCGGCGTCAAATACTGCACGTACATCTGACCGCTGATGATCGT
The DNA here is from genome assembly GCA_036848175.1 of Vicinamibacterales bacterium. Classification (GTDB taxonomy): domain Bacteria; phylum Acidobacteriota; class Vicinamibacteria; order Vicinamibacterales; family CAVVIG01; genus QHWF01. The sequence continues at coordinate 19,733 of DAIUKO010000072.1, read as the reverse complement.
TCCGTAGGGAAGCTTCTTGTGTTCGGTGCCGACCCAGAAGAAACCCTGATCCGCGAGCTTCATCGCCGTCTCGGACCTTCTTCCGGCTGGCGTCTGCCGAGGCGTCTCGGTCGCGCTCGCGCGCGCCGCGGACGCCGGGACGTTCTTCTGGATCCACTCGAGGATCGGCTGCAGCACCTGACGGTTGTTCTTCTCGATCATCATCATGTGACCGTTGCCGTGGATGCCGCGCTCCGCGAGCCGCAGCTCCTCCGCCTTGCATCCGGCCTGCTTGAAGTACGCGACCGCCCCTGGATTTCCGGGCGACGCGAACGACGCTTCAGCAGTGACGATCACGATCGGTATCCCCTGCAGGTTCTTCAGCTTCCGCGCCGGTTCTTCCTGCAATCGATATGGCTGCAGTCCCGGCTCGGCCGGCGTGACGACCCTGGTCTTGATGTCGGCGGGATCGGAGACAGCCGGGTCGTATGCGACGGGGATCGTCGACATGCCCCAGGCGTTCTGGCCGCTGAAGGGCGCCCCGCCGCCTTCGATGCAGATGATCCCTTTGACAAGAGTCGGCCGCACCTCCGCGACAAGCCACCCGAACGGTCCACCGGCCGAGTGCGTCATGACGATCGCCGGACCGATCTTGTCGAGGAGCATCGCACCGCGCTGACGCCACACCATGTGCGCCGTCTCTGCTCCGGCGGCGGTTCCACCGTCGAGAGGGGCGGGCGGCGGCGCGGCTGCTGCCGCCGGCGCAGCCCCCGTGACGTAGCTTCCCCCCTGCGACGCGACGAGTTGATCGAGCTCCGGCGATCCGACTTCACCGGTGCCCGGCCATTGGTTGTGCAGGGGGCGATAGGGTCCGACCGCCGGCCGACTCGCGTTGGGCGGAGTGAACTGTCCCGACATCCCTTCGAGCGTGTTGGTCTGCGCGGGAAACGGACCGTGGAGATCGGGATGAAACGGCGATCGGCCGTGACCGGGACGATCGACGACGTACACCTTGAAGCCTTCCTGCAGTAGATACGTGACCCAACCGGGCCGTCCGTCGGGTGTGCCCATCCAGTCGAGACCTTGTCCGCCGCCGCCGTGCACGAGGACAATCGGGAGCGGATACCTGACGAGCGATGGAATCCAGTACTCCACGTACATCTGCTTCCCGCTGGTCGTCGTGCCGCGGGCGAGATGCGCCTGCTCGACGCCAATCCAGAAGTAGCTCCACTCGGCCAGGTCGACCGGCGCCGCCGTCGGCTGCTGCGCCGCTGCTGGTGTCTGCGGCGTGTATGCCGCCATCGCATCCAGCAACCGGGTCGAGGAGAGACCGCCGATGCCCAATGCGGCGCTGCGGATGAAATCGCGGCGAGTGCTCACAGGCGTGCTCCTATGCGGCTTCTCAGATCGGCAGATTCTATCGCGCTCTTGCAATCCGATCCGCTTCGAGAGTCCGAGTCGCAGATCGATCTGTAATCGATCCGACCAACTGAGGCGTTGACTCGGACCAGTTGCTCGATTACTCTCACGGCTCCCCTCGTTCGGCGGCGCGCCCTCGGAGGTTTTTCCACATGAGCAAGGTGATGCGAATCCTGGGAACGACCTTGGTGTCTCTGTGGGTCGCTGGTGTCTACTCGGCTTCGGCGGTGAAGACCGCGGAATTCACTGAAGCCCCCTCAGGATTCGACAATCTGACCAACGGTCTCGTCGATCAGGCGGCGTTCGACGCTGTGAAAAAAGTCTTCGAGGAAGTCGACGACAATGCCAAGGGGCTCGGCCCGGTGTACAACGCGCAATCGTGCGCCGAATGCCATCAGAACCCAATCACCGGCGGCATCAGTCAAATCAGCGAGCTGCGGGTCGGGCGGTTCCTCGGCGGCGTCTTCACCGATCGTCCGGGCGGCTCGCTCATCAACGATCGCGGCACCGACGCGCTGATTCAGGAACGCGCCGACGAAGCCGACAACGTGCGCACGTTCCGGACGACGCTGAACGCGCTCGGCGACGGTTTCGTCGAGGCGATCGCCGACGCGACGTTCACGACGATCCGAAACGCGCAGCCGCCGGCGCTCCGCGGCCAGATCATCACGGTGCCGATCGTCGAAGCGCCGGGCGCGACGCGCGTCGGCCGCTTCGGGTGGAAGAACCAGCACGCCAGCCTGCTGTCGTTCGCCGGCGACGCCTATCTGAACGAGCAGGGCATCACCAACCGGCTGTTCGGCACGGAGAACACGTCGAACGGCAATTCCGTCGACGCCTACGATCGTTACTACGATGCGAAGCTCGGACAGTACGTGGGGCTTCGGGAAGGCATCGATCTCGTCAACGAGGATCCCGACAACGACGTCGACGAGTTCGCGGAGTTCATGCGGGCGACGAAGACGCCTCCACGTGGCGCGGTCAACGGGCAGGTGAGGCAAGGCCAAGCCATCTTCAATGCGATCGGATGCGGCATCTGCCACACGCCGGCGATCGCGACCATGCCGGCCGACTCGTGGATCAACGGCCACACATTCCAGGTCGGTGCGGCGCTCGGCAACAAGATCATTCATCCCTTCAGCGATTTCCTGCTGCACGACGTCGGCACCGGCGACGGCATCGTCCAGAACGGCGGACCCCGCACGCGCAACAAGCTGCGGACACCGCCGCTGTGGGGCGTGCGGACGCGCACGCGGCTGATGCACGACGGCGAATCGATTACGTTCGAACGGGCGATCCTCCGCCACGGCGGACAGGCCGAGCCGGTCACCCTGTTCTTCAGGGCGCTGCCTCAGAACCAGAAGAACAAGTTGTTGGCGTTCCTGGGATCCCTGTAGAGGATTAGCGCGCTTTCACAACCGGGTCGTACGAACGAAACGGCTCGCGCGTCCCGACGTACTGCTCGATTGGCGGACAGGAGCAGATCAGGTTCCGATCGCCGTACGGATTGTCGATGCGTCCGACGCTTGGCCAGTGTTTGTGGGCGCGGACGAACGGCAGTGGAAACGCGGCCTGCTCGCGCGAGTACGGGTGACTCCAGTCGTCGGCGGCGATCGCGGAGGCGGTATGCGGCGCATTCTTCAGGACGTTGTCCTTTGGATGCGCCTTGCCATCGATGATCGCCTGGATCTCGGCGCGGATGGCAATCATCGCATCGCAGAACCGATCGAGCTCGTCTTTCGATTCGCTCTCGGTCGGTTCGACCATCAGCGTGCCAGGTACCGGGAACGACACCGTCGGCGCATGGAAGCCATAGTCCATGAGCCGCTTGGCCACGTCGCCTTCCTCGATGCCGCTCGCCTGCTTGAGCGGCCGCAGATCGAAGATCATTTCGTGCGCGACGCGGCCGTTCCTCCGCGTGTAGAGCACGGGATAGTGCTGCTCGAGCCGTGACTTGATGTAGTTGGCGTTGAGAATCGCGTAGCGGGTGGCGTCGGTCATGCCGTCGCGGCCCAGCATCTTCATGTAGGCATACGAAATCAGCAGGATGCTCGCGCTGCCCCACGGCGCGGCGGACAGCGCGTGAATCGCGCGATCGCCGCCGGTCTTCACGAGCGGGTGTCCGGGCAGGTACGGCGCCAGGTGCGCCGCCACGCCAATCGGCCCCATGCCGGGCCCGCCGCCGCCATGCGGAATGCTGAACGTCTTGTGCAGGTTGATATGGCACACATCGGCGCCGATCGCCGCCGGGCTGGTGAGTCCGACCTGGGCATTCATGTTCGCGCCGTCCATGTACACCTGGCCGCCGTGCCGATGCACGATGGCGCAGACGTCCTGGATGCTCTCCTCGAACACGCCGTGCGTCGACGGATAGGTGACCATCAGGGCCGAGAGGCGATGCTTGTGCTCCTCGGCCTTGCGCTCGAGATCCTCGACGTCGATATTGCCCTCACTCGTACTCGCCACGACGACGACGCGCATGCCGGCCATGACGGCGCTGGCCGGGTTGGTGCCGTGCGCGGACGCCGGAATCAGCACGACGTCGCGCGCGCTCTCGCCGCGATCGCGGTGGTAGGCGCGAATGACCATCAGCCCCGCGAACTCGCCCTGCGCCCCCGAATTCGGCTGCAGTGAAACGGCCGCGAATCCGGTGATCGCCGCGAGCATCGCCTCGAGCTCGCGAAACACCTCGAGGTAGCCCTCGGCCTGGTCGACCGGCGCGAACGGGTGGAGGCTGCCGAACTCCGGCCAGGTGATCGGCAGCATCTCCGACGCCGCGTTGAGCTTCATCGTGCACGAACCGAGCGGAATCATCGACGTGTCGAGGCCGATGTCCTTCCGCTCGAGCTGCCGGATATAGCGCATCATCTCGGTCTCGGAGTGATGCTTGTTGAACACCGGATGCGTCAGAAACGGCGACGTTCGAGCGAGCGATCCCGGTGCGGCGGCATCGGTCGAGCGTTCGACGCTCAGTGGCGCCGCCTTGCCGACGCCTGCCGCGAACGCTGCAACGATGGCTCTGACGTCGCTGTCGTCGACGCTTTCGTCGAGCGCGACGTGGACGGTGCCGTCGCGCCGGTAGCCGAGATTGATCTTCGACGCGAGCGCCGCTTTGACGATCCGTCCGAGCGCTTGTACTCCGCCGGGAATCTCGAAGCGCACGGTGTCGAAGTAGCGATCGTTCAGTTGAGGGATGCCGAGTTTGGCGAGCTCGTGCTCGAGGAGCGCCGCGTAGGCGTGGACGCGTGTCGCAATCCGCGCGAGGCCCTTCGGGCCGTGGTAGACGGCGTACAGTCCGGCGATGTTCGCGAGCAGCGCCTGCGCCGTGCAGATGTTCGACGTCGCCTTTTCACGGCGGATGTGTTGCTCGCGCGTCTGCAGCGACATCCGGTACGCGGTGTTCCCCTGCGCGTCGACCGAGACGCCGATGATCCGCCCCGGCGCCTGCCGGACGTGCTTTTCGAGCGTCGCGAAAAAGGCGGCATGCGGTCCGCCGTAGCCGAGCGGCACGCCGAAGCGTTGCGAGTTGCCGTAGACGACGTCGGCGCCGATCTCGCCGGGCGGCGTGAACAACACGCAGCTGAGCAGGTCGGTTCCGACCGCGACGCCGGCGCCGGCCTGCTTCGCTTTCGCGATGAATTCACGCAGATCGTGCACGCGTCCCGCTTCGTCCGGCGTCTGAACGAGCGCACCGAAGACGCGATCGTCGAATTCCGCGCTCTCGAGATCGCCAATCACGAGGTCGATGCCGAGCGGTTCGGCGCGGGCGCGCAGCACCTCGATCGTCTGCGGGAAACACGAGTCGGCGACGAAGAACTGGCCGCCGCCGACAGTGCTGCTCACGCGCTTCGACACGCGATGGAGCATCGTCATCGCCTCGCCAGCCGCAGTGGCCTCGTCGAGCAGCGAGGCGTTGGCGATCTCCATCCCTGTCAGATCGCTCACCATCGTCTGGAAATTGAGGAGCGATTCGAGGCGGCCCTGGGCGATCTCGGCTTGATAGGGCGTGTAGGGCGTGTACCAGCCTGGATTCTCGAGCACGTTGCGGAGGATGACGCTCGGCGTGATCGTGCCGTAGTAACCGAGGCCGATGAACGATCGGAACACCTGATTGCGGGCGGCGGTGCGGCGCAGATCGCGCAGGAACTGATATTCGGTGATCCCCTCGGACACATCGAGCGGCTGCCGCAGTCGGATGCGCGGCGGTATCGCTTCGTCGATGAGCTCGTCGAGCGACGGCGCGCCGACGACCTTCAACATGTCGTCGCGCTCAGCTTCGTCGGGTCCGATGTGGCGGGATTGAAATCTTTCGGAGTCGAATGGGTGCATTACTTGAGCAGAGCCTGATATTGGGAGGCGTCGAGGAGCGTGTCGCCCTCGCCCGCGTTCGTCAACCTGACGACGATCATCCAGCTGCCGTGCGGGTCGGCGTTCACCACTTCGGGCTTATCCTTCAACGCCGCGTTCACTTCGACGACTTCGCCGCTCACCGGCGCGTAGAGCTCGGACACGGCCTTCACCGACTCGATCGTGCCGAACGACTGACCTTGTTTCAGCTTCGCGCCGACTTCCGGCAGCTCGACATAGACGACGTCGCCGAGCTGCTGCTGCGCATAGTCGGTGATGCCGACCTTGCCGCGATCGCCCGACAGCTCCACCCATTCGTGATCGTTCGTGTACTTGTAGCCGGCCGGATAGGAAGCCATCTTTATCTTGGTCTCTTGTAAAACGGCATCGGGACCACGCGTGCGCGTGTGCGACGGCCGCGGATGTCGATGTCGAACTCGGTGCCGGGGGCGGTATGCGCCGCGGGAAGATACGCCATGCCGATGGCCTTCTTGAGAAACGGCGTCTGTGTGCCGCTCGTCACCGCGCCCGCCTTGGCGTCGCCGACGTAGGCATCATATCCCTGCCGCGCGATGCCGCGATCGAGCACCTCGAAGCCGGCGATCTTGCGGCTGACGCCGTTGGCCTTCTGCTCGCGCAGGGCGGCGGCGCCGATGAAGTCCTCTTTCTTCCAGCCGACGATCCAGCTCAAGTCGGCCTCCAGCGCCGTCGTCGTCTCGTCGATGTCGTTGCCGTGGAGACGCATCGCCGCTTCGAGCCGCAGCGTATCGCGCGCGCCGAGGCCGGCGGCAATCACGTCGGCGGATCGCCCGGATTCGAGAATCGCCTGCCAGACACGATCCGCGGACTGCGGCGGGATGAAGATCTCGAAGCCGTCCTCGCCGGTGTAGCCGGTGCGCGAGATCGTCGCGCGTACGCTCGCCACCTCGCCGTTCGCGAACCAGTAGTACTTCAAGCCGGCCAGCTCGACGCCGGTCAACGGCTGGAGGACTTCGAGTGCCGCCGGTCCCTGAAGCGCAAGAAGCGCGTAGCGCGAGCTCGCATCGACAGCCACCGCGTCGCCGGCCGGTTTGATCTGCTCGGCGATCCACGCGTAGTCCCTCGGGATATGCGAGGCGTTGACGACGAACAGGAAGTGCGCGGGGGCGAGACGATAGACCAGCAGGTCGTCGATGAACGTACCCCGCTCGGTCAGGAGACCCGAGTACTGCGCCTGCCCGACCGCCAGCTTCGAGGCGTCGTTCGACGAGATGCGCTGAACGGCCGCGAGCGCATCCTTGCCGGCAATCTCGATCTGCCCCATGTGGCTGACGTCGAACAGGCCGGCCCGCGTGCGCACCGCCATGTGCTCGGCGACGATGCCGGAGTATTCGATCGGCATATCCCACCCGCCGTAGGCAACCATCCGGGCGCCCGAGGCACGATGGCGAGCGTTGAGCGGCGTTTTCTTGAGTGGGACTTCGGTGGCCTGTTCCATGAACACGGTGCGGCGATGAGACGCTGTCGCGAATCGCAGGCGACGGAAACAGGTAACGGTACTATGTGCGATTCGGGCGGGTCAAGAATCAGCGCACGTCGAGATGCCGCCGCCCGTCGACTCGCCGCTCATGCTGAGCCCGTCGAAGCATGAGCGTCTCGCTCAGGATGTACCGCGCGCTCCAACGCGCCGATCCGGAACGCGTGGCGGCGGCGGGACGGGCGGGGATTGCGACGCCAGAGCGAGGGGACGCCACCGGCATGGGTCGAAGGGGGGACTGGGAAAACTCGACGTCGGCGTCCCCATGTGTTCGCCTGTGAATGTGCACGCGTGCTCGAGCGTGTGGCGTCGCGGCAGGAACGTAGACCGAATCCAGCGGTCATGTTCGTCGGAGAACGACAAGTCGGAGGCGGCCGCAGATGGCCCCGCGGCCGCCGCCGGCACGGAATCACGCGCGAGATGAACGCGACAAGCCCGAGCGAAGCGCCGACCCGGCGAACACGCCGGCGGCGCTGCTGACCCCGAGGACTGCGGCGCCGATGATGATCGCGATCGGAAACAACGTGCCCGGTCCGACCGCGAAGAGAACCACGATCATCGCAGCAATCGCTCCGGCCAGGAAATTTCCGGCCGCGATCGTCGATTCGCGCCTCGCCGCCGTGTTGATGCCGACCACGAGGCCGATGATCACGAGCGACCCGGCCGTGAATGCCAGCGCCCGGCCCGAGTTGAGGAACCACGGCGCATAGACGCCGCGGAACCATGTCGTCCATGCTGCGGACTCCACGGCGTGCGCAGCAAGGAAGGTGATCGCGCCCAGGAGCACGCTCTTCCATCGGATCATGTTTGCACCTGCTTTACACGAGTCGCCCGATCGTCTTCGGGCTGAAGCCACGCGAACGGCGGGATGCACGTGCAGCCGCCGTCAGCGAAACACCACGCGGCCCACGCGTTGCACGCGTCACATCTCCAACTGCTCCAGAATTGCCACCACGAATGGGCGCTGCACCCGTATTTCTCGTAGCAGAAGTCGTGCACGTCGCAGCAGTAGCGAAAGACGGTTCCGTCCAGCCAGTGCAGTCCATCGCATCCGGGCTCGTTCGCGTGGACGGTCGGCGCAAAAAAGTTCAGCAGCTTGTGTGCGACGCTCGCCCCTCCCGGACCGCACACGCCGTCCTTCCGCGCGACGAAGCCCTTCTCGTCGATCTGTGTCTTGAAATGGTAGAACGCGATCGTCTGCAGGTTCACCCACGCCGCGTCCGGAACGAACGGCCAGCCGCCGAAGTCCTTCAACTGATCGGCAGAGAAATAACCCTGCGACAGATTCGGCACGTTCCACATGAACAGCTTGTCCTGGACGAACCACGCGCTCGATCCCACCTCCACGCCCTGCCGGGTCAGACGCGCGGTCAACGCGTCGCCGGCGAGATTACGGACTTTCTTGCTGCCCGTGTCGGTAAACGCGAATTTCAAGTTGGCGCCACGTCTGGTCCTCACCGCCAGGCCGCCGGCCCATTCGGTGTTCAGTTCGACGATCTCGCGCTCGAGATCGCGCTTCGGCGCTCCCTCGGGCCGCATCAAACCCGCCTGCCAGCTGAGAGGCGTGCCGGCGCCACGGTCCTTCCACAACGTGTACGCCTGTCGATTCGCCCAATCGAGCGTTGGCCGTTCGCCGCTGTCGTTGAGTGCCTGCAGCGATCGCGAGCCGGCCGCCACGTATTGCACGGAATTCGATCGGACGGAGAAGCTGGCCGCTTCGTTACCGTCCGCATCGTGCACGCGCGCGCGAACTTCGCCGCCGACGCCGCGTTCCGCGACGACGGTCGCATCCGCGAAGCGCGTTGTCAATCGCGTCGTTTGGCTTTCGAGCCAGTAGTACGTGTCTCCCTTCTTGCCCGGATCCCCCACGACGCGTGTTCCTCCTGGCACCGTCCGAACCGGTGCGCCATTGCCCGGCACGGGCGCAGGCGTCGGCCTTTGCGCGGCAAGGCGCCAGGCCGGCGACCACATGCTGGCGGCCGTCACCACGACCGCCCCACCGCCGATGACGATTGCCATGCGTCGCCATGTCGTTCCTCGTTTGTTCACCACGGCTCGCCTCCCTCAGCCCGCGGTCGAATGACCGCGTCCGTTGGATGGGCGCGCGACCTCGCAGATCCTGGTGGAGTGTTTCCTCCAACGCCCTGCGGGCCGCTCTGTTGTCGCGGCCGGAGAATCGCGGTTGGAGGTCGTCGTCACCAGTACGACTTCAGTCGTTACGGTCCACCAGCAACTGCCCTCCTCGTCCACCGATTTCGCCGGAGGATGCCCGGCGTGTGCGGCGCTTACGCACCGCGACCTCAGACTCGAGACTCTTCGTCAGCCGATTCCGGATTCTCTGCTGGCCGCTCGCCCGCCTTGACGTCCCGATCGTCGAGTGCGTCCGGCGTATTCAGTACGGGAGCGCTCTCGTCGCTGACCGGGTCGTAGTACGGCGACCGCAAATACGCCTTGAGCGTGTGGTAGCTGATGCCGAGCGCTTGCGATGCCGCACGTTTGTTGCCGCCGCATCGTTCGACGATCAGCCGGACGTAGCGACACGCCCAGATGCGAAGCGTGTCGTTGCGTTTCAACGACGGTCCGAGAGCCGTCGAGTACCCGCCGCGCACGGACGCGGGAAGGTCGTCGAGATCGATCACATCGGACTCCGCCATCGTGACGGCGCGCTCCATCATCCGTTCCAGCTCGCGGACGTTGCCAGGCCAGTTGTAGGTGACCATCGCGTCCGCGGCCGCGGCGCTGAGCGTCAGTCGGCGACCGACGCGGTGCCGCTCGAGAAAATATCGCGCGAGCTCGAGGATGTCGGGCCGGCGCTCCCTGAGCGTCGGCACGCGAATGTCGACGCCGCTCAGTCGATAGAAGAGATCCGGGCGGAACAGCTGCCGCTCGACGAGCCCGGCCAGGCTTCGGTTCGTCGCGGCAATGATCCGCACGTCGACCCGACGGCTGGCGTGGCCGCCGACGCGCTGGACGGTCAAATCCTGGATGGCCCGCAACAGCTTTGCTTGAGCGGAGACGGACAGGTCCGAGACCTCATCGAGGAACAGCGTGCCACCGTCCGCATGTTCGAACTTGCCGCGCCTGCCGCGAACGCCAGTGGCCGTGCGCTCTTCGATGCCGAAGAGCTCGGCTTCGAGCAGCGTCTCGACGAGCGCGGCGCAATTGATGGCGACGAACGGGCCGTTGCGGCGCCGACTGACATCGTGAATCTGGCGAGCGACCAACTCCTTGCCGACGCCTGATTCGCCTTCGAGAAGAACGGTGAAGTCGGTTGCCGCCAGACGCTCGATGGTCGCGCGAAGCGCCTGCATGATTTCCGTCGACCCGATGATCGGCGCGGCGCCGTCACGGCGCGATCGATGGCCGGTCAGCAGGCCGGCCCGCGCGAGCTGCGTCCACGAACGCTCGATTTCCAGCACCAGCGCGCCGATATGACTGGCCGTGCCGAGCATCTGGAAATCCCAGTCACCGAGCCGGCACGCCGGATCGAATGTCGCTTCGAGAAGACCTCGCGTCGAGGGATCGCTTCCCGGCACTTCGAGCGCAATCGACTCGATGCCGGCCGTCCCGGCAAGGCGCCCCGTCCAGCGGCTGCTGGCCTCGCGTAATTGGATAGCGCGCACCGGCACGACGCGGCAGATCATTTCCTCGAAGGCGCCGCGAATCCGCGAGATGTCCTGCTCCTTATCCAGGAAGCGCGTGAGCGACGCGAGCACGTCCGACAAGGCCTGACGACGATCGCGCTGACGCGGCATGCGATCGACCACGCGGACCGGATCGACGGGATTCCCCGGCGTCACTGAGACCGCGTGCGTCGGATCCGCGCGTGAATCGAGCGCCGTCATCTGGTGACTCCTTGACACCGCCCGCGAACCAAATCGAGTGCCACGTGGTTCGGAACGTAAAACATTCGAAAATGCCGACGGCTCTATCCTGAGGCTTGCCACGGTCAAATCACCTGTGGGGTAACGTCTGCCCGAAATGACGTCGCCGGTCGTTTTTCAATATTGGGCACGTCATACCCATCGCCGTCGCCAAACCACGGAAGGTATCGATCGAATGCGATCGCGCCGCGATAACACATCGAGTCGGGCCGCACGCGCGCGACCGCACACCGCACTACTCGACCGCGCAAGCATGCGTTCCGGTTTTCACTTTCCACTTGGAGCTCCACCGAGGTACCCGGCAGCAGGCGATGCTCCGCTTCGACGAGCGCGCCGCCGGCCGACACATCGATTACCGTGACGGCATGGCCGGGTCGAACGCGCGCGCGCACGATGCCGTGCTCCTGCACGCGGCGGTGCCGCCGATTGGCACGCCGGTCCGAGGTCAAGTAAGTCATAGAGGCGTCCACTGTTTCGTGCGCGGGTTGAATCGCAACATCCGCGTCTTGCCCGTTTCACCGAAGATCCGGACGACGTACTGCGCGCCGCGATTGCTCCGGATGTAGAGGCTGCCGGGCGTGGCCGTGCCCATCGCCGTAAACGTCGCGAAGCCACTCGGCCCCAGACGTATGGGGTCCGTACCCGGCGCGGCGCCTCCGGAATCGACAGGGGGAAGCCCCGGGTTGACGCCGAAATCGACGCCTTTGAACGAATCGCCAAGACGCTCCATGGCGCCAAGCCGCCGATCGACACCCCGTTCGATATCCGCCGTGCGAATGCCGTTGCGGTTGCCATCAACGTACATCGCGAACCGATAGCCGCCGTCGTGTGCCGGCACGAAGCGCATCGCCACATCGGCGGATCGCATCACGGCTTCCGCGCGTGCCCGATAGAGGCGACCAGAGAGATAGCGCGTCGCAGCGAGCGCGCGGTTCTCGTCGAGACCCGCCAACATCTGCGGTACGGCGATGCCGCCGACGGTCGCGACAAGTCCCGCCGCGAACAACAATTCGACGAGCGAGTGTCCGTCCGAGAGTTGACGCGGCATCGCGGCGCTGGAAAAGCCGGCCGGGCCGCGGCAAACGCGACCCGGCCACATGGGCTTCAGCGCTGCGGCTGTTGCGTCTGATCCGCCTTCGCGGCGCCGACGGTGAGCAGCGGCTTCAGCTTCAGAAAATTCTTCTCGCCGATGCCGCGCACGTTCATCAGCTCCTCGATCTTCTTGAACGGTCCGTTCTTCTGCCGGTACTCGACGATGAGCGCGGCGGTCTTCGCGCCGATTCCGGGCAGCGCATCGAAGTCCGCCACAGATGCGGTGTTGATGTTCACCTGACCGCTCGGTGCCGCAGGCTTGGCAGTGGCGCGCGGCGGCGCGCTTTGCGCGGCCGCGGCCAGAGGTGCAACGGCGATCATTGAGACGACAGCGAGGATCGACAGCACGATACGAAACATCTCAGTCCTCCTTTGTTAAGGGGACTCTGGCCGCGTCTCGGCTTGCGCGTACAGGGAGGTCGATCCTGTGCGAACCGTATGGAGACCAGAGTCTGGGACTCGGTCCCGGCAAGGAGCGCACCGATCGCGCTCTCTCGCGCACGAGACGCTAACTGCTGCTCATGTTGGGATTACGCGAGGCGTCGAAGAGCGGCGAGGCACACACGGCGCGGACGCGATCAGATTGACGCCGGCAGTTGCCGTGGCGAAGCGACGAATCGCGAATCAGGCCAGATTGTGAGGAAACTGCGGTTACCGGGATCGGGCAAGCGCATCGAGACGCCGTTGCGCTCCTTCCGACACGACGCGGTCGGTGGTGAGTGCGGCGAGCTCGGTCAGCAGCTTCCGCGCGTCGCTGAGATGACCGCGCAGAATACTGATATCCGCCCATCGCAGCCGGTACTCGAGCCGCCCCGGCGCGAGCTCGATGGCGTGATCGATCGCGTCTTCCGCGGCGGGCAATCGATCGTCATCGAGCATGAAGGCGTACGCCAGCCACGACCATCCCTCCGATGCATACGGATTGATCGTCGTCGCGGCCTTCAACGCCGTCTGGCTCTGCGCAAGCGCCGTCGCGTCGGCCCGCATGCCGTCCACCTGCGCGACTTCACGCAGCAGCGAGGCGCCGTACGCGTACTGGGTCATGAAGTCGTCGGGCGCGATCGCCACGGCGCGCTCGAGCGCCGGCCAGGCCTCGCTGACGCGACCCTCGTCAATGCGCAGCAGCCCCAGCGACAGGTGTGTGATCGCGGCGGCATTGTCGAGTCGCAACGCGCCTTCGATTCGCGCCGCCGCTTCCCGAGTCCGGCGGATGCGGCGCTGCAGGTCGCCGAGCCACGCGTCGGCCTCGCCCGCCGACAGCGTTCTGCCGCGATCGTCGACATCCGCCTCGACGCGATCGTGCAGGTTGAAGGCGCGCCAACGGAACATCGGGTGGGCGACGTAGCGGCGAAGCTGCTCGTCGAATTTCTGGGGCGTCGCGCCGAACGCATCGAAGAACGCGTCGCCCGGACGGCGCCCGCGCGCGATGTCGGCGACGTACTGATTGATCTGCGCCGGACCGTCCGCGACTTCGATCATCAAGTAGTGCGTCAGCGCCCACGACTCCGCGTAGAAAATCGATCGCCGTGCCGCTTCGTCATAGAGCTGCGAGCTCGCGTCGACGGCGATGAGTTCGGCGATCGGCATGTAACGCTCACGCAGCAGGCGCACGTGCGGCACGATCGGCCGTCCCGCGTCCGCTTTCACTCCGTCGTCTGATAACGTGAACGTACTGTAGTACTCGGCGAGGCCTTCGTTCAGCCAGACCGGAACGGCGCGAACGGTATTGCGAAGGAGCAGGTGCGTGTACTCGTGGAAGACGATCGGCAGGCTCTCGTCGAAGCCTTCGAGCGACAGCGCGATGTAGTTGACGTCAGCGTCGCGGTGAAAGTATCCGCCGAGCGGCACCGGCCGACCGTTCTTGGCGAGCGGCAGGAACGGTTGCATCGCCTTACGGGTGCCGAAGACGAAGACCACGGTCGGCACCGGCAGCGGCCGCTCCGCGTTGGGAATGAGACCGCTGACGCCGATGCGAAAACGCTCGAGGCGAGACGCGATGTCCCGCAGCGTTTCGAGCGGCTGGTCGCCGACGACGGTCATCGTCTGGCCGCGAACGATCGTCCAGCGGCCGTCGGCACCGGACGCGTCTGCGCACGTGACCGTCAGAACGAGTGCGGCGGCAAGGAGCGCGCGGGCCATGAGCGACGTGATTGTCGCACAGCGGCCGGTGAAGGCGCGTCAGCGGCTGGCGGGGGCTCCGCTCTCCGCGCGGCACCAATCGAGCGTGTGCTGGAGGCCTTCCTCGAGGCCCACGATCGGCGTGTAGCCGAGGAGCTGTTTGGCCTTCGTGATGTCGGCCTGCGAATCCTTCACGTCTCCGGCGCGCGGTTCCTTGTAGATCGCCTGAATGTTGGTGCCGACGATCGTGTTCATCACCCGCAGCAGTTCGTTCAGGGAGATGCGAATGCCGCACGCGACGTTGATCGCCTCCCCCGCGGCGTTTGGCGCTTCGCACGCGCGCAGCACACCGTCGACGACGTTGGCGACGTAGGTGAAGTCTCGCGTCTGCTCACCGTCGCCGTAGATGACGGGTTGACGGCGTTCGATGAGCGCGGTCGAGAACAGCGAGATGACGCCCGAGTACGGCGATCCGGGATCCTGACGCGGTCCGAACACGTTGAAATAGCGGATGACGACGGTCTCGAAGCCGTACAGCTGCGTGAACATCTGACAGTACGCCGTGCCGACGACTTTTTGCAGCGCATAGGGCGACAACGGGCTCGGCGCCATGTCCTCGCGCTTGGGCAGCGTCGGTGTGTTGCCGTACTCCGACGAAGAACCGGCGAAAACCAGGCGCTGGACGCCGGCGTCGCGTGCGGCGACGAGCACGTTCAACGTCGCGTCGACGTTGGCGCGATTCGACGTCACCGGATCCTTGACGGACCGCGGTACCGACGGGATGGCGGCCTGGTGGAGCACGTAGTTCATGCCCGCGACGGCGCGCGCAGCGACGTGCATGTCGGCGAGGTCGCCTTCCATGAACTCCACGCCGGAAATGTGATCGAGGTTCTGGCGCTTGCCCGTCATGAGGTTGTCGACGACGCGGACGGTGTGTCCGCGGCGGACCAGCTCCTCAGTCAGGTGGGATCCGATAAACCCTGCGCCGCCGGTGACGAGATAAGAAGCCATAGCGGTCGACGTCGAGTGCAAGAGCTGAGCCGCCGCCGTTCCGACTCGGCGGTCTGACCGCGGTCTGACCTCCTCGGGACGGCGCTCAGTTGGTGAAGCCGCCGCGGGGAATCGCCGGAACCAGCTTCAATGCGTTCTGGAAATAGACCTTGCGGAGCACTTGATCCGGGAGTCCGATGCCGTACAGCTTCCAGAACGCGTGGTAGTCGCGGTAGTAGTCGAAGTACTCGTCGTTGGTCTCGAAGACGCGCCAGTAATAAGGATACTCGTCGGGCTGATAGCTGTCCTTCCCGAACAGAATCCGATCCTGATACTTGACGAAGAACTCGTGCGCCGCGCGCGGCTGACGGCCAAAGTCGTACAACACGGCGGCGACGTCGAAGGAAACGTTCGGGTTCTCGTCGAGCAGTTTCCCGGCGCGCGCCAGGTCGTTCCCGTGCCACCCGAAGTGCGCCAGGATGTACTTCGTGTTCGGGTGCTTCTTGACCATCGCGTTGCGTTCGCTCATCAACTGCTCGAAGCGCACACCGTCCTGATGACGGCGATCCGGATAGAGCGAGAGCTCGAGCCATCGCTCGTTGTTGTAGTCGAGCGGATCGAAGAAGGCCTGCGGTTCGGCGACGTGGATCAGCACCGGCACGTTCAGCCGGGCGCACGTGTCCCAGATCGGATCCAGCTCGGGATCGTCGACGCGAAGACGGCTGCCGTCGGCTTTACGGTCGAACATACCGAGATCCTTGAAGACCTTGAGTCCGACCGCACCCGCATTGATGTCGGCTTCGAGCTGCTTCGCTGCTTTCGCGCCGAAGCCTGGACCGATGTTGCGAAAATCGACGTTGGCGAACAGCACCATGCGATCGGCATACGAACTGTGCTTGATCGCGGCAATGCCCTGACGCAGCCGCTCACCGGACGATCCGCTCAGGTTCACCAGCAGACGCAGGTTGTTGGCGTCCATCCCCTTGACGACGCGGCCGAACTCGTCGTTCGAGATCGGCGTCGACTGGTGGCTGTGGATGTCGATGACCGGAAACTTCGCGCGCGGCACCGGATGCTGCGGAGCGACGAGCGTCGACTTCGGCTTGTACTCGCGAATCGTCGGCGGCTGCAGCTGAGGCTCGCGACCCTGCGCAGGGCGCGGGCGAATCTGACCGGGAGATTGTTGAGCGCTGACGCCCACGACGGCCAGGACGACCAGGATCAATTTCTTCATAGATGAAAAGTCGCAGCGAGCCGTAAGCCGAATTCTGTTTCCCTCGACACGCCGCCGGCTTTCGCCGGCCGCTTGCTCGGGACGACGATCATTCCTCTAGGTCCGTCATCGCTGACGGACTCGAGCGACCGACCCGGAGACCAAGGACGGGCCGTCCCACTGTCTCCCTATTTGGTCTTGCTCCGTGCGGGGTTTTGCCTGCCACCCGTGTTACCACGGGCGCGGTGCGCTCTTACCGCACCTTTTCACCCTTGCCCCTCGACTCGCCGCGCACTTGCGTGCACGGCTCGCTCAGGGCGGTATGTTTTCTGTGCCACTGTCCTTCAGGTTGCCCTGACCGGGCGTTACCCGGCGCACTGCCCTGCGGAGTTCGGACTTTCCTCTCACGTTCGCGCCTTGCGACGCGAACGTCAGCGACCGTCTGGCTCACTGCGAACCTTCATTGTAGATCGGCGACGCGTCAGCCGTCGGTGTCCTGGCTGATTTGATACTGTTCGAGCTTCTTGTAAAGATTGCTGCGCGGCGTCCCGATCACTTCGGCGGTTTTCGAAATATTCCAGCCGTTCTCGCGCAGCTTGCCGACGAGAAACGCGCGCTCGGCATTCTCCTTGAACTCGCGCAGTGTGCCCGCTTCCGACTGGCCGCCGCTGCCGCTCGCCGCCTTTGCCGACGCCATCGTGCTGCCGGCACTCGACGCTGCGGGCGACCGCACGCTGTCCGGCAAGTCGGGCAGATCGATCGTGTCGCCGCCGGTCATGATGATCATCCGCTCGACCGTGTTGCGCAGCTCGCGAATGTTGCCTTTCCAGCGAAACCGCTGCAGCGCTTCCATCGCCGCCTGGGTCACGCGCTTGGGCCGCGTGTTGTTCTCGCGGCTGAAGTAGTCCATGTAGTGCCGCACCAGCAGCGGGATGTCCTCCGGCCGCTCGCGCAACGGCGGAACGTAGATCGGAATCACCGCGAGCCGAAAGTAGAGATCCTCGCGAAAGTGACCCCTTTCGATCTCCTCTTCGAGATTCTTGTTCGTCGCGGCGATCACACGAACGTCGACCTTGATCGTCCGCGCCGATCCGAGCCGCTCGACTTCGCCTTCCTGCAGGACGCGCAGCACCTTGGCCTGCGTCTTCGCGCTCATGTCGCCGACTTCGTCGAGGAAGATCGTGCCGCGATCGGCCTGCTCGAACTTGCCGACCTGTTTCTCGGTGGCGCCCGTGAACGATCCCTTCTCGTGGCCGAACAGCTCGGATTCGATCAGCTCCTCGGGGATCGCCGCGCAGTTCACCTGCACGAAGCGCTCGCGGCTGCGCAGGCTGTTGCGGTGGATGGTGCGTGCGACCAGCTCCTTGCCGACGCCGCTCTCACCCTGGATGAGGACTGTCGCGTTGGTCGGCGCGGCGCGGCCGATCGCGGCCATCACCTGTTTCAGCGACTGGCTGTCGCCGATCATCTGATGGCGGACTTCCACCGCCTTCTTCAGCGATCGGTTCTCGTCGCGCAGCTGCCGCTGATCGAGCGCGTTGCGCAGGCTCACCAGCACACGCTCGCTGGCGAACGGCTTCTCGATGAAGTCGAACGCGCCCTTCTTCGTCGCCTCGACCGCCGTGCTGATCGTCCCGTGGCCGGAGATGACGACGATCGGCAGCGAGTCGTTCATGCCGCGCAGCCGGTCGAGGACTTCGAGTCCGTCCATGCCCGGCATCTTCACGTCGAGCAGCACGAGATCCGGACCCTCGCGCTCGGCGAGCACCAGCCCTTCCTGGCCGGTCGCGGCGCCGACGAATTCGTATCCCTCGTATTCGAGGGTCATCTTCAACGAATCGCGGATGGCCGCCTCGTCGTCGATGACCAATATGCGTGACTTCGGCATGTACTGTCGATTAACTCGCCAACTGTTTTTCACGGGCGCCGGGGCTCCGCCCCCAGCGCGTACTAACGCAGACACCTCGCCGCGGATTCTCAGTCCGCGGCGACGCGTAGCCGCAGGCGCTAGCGTTCCTCAACTCGAACGGTTTTGAGCTGACGTTGATCAAGGTCGGGAGAATAGATGTAGAGCGTCAGGATGTCGCCGGGATGCGCGGCGCGTGCGAGGCGGCGGTACTCGGCGACTGAATCTACCCGCTGGCGGTTGATCTCGAGAAGGACCGTGCCGCGCTCGATGCCGCCGTCGAACGACGAGCTCATCGGCTCGACGCGCGTGATCAGGACGCCGGTCATCGGTTTCGGCAGCTCGAGCCGATCCGCGGTCTGTCGATCGAGATCGCGGACGACGAGCCCGAGCGTGAGCGAGTCGGGATCGATCTTACGGTCGTTGGTCGGCGCCGGCGATTCGCTGCGCGCGCCGGAATTGTCGCGCGCCGGCCGCTCGGCCAGCTTCAACGTGATCGCTTGCGAGTGGCCGTCGCGGACGACTTTCAGGCGCGCCGGCGATCCCGGCGCCCGTCCGGAAATCTCCCGAATCAACTGATCGTCGTTGACGATCTCGACGTCGTCGAGCGAGACGATGATGTCGTACGGCTGCAGGCCGGCGCGATCGCCGGGCGATCCGGCGGTCACGTCCTGGACGAGCGCGCCACGGCTGACGGTGAGCTTCAGCGAGCGCTCGAGATCGGGATCGACGTCGCGCAGCGCGACGCCGATGTAGCCGCGGCTGACGCGGCCGCGCGCGCGCAACTGCGGCAGCACCGCCGCGGCGCCGTTGATCGGCACGGCGAAGCCGATGCTGCTCGCGCGCGAGCTGATCGCGGCGTTGATGCCGATCACCTCGCCGCGCGAGTTGATCAGCGGTCCGCCGCTGTTGCCGAAGTTGATGGCCGCGTCGGTCTGGATGTAGTTGTCGAGGCTGGCGTCGAAGAGCTTGCGGCCGAGGAAGCTGACCACGCCGACAGTGACGCTGTGCTCGTAGCCAAGCGGATTGCCGATCGCGCAGACCCACTCGCCCATCCGGAGCGTCGACGAATCGCCGAGCGGCGCGACCGGCAGGCCGCTCTGGCCGTCCACCTTGATGAGGGCGATATCGGTGTCCGGATCGGCGCCGATGACCCGCGCGCGGAGCGTGCGTCCGTCCGAAAGCTTGACGGTGATGCGCTCGGCGCGATCGATGACGTGGTTGTTCGTCAGGATGCTGCCGTCGGCGTCGATGATGAAGCCGCTGCCG
>DAIUKO010000071.1:9467-26239 GCA_036848175.1 Vicinamibacterales bacterium | reverse complement strand
GACCGTTCTGCCGGATGACGTCGATGAACAGCTTCACCTGGTCGATGCCGCGCGATTTGTACAACTGCGGCGACTTCAGCTCCGGATAGAGTCCGGCCTTGCCCTTCACCAGATCGATCGCCTCCTGAAACGTCAGCAGGCGCTCGCCGGCAAACTTCGCGTTGAACCATTTGCCGGCATCGAGCCGCCGCACTTCGTCGAGCGTGAAGTCGTTGACGAGAAAGTGCGGCCCCGGCGTTCGCATCCGAACCTTCGAGGCGCGCGACGGAAAGACGTCGGCGACGTCGGTGGTCCGCTCGAGAGTGTCGTCATGAATGCAAATGAGCTGGTTGTCGCGCGTGACGCCGAGATCCTGCTCGACGAAGTCGGCGTGCTGCTCGATGGCGAGGCGATACGCGGCTGCCGTATGTTCAGGCGCGGAGCCCGACGCGCCGCGATGCGCGATCGATTGTTTGGAGGCCTGGCCGTGGACCACGGCAGCGCCGAGGGCCACGGCCAATGAGAGAAGCGCCTGTGTGAACCGGGCCGGCATCCCGGGCCCGGATTATAACGTTACCGAACGGCGAACCAGTTGAAGTTCGCGACCGACGTTCCGTTCCCGCCGTTGGTATCCATCACGACGCGAATGACGTGCGGGCCGGCGGTCAACGCCACGCCACTCTTGGTGATCGTCGTCCACGTCGTCCAGGCGCCGGTCATAGGAACCGTCATCGCGCCCGTCTTGTCCACGCCGTCCACTTCGATGTGGAACGTGCCGCCGTTGGTCTTCGAGGCCACACGCACGTCGATCGAGTAGGTTCCGGCCGCCGCGACCGTCACGCTGTACTTCAACCACTCGCCGGCCGCGACATAGGCGAGGTGGTACCCGCCGCCGGTGTCGTTCGAGGCTTGGATGTCGACGTTGTTGGTGCGATAGACGCCGCCGGCATTGCCCGAGGTCGTGTCGTGATACGCGACGTCGTTGCCGCCGATGTCGTAGTTCTCGAACTGCACGGTGCCGGGCAGTGATACGGGCGTGCCGGTGTAGGGCGTCGTGCCGCCGGGCGGCGGCGGATTGGGTGGCGGTGGATTCGATGGCGGCGGATTCGATGGCGGCGGCGTCCCTGCCATCGCCGCGTTGAGCGCGGTGAAATCGACACCGAGGTCCTTGCTGTCGGTGCCGGCCGTCTTCGACACGCTGGTCGCGTCCAGCCGATAATCGCCGGTCGCCTGGCCGACGAAGTCCGCGAGCCACACCGCGAGGGTCGGGAAATCGTTCCCGGTGGGGTAGGTCTTCGCAGTGCCGCCGGCGAAGGTGTTGTTCAGCACGATCGCGTTCGGCGTGTATTTGTTCAAGCCGACCGTGCCTTCGCCGGTCGCGTCGCCGAACAGGCCGTACTTGTTGTCGCGCAGGAGATTGTTGGTCAGCTCGAACCCGGTGATGGCCGTGCCGCTGCGCGTGAAGCCGCCGTAGAAGAAGATCGTCGCGTCGCCGGAGTTGTCCACCGTGTTGTGATTGAAGGTGATGTTCTTCGGTCCGCCGCCGATGTGGGCGAGCTGTCCGTTGGCTGGATTGTTCAGAATCGACCACGACGGGCTGACGTCGTAGATCAAATTGTTGCTGATCTCGACGTCCTGCGTCTGCCCGGTCACGGCGAGGTTGTCGTAGCCGCAGATGTTGAAGGCCGCAGCGACGTGGCGGATGATGTTGTTCTTCACCGTCACGTCGCGAACGATGCTCCACGGCGCGGTGCCGCTCTGGTTGCGCGGCGTCAGCACGATCGAATAGCCCTGCTGGCCGGCCGCCCAGTTGTTTTCGATGATGTTGCCTTCGATGGTGACGCGCTGCGCGTTCTTGAGCTCGATCGTGTTCTTCACCGTCCAGCTCTGCGTCTTCCACGCGATCGGCTTGCTGATCAGGTTACGCCGGATCGTGATGTCGCTCGGAACCAGATTGGGAATCGCCGGATCGCTGCCGCCGAACAGGATGTTCTCGGCCGCGCCTTCCAGGTAGTTGTTCTCGATCAGGAAAGGACCAGGACCGTTCCAGCCCATGATCGCCTGCGTATCCTGGTTCACGCCCTTGAAGTCTTTGAAGTACGAATTGACGATGGTCGTCGAGGCGCTGTTGAGCGCGACGCCGCGGCGCTGACCGTATCCCGCGTCACCATGGAGGTAGCAGCGATCGATCAGGAGGTCGTGCGGCACGACCGAGAGCGTGTTCTGGCTGGTGCCGCCGCCGCCGAGCTCGACGAGGTTCGCGCTCGCCGTCGAGGAGGCGGGCAGGAACTCGAGAAACCTGAGCTCGTAATTGGCCGCGCCGGGTTCGGTTCTCATCGCCGGTCCGGTGTTGTTGCCGCGAATCTTCGGGAGGAATTTGGAGTACGACGGATCGATTCGCTGGCCAGTCGCCGGCAGCGAACTGTCCGGCGCTGCGGAGCGGATGAGGATCTTGCCCGTTCCGGTTTTCGCGCGGAGTCTGATGGGACCGTCGAACACGCCGTTCGGATCCACCATGATCGTGTCGCCAGGTTGCGACGCGTCGATGGCGGCCTGGAGGCTCGTGCCCGCGCTCACGGTGCGGGTTGCGGCAGCCGCGCCGCGGGCGAAAAGTAGAGCGATAGCGAGAGACAGTCCTACTGCGCCAAACTTTTTCAAAACATGTGCTCCAGTTGTGAGACGGGGTGGCCGCCGAGACGCAGCAAGTGTCGCGCCACGTGCGCGATTCAGTGAAATGGGCTGGTTTTTGCGTTCAGCTGCCTGGAGATCGCCGCGTTTGTCCGTGACGAGAACACAGCCGTTAGGAAGGAATTGCGCAGCTCTCCGAGATCGTTGGCGATTCTGCGGGAAGGCGGAAACGGCTCAGTTGTCGCTACATACACGAACGGCCGGGCCGACGCCCGGCCGTTCGTGTCTGCCTCTTGCTCAGAAATTGAGGCGGAACGCGAACTGAATCTGCCGCGGCGTGCCCAAGCCGACGGTTCGGTTGACGGTGCTCGTGAGCCGGCCGAACGTGCCGGCCGCCGCCGCGGTGTAGGGCTGTCCAGGCTGCACGCGGTTGGCCTCCGTCAAAGAGGCCGTCGGAATGGCCTGCGGCAGTGTACCCACCGGGTTCGAGAAGTTCACATTGTTGAACAGGTTGAAAATCTCGGTCCGGAACTCGAAGTTCGTCGTCCCGCCGATCGGGAACCGCTTCGAGATCACCATATCGACCTGCTTGAACCCCGGGCCGTGAATCGAGTTGCGCTCGAGGTTGCCGAACGTGCCCGGCTGCGGCGTGGCGAACGCGGCCGGATTGAGGAAGATCAGCCCGCCGTTCGAGACGAACGGATCGACGCCGGGCAGGAGATCCGGACGCCGCACGTTGCGTGAATTGCCGCCGCCCGGCGTGTTGATGATCGCGATCCGATCGGCGGCCGGGTTCGCGAAGACGTTGCCGGCCGCGTCGCGATAGAGGATGTCCGGCCGCGTGACGCGGACGTCAATGGGCAGCCCGCTGCGGGCGTTCACGATCCCGCCGATTTCCCACCCCGAGGCGAGCACCCGCGCCGCGCCCGTGGCGTTGCGCCCGAACGGCAGCGCATACAACGCGCTCAGATTGAACGTGTGCCGCACGTCGAAGTTGTTGAAGCCATTGTCGTAGTCGAAGTCCCCGATCCGGCGCGCGATGTTGCCGGCGGTCAGCGCTTCGTTCGATCCCGCCGTGTTGCCGGTGCTCTTCGAGAGCGTGTACTGGGCGTTGGTCGTCAGGCCGTTCCGCGACCGGCGCGTGAGCGACAGCATCATCGCGTTGTACTGATCGTGGCCGCCGCTGGTCTTGTAGTCGACCTCGGCAAACGGCTTCAGCACCGATCCATCCGGGTTGACGATGTCGAACTCGCGGATGATCGTCGCCGCGGCGGCGCCGTTCGAGCGGATCGATACGATCTGATTGGTGACGCTTCTCAGGAACAGGTTGCGCCCCTGCGAACCGACGTAAGCGGCAGTCGCCGAGACGCTCGCGCCGAGTTCGCGCTGGATCGACGCCGTGTACTGATAGATGTGCTCCGGAATCTCGTACTCGTTCGCGAACGCGCGGGGCTGATACTGCCGATTGTTCGGATTGTTGACGAAGTTCGCGCGCAGCACGTCGAGGTTCATCGGATAGGCGATTCCCGACGACAGCGTCGTGCTGATCCGATCGCTCTCGACCGGCTGAATCTGATCCTCGGTCTGGCCCGGTCCGACCATCAGGCCGAAGCCGGCGCGCACGGCCGTCTTCTGCGAAGGCAGCCAGCTCATCGAGACGCGCGGCTGGAAGTTGTTTCCCTTCGACGCGTAGAGCGGCGTCGTGTTCGGATCGATCGTTCCCGTGTCGACGTTGAACTTCACGATCAGGTTGTTCACTTCGGTGAGCGGCGTGTAGTAGTCGTAGCGGAGACCGTAGTTCAGCGTGAAGTTGGAACCCACGTGCCACTCGTCCTGCGCGAAGGCGATGTAGTACTCCTGCGCGATGTTCCGCTCGCCGGTCGCCCCGTTGTTGAACACGCTCGGCTCGCTCTCGTCGCCGAGGAACTGCACCGACGACGGCTGGTTGGCGAGGAACGCCGTGAGGTTCGCGAACGCGTAGGTCGTGCCGCCGAGGCGATCGGTCGACATGCGGATCGTGCGCACTTCGCCGCCCATCTTCAGATAATGATTGCCGCGCGTGTTGCTCAGCGTGTCGCTGAACGTCAACGAGTACGGATCGTACGGCTGCCCGCGGCCGTTCTGCGCGCTGTTGGCGCGGACCAGACCGCCGGGCACCGTGATGCCTGACGTCGCGCCCTGCCCGGCGATGCCGGTGTTCGCGATCGAGCCGGTCAGATTGATGAGCGTGGCCGAGAGATCCGCGGCCGCCCCGGTCGGCACGAGGCCGTTGATGCGCGACGGCGCCGCGTTGTACCCGAACTTGAATTCGTTCACCGTGCGATCCGAGAAGAGGCCCTGCAGGTTGAAGACCGCGTTCGACGGGTTCTGCGTGATGCGGATGACGCGCCCCGAGACGCTGTCGGGCTGATTGCTCTCGCCCTGATCGTGGAAGAAGCGGACGTACGACGACCAGTTCCGGCCGATCTTGAAGTCCACGCGCCCGCTGAACGAATCTTCGTTCACGCGCTGCGGCTCCTGGAGCTGTGCGATGTCGAAGTCCGGATCGCGTGAGGTTCCCGGCAGGATCACCGCGCCCGGCGCGAGAAAGTTCGGCCGCAGGGCCACGATCGCCGGCACCGCGCGCGCCCAGGCCGCGCTGCTCGGCACCGCTTCGACGATGTTGATGCCGGCCTTGAGGCGATACCCCTCGTAGCTGCCGAAAAAGAACGCGCGATCTTTCGCCAGCGGACCGCCGACCGAGCCCCCGAACTGGTTCTGCTGCAGCAGTGATTTCGGCAGCTCCTGGATGACGCTGCCGTCGAGATTGCGGGTCGAGTCGAAATAGTTCGGTGCGTCGAGCGAATCGTCGCGGATGTATTCGAACGCCGAGCCGTGGACCCTGTTGGCACCCGACTTCGTGATCACCGACACCTGACCGCCCGAGCCAGTGCCGTATTCGGCAGGATAGCTGTTCGATTCGACGCGGAACTCCTGGACGTTCTCGAGGCTCGCCTGCAGCTTGAACGGCGTGGCGACTTCGCCATTGAGATTGCCGGGCGCGGCGTCGATGATCGCAGAGCCCTCGATGCCGTCGTAGCGGATCGCGTTCTGCTCGACCGCGCGTCCCGAGAATCGGATGTCCTGCCACGTCCCGGTACCTGCGTTCTGCGAGCCGGGCGCCTGCAGCATCAGCTGCGACATCTGACGGCCGTTGACCGGCAGGTCGAGCACTTCGCGCTCGCTGACGTTGACGCCGATCCGCGCCGAGCTGAGATCGAGGACCGGCGCGGCGGCGGTGACCGTCACGGCTTCCTGCACGCCGGCCGGCCGCAGCTCGAAGTCGAGCACGAGTTCCTGTCCGACGGCGAGGGTCATCGACGTGTACTCGATGGGCGCGAAGCCTGCCTGTTCGGCTTTGATCGTGTATGTCGACGGTTTCAACGAGCCGATCACGAAATACCCCTGCTGGTTGGTCGTCGTCGAACGTTCTTCACCGGTGCGCTCGTTCTTGATCAGAACCTTGGCGCCGGTCACGAACGCGTTCGACGAATCGCGAACGGTCCCGCCGATGCGCGCGTCGACATCCGCGCGCGCGGGCGCCGCCACGCCGACCGCCAATGCGAGCGCTGCCAGCCATTTGAGTACACTCATCGCTCCTCCCTTGGAGAAATCGAGTAAGCCTAGGCAGCGGCTGTAATCCGATCGTGACGAGTTGGTTTCGGCGAGGTTAATTGGGCGCTGCAGTCGTGTCCGGCTTTAGCAGGATTCGTCGAGGTCCGCCTGAAGGCGGACGCGACGGACCAACACGCGCTACACCGTCGTGCCGGGCTTGATGACGCCGTCTTTAGGGACGATGACCACACCGCTGCGGATGTAGTAACCGTCGCCGTCGGCCTCCTGCACACACGTTTCGTTGACGAGTCGGGCGCCGTCACCGATGCGCGCGTTCTTGTCGACGATCACGCGATCGAGGACCACATCGCGGCCGATTCCGAGTGCCGGGCTATTGCCGCGCGCAGGTTGATCGTCGTCTGCGTCGAAGAAGTCGGCGCCGAGCAGGACGGAACGGCGAATCGTCGAACCGCGCTGAACTTTAGTGCGGATGCCCACGATGGAATCCTCGATCGTGCACTTTTCGAGATAGCTGCCGTCGCAGACGATGGCCTGGCGGACCGAGCAGTCGTTGAGCCGCGCACCAGGCAGAAATCGCGGATGCGTGTAGATCGGCCGTCGCGCATCGTGGAACCTGAACGGCGATCCGGGCCGCGTGAGCCTGATATTCGCGTGGTAGAACGAGTCCACCGTCCCGACATCCGCCCAGTATCCACGGTGGAGAAATGCATTGACGCGAAACGTCCCGAGCGCAGACGGAATGATCTCGCGGCCGAAATCGGCGGCGGCGGAGGCGTTCAGCATGTCGAGCAGGACATCCCGCGAGAAGACGTAGATCCCCATCGAGGCGATGAACGGCTTGTCGGGAGAGTGTGCCGCCAGGGTCGCGCCTTCCGGAATACTCCGTCCGATTTCATTGAGGCGGTCGGCCTTCGGCTTCTCCTCGAACGCGACGATCTGACCGGCGCGATCGAAGCGCAGGATTCCCATAGAGGCCGCATCATCACGAGCGACGGGCTGCGCGGCGACCGTGATGTCGGCGCGGCGATCGATATGCGCATCGACCAGCTCGGAATAGTCCATCCGGTAAAGATGATCGCCGGCGAGGATGAGGTAATAATCGGCGTCGTAACGGACGAAGTGACGCGCGGCCTGACGCACCGCGTCGGCGGTCCCCTGAAACCAGTGCGGATTGTCGGGCGTCAACTCGGCGGCGAGAATTTCGACGAAGCCCGGACTGAAGAGATCCATGCGATAGGTCTGCGCGATGTGGCGGTTCAGCGACGCGGAATTGAACTGCGTGAGGACGAAAATCCGGCGCATATCGGCATGAAGACAGTTGCTGATCGGAATGTCGATGAGCCGATATTGCCCGCCGATCGGTACGGCCGGCTTCGAGCGGAGCTGCGTCAGTGGAAACAGCCGCGACCCCTGACCGCCGCCGAGGATGAGCGCGACAACTTCGTTGTTCACCGTCTGCCGCCTAGCAAAGCCCGCGCCGCGATGTAACGACCATGTAAACCGATCTGCTACAATCTCCCGCTTGCGCGTCGCGAAGCCGCGGCACGGGAGGCGTGGTTGGCGTTTAGGCTAATTCCCCGCGAGGAGAAGTTCTACACCGACTTTCAGGCGCTTGCCGATGAACTGATTCGCGGCGCGAAGCTGCTCGAGGAGATGCTGGTCCCCGACCGTCCCGTCTGGGACAAGGCCGACCAGATCAAGGAAGTCGAGCACAAATGCGATTTCCTCACGCACGAGATCATCCAGCGTCTGCACCGGACCTTCGTCACCCCCCTCGATCGTGAGGACATCCACGCGCTCGCACGCTCGCTCGACGATGTGATGGATGCGATCGACGCCTCGGCCGCGCTCGTCAGGCTCTATCGCCTCGAGCGCGTGCGGTTCGGCGCG
Organism: Vicinamibacterales bacterium; assembly: GCA_036848175.1. Taxonomy (GTDB): domain Bacteria; phylum Acidobacteriota; class Vicinamibacteria; order Vicinamibacterales; family CAVVIG01; genus QHWF01. The sequence continues at coordinate 18,127 of DAIUKO010000071.1, read as the reverse complement.
CGCGAGCTCGCGCAGATCATCAGCGCGTCGGCCGGGCAGGTGCGTCTCGCGGTCGACGCGATGGAGAAGCACAAAGGTCTCAAGACCCACGCGGTCGAGATCAACCGCCTCGAGAACGAGGCCGACCGGGTGCATCAACAGGCGGTGTCGCGTCTGTTCGACGAGGAACGCGATCCGATTCTCGTCATGAAGTGGAAGGAGGCGCTCGACTTCCTCGAGGACGCCACCGATCGCTGCGAGGATGTCGCCAACGTGCTCGAAGGCGTGATGGTCAAGCACGGCTGATGTTCTACATCGTTGTCGGCCTCATCCTGGTTGCGCTCCTCTTCGACTACATCAACGGCTTCCACGATGCCGCGAACTCGATTGCGACCGTGGTGTCGACGCGGGTGCTCTCGCCCGGCAAGGCGGTCATCTGGGCGGCATTCTTCAACTTCGTCGCCGCCTTCACGTTCGGGACCGCGGTCGCTCGAACGGTCGGCGCCGGCATGATCGACATCCGCATTGTCACGTTCGCGGTCGTCTTCGGCGGCCTGAGCGGCGCCATCATCTGGGATCTGATCACCTGGTATTTCGGTCTGCCGACGAGCTCGTCGCACGCGCTGGTCGGCGGCTATGCGGGCGCAGCGGTCGCCAAGGCGGGCTTTGCCGCAATCATTCCCGCGGGCTGGACCAAGACGATCATCTTCATCTTTCTGTCGCCGCTCATCGGCCTGACGGCGGGCCTGTCTCTGATGGTCGGCATTCACTGGCTGTTCCGCTGGACGCCGCCGTCGCGCGTCGATCGATTCTTCCGCCGCGCCCAGTTGTTGTCGGCGGCATTCTTCAGCCTGAATCACGGCGCCAACGATGCGCAGAAGACGATGGGCATCATCGCGGGGATCCTGTTCGCGGCGGGGTACATCCAGAAGTTCGACATCCCGTTCTGGGTCGTTCTGGCGGCCCACAGCGCGATCGGCCTCGGGACGCTCGCCGGCGGCTGGCGAATCATTCACACGATGGGATCGAAGATCACGAAGCTGCAGCCGGTTGGCGGCTTCGCCGCAGAGACCGGCGCCGCGCTGGCACTCCTGGTCGCGACGCAGACAGGTGTACCGGTCAGCACGACTCACGCGATCACCGGCGCCATCGTCGGCGTCGGCTCGACGCGGCGGCTGTCCGCCGTGCGCTGGGGTGTCGCCGGTCAGATCGTCTGGGCGTGGGTGCTCACCATCCCCGCGGCATTCTTCATCGCGGCCGGCGCGTACGGATTGCTTCGTCTCGCTGGCGCGCAATGAGGCGACCGCGAACGTCGGGACGCGACATCCAGGTCCGCAGGCGGGACGCCAGGCCGTTGGCGACGTGCTCGAACGCACGCTCGCGGGCATCGGCGTCGGTCACCGCCGCCGGATCATCGAAGCTCCAGTGGATTCGCTGCGGATCACCAGGAAAGATTGGACAGACTTCCGCCGCCCTGTCGCAGACAGTGATCACATAGTCGAATCGCTCGCCGAGGAATTGGTGCATCGACTTGGGCCGCAGCAGCGTCGTATCGATCCCGAAGATTCGTTCCAGCGTGGACTTGGCCGCCGGGTGCACTTCCGCGTTTGGCGCGCTGCCGGCGCTGAACGCCGCCACGCGGCCCTTGGAGAGATGGCGAAGCAGCGCTTCCGCCATCTGCGATCGCGCGGAGTTGCCGGTGCAGAGAAACAGGACGCGAAGCGATTGGTCGGCCATGCCGTCGACGATCACGCGCAGCACTCGGCGTCGCAACAGCGGTTCGCCGGTGCCGGCTGGGGCTTGCGCGCCCGGATGAAGGCGCTCGCGAACTTGCCCTCCACCTGCGGCGCGACGCGATCGACGTCGACGCCGCTCTCGGTCAGAAACGCGCGCGCGGCGTTGACATCATAGACGCGCCAGATCTCGACATCGACGTCGCCGAATCCTGCCGCGCGCAGCTTCGCGGCGTAGTCGCTCTCGTCGAGCGCGCCGGCGATGCAGCCGACCCAGAGCTCCATGCTGCGACGAACGTCGGCCGGGACGTCGCCGCGGACGACGACATCCGAGACCGCGACGCGGCCGCCCGGCTTCAGCACGCGGAACGCTTCGCGGAACACCGCGTCCTTGTCGCTCGAGAGATTGATGACGCAGTTGGAAATCACCACGTCGACCGAGCCGTCTGGCAGAGGAATCGCCTCGATGGTGCCCTTCAGGAACTCGACGTTCGTCGCGCCGGCCTGCCGCTGGTTCTCGCGCGCGAGCGCCAGCATCTCGTCGGTCATGTCGAGACCGAAGACCTTGCCGGCGGGACCGACACGCTTGGCTGAGAGCAGGACGTCGATCCCGCCGCCCGATCCGAGATCCAATACCGTTTGTCCGGGCTGGAGCACGGCGAGCGCCGTTGGATTGCCGCAGCCGAGCGACGCGGTGACCGCCTCGGCGGGCAGATCGCCGGTTTCCGCGTCGGAGTAGAGATTCGACGTGATCGGATCGCCGCCGCACGCCGCCGGCGCGCAGCAGCCTTCTTTCTGCGACGATGCGGTGACCGCCGAGGCGATCGCACCGTACTTTTCCTGAACGGCTTTCTGAAGCTCGGACATCGCCACTCCTTGTATTCGCACACGCGAATATAGAAACAGTAGGGAGGCGTGTTATATTTGTCAAGGCAAATATATGAACCGACAGATTCCGGAGATGGAGCGCCTGTTCAAGGCGCTCGCCGACGCGACGCGCCTTCGTATTCTCGGCCTGCTGCTGACGGGCGAGGTCTGCGTCTGTCACATCCACGAAAGCCTGAAGATCCCTCAGTCCAAGGCGTCGCGGCATCTGGCCTATCTCCGGCGCGCCGGGCTCGTCGCGACCCGGCGTGAAGGGTTATGGGTCCATTACCGTTTCGCCACGCCGTCCGACGCCGTTCTCAAAACCATCGGCGACGCAGTACGTCACGCACTGACGCACGTGGATACAGTCCATCGCGACGCCGGCCGACTCAGCAAGAGAAACGGCTGCTGTTTGCCCGCGCCGGCTGCCGTCGCACGGCCGTCCTGCTGCGCGAGCGAACACGCACGATCGCACGCGGGATGATCGGCATCCGCGGTGTATGCTGTCGGCGGTGTTGACGGCAGGACGGCCGCGCACGCTGGCGTACGTGGGAGCGGTCGCCGCCGTGCTGGTTGCGACGATCGGCACGTTCACGATCTACAGCTGGATTGTCCCCAGCATCTCGCTGCTGTTCTTTCCGGCCGTCCTGGTCCCGGCCATCTACGGCGGCTACGGACCCGGACTCCTGGCAACCGCGCTCTCGACGGTCATCATCGCCTACCTCTTCGCCCCGCCGCGCTATTCGTTCGACGTCGGCGTCGACGACTTCGTGCGCGTCATCGTCTTCGGGCTCGTCGTGTCGGCGACGGCGTGGCTCAGCTCGCGGCGCCGCCGCGCCGAGGAAGCACAGCGCAAATCGCTGAGCGATCTCGAAGCCGCGATCAACACGCTGCGCAAAGTCAGTGGATGGCCGGTGCTGATTGCCGCGGATACGGCCGCGAGCGTCCGACGCATGCTCGAACACGCCGCCAACGTGGTCGGTGCGGCCGCGGCCGCGGCGATCTGGGAAGCGGAAGAGGAGCCATGGCTGTACGTGGCGTCATCGCTGCCGACCGAAGGCGGTGCGGTCACCAAGCAGTCGCCGATCGATCTGCCGCCGCTCGACGAACCGCTTCCCGCCGATTTGGCGGGCCGGATCGGCCCGCCGCCGCACGCGACCGCCGGTTTTCGCACCGAGCACCTGTCGGGCCGCGTCTGTTTTGCGGGCGTGGAGAGCTCGACGCCGGACGCGATGGCGATCGTGAACGTCGTCGCGCGCGAAGTCGGCAACTCGCTCGATCAGTTGTATGTCGCCGATCGCCTGCGCGAGCTGGCGATCCGCGAAGACCGCATCCGGCTCGCACGCGATCTGCACGACGGTGTGCTGCAGTCGTTGACCGGCGTCCGGCTCGAGCTCCAGGCGATCGCCGCCCAGCCCGCCGGCGATCCGCCGCTAGGCGACCGCCTGCTCGCGATCGAACGCGCGCTCGCGCTCGAACAGCGCGAGCTGCGGCTCTTCATCGAGGATCTCAAACCGCCCGTGGGCACGACCGCTGACGCAGGTTCGCTCGTGCAGCAGCTCGAAGAAATGTCGGCGCGCCTCGCCGTCGAGTGGAAGGTGCCGATCGTCGTGCGCGTGACGCCGGCCGAGCTCTCGCTGGCGCCCGCTGTCGAACAAGGGATGCGGTTGATGGCACACGAGGCCGTTGTCAACGCGTTGAAACACGCGCATCCGTCCAAGGTGACCGTCGACGTCGCCGCGCGCGACGGCGGCCTCACCATCGTCGTGCGCGACGATGGCCGCGGGTTTCCGGTGTTGGGGCATCTCGATCACGACGAGCTCGTGCGGCGGAATGTCGGGCCGGCGAGCCTGCGCGATCGCGTCACGGCACTCGGCGGCCGGATGGCGATCGATTCGACCGCGTCCGGATCGCGGATCGAAATCGCGGTGCCGGCCGAGCAGACGTCTCTTCTTCGCGCCTGAGCCACGTCGACGTCGGTAGCGGCCGACCCATGTCGCGGCCCCGGGCGGACACGCAGGTCCGCCCTGCGCAGTCGTTCAGACCAGACCTTTTTGCTGCGCGCAGAGCACGAGCTCGAGCCGGCCGCCGATCTCGAGCTTCTCGTAGATGTTGTGCAGGTGGACCTTCACCGTCCCTTCCGAGATCGAGAGGCGCTCGGCGATGGTCTTGTTGCGCAGCCCCTGGGCGACCATCCGGACGATTTCGAGCTCGCGCGGCGTCAACGACTCGGCGGCTTCGCGCGTCGCTTCTTCGCGCGCCATCACGCCGCGCACCGCCCGTGAAGCGGTGTCGCCGTCGATCCATTCGCCGCCGCCGTGGACGCGGCGGATGCAGTCGAGCAGCGTGTCGGGCGGCGATTCCTTCAACACGAGACCGCTGGCGCCGAGCCGCACCGCTTCCATCACTTCGGCGCCGGTGACCGCGGCCGTCAGCAGCACGGTCGGACAGCGCGCGCCGTCCCGCTCGAGCGCGCGCAGCACGCCGAGACCACCGTGGCCGGGCATACGCAAATCGAGGACGAGGACGTCAGGCCGCCGCGCGCGTACCGCCTCGATGGTTTCGTTCGTGTCGGTACACGTGGCGACCACCTCGAAGTCCGCTTGCCGCTCGAACAAGCGCAGCAGTCCCTGCAAGACGATCGGATGGTCGTCGGCGACCACGAGTCGAATCGGCACGGTCGGATTCTAATCGACGGATCGGCACAATGCTTCCATTACGATGAATGTGGTGGATCTCATCGTCTGGCTCTGTCTTGGCGCCGCCGCCCTCGCTCAGCCTCCCGCCCAACCGCCGCCCGAGCCGATCCGGATCGAGCAGGAAGTGACCGTTTCGGCGACGCGGACCGAGCGCGGCATCGAGGACGAGCCGATGCGCGTCGAAGTCCTCGATCGTGACGAGATCGAAGAGAAGCTCATGATGACGCCCGGCGATATCGTCATGATGCTGAACGAAATGGGCGGGCTGCGCGTGCAGGCGACGTCGCCGTCGCTCGGCGCGGCGAGCGTCAGAATTCAGGGCATGCGCGGCCGCTACACACGATTCTTGACCGACGGCCTGCCGTTGTCGGGAGAGCAGGTCGGGTCGTTCGGGCTGCTGCAGATTCCGCCCGTGGACCTCGGTCAGGTCGAAGTGATCAAGGGCGTCGCATCATCTTTATATGGCGCCGGCGCGATGGGCGGTGTCGTCAACCTGGTCTCGCGGCGGCCGGGCGCGAAGCGCGAAGGGCAGTTGCTCGTGAACCGATCGACGCGCGGCGCGACCGACGCGGCGTTCTGGCAGGCGGCGCCACTCACCGACCGCTGGAGCTTCGCGTTGCTGGCCAGCGCAAACGGCCAGGAACGGTTCGACGCCGACGGCGATCGGTGGGCCGACCTCCCGCGCTACGCGCGCGCGGTGCTTCGGCCGCGTGCGTTCTGGGACAACAAGAGCGGCCGAAGCTTCTTTGCCACCGCCGGCGTGACGGTCGAGGATCGCATGGGCGGCACGCTGCCGGACGCGGTGCTCGCGGCGACAGGGCAGCCGTACGTCGAGGCACTCGACACAAGACGGTTCGATGCCGGGACGTCCTTTCAGACGCTGATTGGCACCTCCGTGTTGAGCGCACGGGCATCGGTCACCCATCAGCATCTCGATCACCAGTTCGGCGAGACGGTCGAACGCGACGACCACGACACCGCGTTCGCCGAGGTCACGATGCGGCGCACCATCGGACGCCATACCTTGGTCGGCGGTGCCGCGCTCGAGCGTGACGCGTATCGGCCGATCGACGTGCCGCGGTTCGCATACACGTTCACGGTGCCCGGTCTGTTCGTGCAGGACGACGTCGATCTGACGAAATGGCTGTCCCTGTCGGCCAGCGGCCGCCTCGATGTGCACAGCGAATACGGCGCCTTCCTGAGTCCCCGTGTCGCCGGATTACTGCGGTGGCGCCAATGGAGCAGCCGTGTCTCGTTCGGCACCGGCTTTTTCGCGGCGACGCCGCTGACTGAAGAAACCGAAGCGGCCGGACTCTCGCGGCTGACCGTCGCGACGCCGCTCAAAGCCGAGCGAGGCCGCAGCGCTTCCTTTGACGTCACCCGTTCGATCGGGTCCGTGAAGACGACGCTGACGCTGTTCGCGTCGACCGTCCAGGATCCAGTCGAGGTCGATCGAGTCGATCGATACGTGCTCGCCAATCGTCCGGCGCCCGCCACCAATCGCGGCCTTGAAGCGCTGGCAATATGGCGCGCCGATCAGTTCTCTGTGGTGGCGAATTACGCATACGTCCGCTCACGTCAGGGGGGAGACGACGTCGAGTTGACGCCGCGCCACAGCATCGGCGTCGACGCCATGTGGCAATGGGACGATGGGAAGGCCGGGCGGCTCGGCGTCGAGTGGTACTACACCGGAGTGCAGCGGCTGGAAGCCAATCCGTACCGGGACGAGAGCCGCCCCTACAACGTGTTCGGTATCCTCGTCGAGCGCCGCCTTCGCGCAGTCCGGCTGTTTCTCAACGGTGAGAATCTGACCGACGTGCGTCAGACGCGCTGGGATCCGCTCGTGCGGCCGGCACGGGGCATCGACGGCCGGTGGACCGTCGACGCGTGGGCGCCGCTCGATGGCCGGAACCTCAACGGCGGCGTCCGCTGGTCGTTCTGACTTTCGCGGCGGCGTCATTCAAGACGATAATCGACGGATGCGAGCGCGGACGATCGCCGCCGTTATCGTCGTGCTGGTGCTCGTCGGCGGTCTGGCTGCGGCGGTGGCGACGATCCGCCGCGGGTTCAGCGCGCGCGATGAGCCGTCGCGCGCGGAGGCGTTCGTCGCGCGGCGGCTTCGGCATCTCGCGGTGCCGAGTCGCGCCAGGGCGCTTCAAAATCCGGTGGCATTGACGCCCGAGGTGCTCGCATCGGCGCGCGCGCACTTCGCCGATCACTGCGCGCTCTGCCATGCCAACGACGGCAGCGGCGACACCGAGATTGGCCGGAGCCTCTACCCGAAGACGCCCGACATGCGGCTGCCGGCCACGCAGTCGCTCAGCGACGGCGAGCTCTACTACATCATCCAGAACGGCGTCCGTCTCACCGGGATGCCCGCATGGGGCGCGAAGGACGACGATCGGGACGAGGACAGCTGGACGCTGGTCCACTTGATTCGCCACCTGAGCGAGCTCACGCCGGAGCAGTTGAAGGAGATGGAGGGGATGAATCCGAGGAATCCGGCGGAGATCGAGGAAGAGCGCGAGGAACAGGAATTCCTTCGCGGCGGGCCCGAGCCGTCCGAGGATTCGAAGAAGCCGCACACGCATCACAAACAATGACGAGGAGCCGAGAGACATGAGACGAATCGTTCTGGCCGCTGCCGTCGCGCTGCTGATGACGTCCGCTTTCGCGTTCGCGCATGGCGACAACGAGCACGTACGCGGCACGGTGACGAGCATCACCGAGACCGCCATCACCGTTGAAACCACGGCGAAGCAGACGCGCACGATCCCGATCACGGCGAAGACGATGATCATGAAGGGCGATGCACATCTCACGGTCAAAGATTTAAAGGCCGGTGACCGCGTGGTGATCGACGTCGACAAAAAGAGCAAGACGGCCGTGGAAGTGAAGGTCGGAGGCGCCGCGGCGCCGAAACCGACGACGACGGCAAAGCCGACTGCCGCCAAGCCGAAGGGCTAGATCAGCCAGAGCCAGATCGACCCGACGAACATTGTCGCGAGCGTGACCGGCAGGCCGATGCGGAAGTAGTCGCCAAAGCCGACGGTCACGCCCTCCGCGCGCGCGCGTTCCACGACGATGATGTTCGCAACCGAGCCGGTGATCGTCAGGTTCCCGGCAAGCGTTGACGACATCGCCAGGGCCAGCCACCCCGTGTGCGGATCGGGGAAGGAGGGCACGAGCGTGCGCAGCAGCATGACGGCCGGCACATTGCTGACGACGTTCGCGAGCAGGGCGGTTGCCGTCACGAAAACCGGCAGGCGGTGCAGATTCCATCTCGCGAGTGGGTCGACGAGCGTCCGCGTGAGTCCCGCGCGCTCCGCGCCGCCGACGATGATGAAGAGACCCACGAAGAAGACCAGCAGCCCCCAGTCCA
>DAIUKO010000071.1:0-9367 GCA_036848175.1 Vicinamibacterales bacterium | reverse complement strand
CAGCAGGGCGCGATCGAAGGACGGCATCAGGGCGCGGGAACGGTCATCGTGAACCGGGCGCCGCTCCTCTCCCCGTTCTCGGCGACGACGCTGCCGCCGTGCAGTTCGACGAGATGCTTGACGATGGCCAGCCCGAGTCCGGTGCCGCCCGGATCGCGGGCCCGCGACTTGTCGACGCGATAGAACCGCTCGAACACGCGCGAGAGATCGTGATCGGGAATCCCCGGCCCCTCGTCGGCCACGGTGATCGCGACGCCCTTGGCCGCCGGAGATGCGCCGATGCGGATCGTCGATCGTTCAGGCGCGTAGGTGATGGCGTTGGCGACGAGATTGCGCAGCGCGTCGTGCACTTTGGTCGGATCGACGCGCACCAGCTCGGCGCCCGATCCCACCGTCACCTCGAACTGCTGACGGCGCTGATCGGCCGCAGGCGTGACGTCGGTGATCACGTTTTCGATGAGCGTGCGTGTCTCGCAGGCGATGACCTCCAGCGTCTCCTGACCCGCGTCGAGCCGCGCCAGTCGCAGCAGATCCTTCACGAGCCGCTCCATCCGCTCGGTGTGCCGCGTGATGATTTCGAGGAAGCGGTGGCTTTCTTCCGGACTCGCGCCGCCGTCGGTGAGCGCCTCGACGTAGCCGCGGATCGCCGTCAGCGGCGTGCGCAGCTCGTGCGACACGTTAGCGACGAAATCGCGGCGGATCTGATCGGCGCGCCGCAGGTCGGTGATGTCGAGCAGCACGAGGACCACACCGTGCGTGCCGGTGCCGACGGCGGCGGCGGCGCGCGCGAGAATGGTCCGCGACGGATCGCGCGGCGGCGACAGCTGGATCGGATCCGGCGATCGGCCGAGCAGCACGGCGGCCACGAGCTCCGCGATCGCCGGGTGTCGAATCGTCTCGACGTAGGCACGGCCGATGACCGGCTCGTCGAGCTTCAGCATGTGGCGCGCGGCGCGGTTCACCAGCTGCAGCTTGCCCTGGCCGTCGACGACGATGACGCCTTCGACCATGCCGGCGAGAATCGCTTCCATCCGTCCGCGGTCGCGCGCCTGCTCGTCGAGCCGCCGTCCGACCTCCTGGATCGAGTCATCGAGCGCCCGCGCCACGTCGCCCAGTTCGTCGTCGCCGAAGCCGAGACGGGGTGGTGTGAGATCGCCGCTGCGATAGCGCCGGGCGACGTCCGCGATGATGCGGACGCGGTGGCCGACGCGGACCGCGAAGATCCACGCCATCAGGGCGCCGCCGATGAGCGCCACGCTGAGAGCGGCCAGAGTCGTCGTCAGCACTGCCTGCAGCTGCTGGCGGATGTTCGTGAGCGGCAGCGCCACCCGGACGAAGGCGATGCTCGGGTGTTTCACTGGCACCGCGACGTACGACATGTCGATTTTGAGTGTGTCGCTGTGGCGGCGTGCGCGGCCGAGTCCGTTCGCTCGTGCCTCGATCACTTCCGGCCGCTGCGCGTGGTTCTCCATCCCCGCCAGCGCGTCGACCGGCTCCGACGAATCGCCGACCACCCGGCCGTCGGCGGCAATGAAGGTCACGCGCGCGCCGATCAGTTCGCCGATGCGATCGGCCTCGTCGTCGAGCTGCGCGCTGTTCGAGGAAACGGCGCCGGCCGCGAGCAAGTCTGCGGCGAGGCGCGCTTCGGCCACCAGCGTGTTTTCGATTCGCGCGTCGACCTGCCGCCGCATCGTCGTCGCGAAGAGCGCGCCGGCGACAACGAGCGCGATCAGCGCGGCGAAGATGGCGGCGAAGAAGAACCTGGTTTGAAACGAACGCGCCGGCCGGCCGCTGGTCATTCTTCCGCTTCGATCAGCTTGTACCCGAACTGCTTCACCGTCACCAGCGCGTCGACGAGCAGCGGCAATTTCTCGCGCAAGCGCCGCACGTGGACGTCGACCGTTCGGGTTCCGCCCGTGTACCGGTAACCCCACACGTCGGTGAGCAGCACGTCGCGCGAGAGCACGCGGCCGCGATGCCGGAGGAGATATTCGAGCAGCAGGAATTCCTTGGCGGTCAGCGTGATGTCGCGCCCGTCGAGCGACACGACGTGGCGCTCGGTGTCGACCACGATGGGACCGTATGCGAGCGTGCGGCCCTCTGAGGGCGTGCGATGCGCGCGGCGCAGCAGCGCGCGGACGCGCGCGACGAGCTCGTTCGGACTGAACGGCTTGGCGAGGTAGTCGTCGGCGCCGAGCTCGAGTCCGACGATGCGCTCCGACTCTTCGCTTCGCGCGGTGAGCATGATGATCGGCACGGCCGCCGTGTGTGCATCGGACCGCACCGCTCGGCAGACCTCGAGGCCGTCGACCTGCGGCAGCATCAGATCGAGGATCACCAAATCGGGCGGCTTCGCGGCAATCGACGCCAGCGCTTCGCGGCCCGACGCAATGCGCTCGGTCGTATATCCGGCCTTGGCGAGGTAATGGGCGACGAGCTGTGCGATGTCCGGATCGTCCTCGACGATGAGGATGCGCGTCGACATGCGCGACCATTCTACTGGCGGCGAATACGGCTGACCTCTTCTGAGGTCAGTCAGCCGGTAACGATTTCGTTAACTCGTTGAAATCCTTATGGAAATACGCGAGGAACTTTTGGCATCCCGCTCGCTCTACTGCTGGCCAGCGGAGGTCAGAGTCATGAGAGCGTTCCTCGCAACTGTCTTGAGCGTCATTGCCGTCGGTGTTCTGCTCATCGCCTACGGTCTTCTCGGAACACGCGTCGCCGCGGCGCCCGACATGATCCAGTACGACGCGCGCGGTCAGGCCTACGCGACCGCGCGGCCGCTGTACGCGAGCGAGCGCGTCGACGTGACCGATCCGTATTACTCGCCATACGCAGCGGCGCGCGCGCCGCTGGCCTATCCGGTCAACAGCGTTCGTCCGGTTGCAGCCTACGATCCGTACGTCGCGCCGGCTCCGGCGGCTCGGCCTGCCGTCACGCAGGTTGCGCCGCGCACGACGACGACGCGTGTCGTCGAGCGTAAGCCCGGCCGCGACTGGACGAAGACTGCGATGGTCATCGGCGGCTCGACGGCGGCCGGCGCCGGTCTCGGCGCGATTTTCGGCGGCAAGAAAGGCGCGTTGATCGGCGCGGCGCTCGGCGGCGGCGCCGGGACGCTCTACGAAGTGAAGAAGCGGTAAAATGCGCGGATGCAGATAAACGGACAACACAGCGGAGTCCGCAGAGCACGTCGAGGACACTTCGCGCTCTGCGGGCTCTGCGTTCTTGGCGCTTCCGCGTTGCTGGTCGCGCAGGCCGCGCCGTCGTTGCAGTTCCGCGGCACCCCTCCTCTTTCCAAACACGCGACGATTACGACGGCGACCGACGCGGCGAGCGCGGCGCCCGGTGGAAAGATCGCGCTGTTCGTCGACATGACGCCCAATCCCGGCGTGCACGTGTACGCACCAGGGGCGAAGGATTATCTGCCGGTCAAAGTCACGCTGAAGCCGCAGGCCGAGGTGAAGGCCGGCAAGGCGTCGTATCCGAAGTCCGAGATGATGTTCTTCGCGCCGCTGAACGAAACGGTGCCGGTGTACCAGAAACCGTTCCGGATCGCGACCGACGCCACGCTCGCGAAAACGGTGAAGGCGGGATCGATGCTCACCCTCGCGGGCACGCTGGACTTTCAGGCGTGCGACGACAAGGTCTGCTTCGTGCCGGAGTCGGTTCCGGTGACGTGGACCGTGAGCGTGAAGTGACCGCGGCCGCCTAGAACAATCGTCCGACGAGTGGATATCCCCAGGCCAGACCCAGCGCGGTCGTCACGCATCCCACGACGAGGGAGACGGCGCGCGCGACGGTGTGATTGTGGGTGAGGCGCGCGAGCGGCCAGCCAAGCAGTCCCGACATCGCCGCCATCCCCAGCGTCGATCCCAATCCGAACAGCGTCATGTAACTGAGTCGCGCCGCCGTTGACGGCAGCGTGGCGAGCACGAGCGCCGTCAGCGCGCCGCTGCCCGCGAGGCCGTGCACCGCGCCGATGAGCAAGGGCCGCCGCGCGAGCGTCCATGCGCCGATGTGAATGTGCGCCGGCGCGCCGGGATGCACGTGGACGATGCGGCCGTGATGATGTACGTGTATGGGACCGGCCGGCCCCTGCCGCGCGGCCCGATAGATCGCGCGCAGTCCGAGCGCCACCAGCATCAGCGCGACGCCGAGCTCGAAGATGTCGGTGATCGCGGCCGGCATCTCCGCGCGCAGGACGACGAGCACGACGCCGATCGCGAGCAGCGACAAGGTGTGGCCGAGTCCCCAGCAGATGCCGAGCAACGCGGCGCGAGTCCGGCGGCGGCGGTCGTCCGGATCCCGCTCGTCGGTCAGCAGCGTCGAGACCGCGGCGAGATGATCCGGCTCGAGCGCGTGGCGCATGCCGACGAGCGATCCGAGTCCGGAGCTGGCGAAAAGTTCGAGCACTGGCATAATGACGATGGTCCTTGATTCTACGTGAATCTCCTGGTCATTGCGATTGGCGGCGCGATTGGATCGGTCGCGCGGTATCTCGTCTCGATGCTCGTGCTTCGCGCGACCGGCTCGCTGTTCCCCGTCGGCACCTTCGCGGTCAACGCGATCGGCTGCTTCGTCTTTGGCTTGATCGCCGGCGCCGCCGAACAGCGAATCGCGCTGCCGCCGCAGACGCGCGCCTTCATGCTGGTCGGCATTCTGGGCGGGTTCACGACATTTTCGTCCTACGCGTTCGAGAGTTTCGCCCTCATTCGCGACGGTCAGCTGGTGTGGGCGTCGATGAATCTCGTCGGCCAGGTGGTCGTCGGCGTCGTCGGCCTTGCGGCCGGATTTGCGCTCATGCGGTGATGGATGACTCTTCCGACTGAAGGGAAGCTGCTGCGCATCTTCGTCGGCGAAGCGGATCGCTGGCACGGGAAGCCGCTCTACGAAGCGATCGTCCTCGAGGCTCGCAAGCGCGGCCTCGCCGGCGCGACGGTCATCAAAGGCTTCATGGGCTTTGGCGCGCACAGCCGCATCCACACCGCGAAGCTCCTGGAGCTCTCGCAGGATCTGCCGATCGTGATCGAGATCGTCGATGCGCCTGACAAGATCGAGGGCTTCATGCCGGACCTGGAGCAGATGGTCGGCGACGGGTTGATCACGCTCGAGCGCGCCGAAGTCCTGCTCTATCGTCCCGGCCGAACCTGACGCCTCGATCGTTCGTGCCGTCCTTGGCATTCAACGCGCTCGTCGCCATCGCCGCTGTGATCGCCGGCGCCATCGCGTCAGTCAGTGGTTTCGGCATCGGCAGCATCCTGACGCCGGTCTTCGACACGCGCGTCGACATGCGCCTCGCGGTCGCGGCGGTTTCGATTCCGCACCTCGTCGCCACGGCGGTGCGATTCTGGAGGATGCGGCAAGACACCGATTGGCGCGTGCTGAGGACGTTCGGCGTCATGAGCGCCGCGGGCGGACTGACCGGCGCGCTGCTCCAGCAATCCACGACGTCCCCGGTGCTGATGATCGTCTTCGCCTGCGTGCTCATGTTCGTCGGTGTCGCGGGGCTGACAGGCGTGTCCGAACGTCTTCGCTTCGGTCGAATCGCCGGATGGGTCGCTGGGGCGGTCTCCGGTCTGCTCGGCGGGCTGGTCGGGAATCAGGGCGGCGTGCGATCGGCCGCGCTGCTCGGATACGACTTGTCGCCGGCGGCGTTTGTCGCGACCGCGACGGCGGTCGGGTTGATTGTCGATGCCGCGCGCATGCCCGTCTACGTCGTGAACGACGGCCGACGCCTCATGGACATCGCGCCGACGATCGCGGTGGCGACGGCGGCCGCTGTTGGCGGCACCGTCGCCGGCGAGCACATCCTGGCTCGCATTCCGCGGCCCCTGTTCCGGAAGCTCGTGGCTCTGCTCGTGCTGGCGCTCGGCGTCTACATGCTCGCGCGAGGAATTGCGATCTCGCGCTGACTGAGCGATAGTCCTCGCCACGATCTCATGCATCCATGGCACGACACCCACGTCGACGAGGCGGAGATCGCGACGGCGTTCCCGGTCATCATCGAGATTCCCAGGGGCAGCACGAACAAGTACGAGTTGGACAAGGAGACGGGGCTGCTGCGCCTCGATCGCGTCCTCTACAGCGCCGTGCACTATCCAGCCGACTACGGATTCGTTCCGCGGACGTACTGCGACGACGGCGATCCGCTCGACGTGCTCGTGCTCGGCAACGAGCCGGTGTACCCGCTCACGATCGTGCAGGCGCGGGCCATCGGCGTGATGCGCATGCGCGATGAGAAAGGCATCGACGACAAGATTGTCGCCGTCAGCGTCCACGACCCGTCGTTCGCCGACTACACCGACCACCGACAACTGCCGCCACACATCCTTCGTCAGGTGCGGCAGTTCTTCGAGGACTACAAGGTTCTCGAAGAGAAGCAGGTCGTCGTCGAGGAGCTGCTGGGACCGATGGAGGCGCTCGCCACCATCAGGGATGCCCTCGAGCTCTACCGAAAGACTGTTGCACGCCGTGAGCACGGGGTATAACCTGTCGCCGTTACTTCAGGCTCGTAACGCGCCGCTCGCAATGGAGGACGCCGCACGATGACGAGACACGCCATCCTCGCGACCTTCGGATCGTTCGTTCTGGCGGCCCTGGCCGCGCACGCGACTGCAGCCGGACAATCGGCCCCGCCACCCACGCTGGACTTCGAGTTTTTCAAGACGCGCGTGCAGCCGATCTTTTACGCAAAGCGTCCCGGCCACGCGCGCTGCGTTTCGTGCCACGTCGCCGGCACGCCGCTGCGCCTGCAGGCGTTCTCGTCGGGCACGACGTGGAACGAGGAGGAGTCGCGCAAGAATTTCGAAGCCATGAAGCGCGTCGTGATGCCCGGCAACGAGAAGAGCCGGCTGCTCGTGCACCCGCTGGCGGAGAAGGCCGGCGGCGACTTCTTCCACAACGGCGGCAAGCACTGGAGCTCGCAGAGCGATCCGGAGTGGCAGATCCTCAGAGCCTGGGTCCTCGGCGACACCAAAACGCGGAGTGAACAACGATGACGACCACGCATGCGTTTCGCTGGTATATCGCGGCCGCGATCGCGGTTGCGCTCGGCGTGTTCCTGACGGTACCCGTCGGCTCGGCTGGCAAGCGAGTCGTGATCGTTCAGACCAACAGCGCCGGCGACAACGTCCACATCATCGATCCGGCCACGAACAAAGTGATCGGCACGATCGACGGGATTGAGGTCAATCACGGCGCCGCCGTCGCGCCCGATGGCAGCCGCATCTACATCAGCAACGAGGCGCTCAGCACGCTCGACATCGTCGACGGCAAGACGCTCAAGGTCATCAAGCAGGTGCCGTTGAGCGGCCACCCGAACAATCTCGCCGTCGGCAAGGACGGCAAGCGCGTGTACGTCGGCATCATCCAGGCGCCGGGGGGCGTCGACGTGATCGACACCGCGTCGATGCAGCGCGTGAAGACGCTGCCGACCAAGGGCACGATCCACAACGCCTACGTCACGCCGGACGGCAAGTACGTCGTCGCCGGCTCGATTCAAGGCAAGACGATCAACGTCTTCGACGCGGCGGCCGAGGAGCCGGCGTGGACGCTGGAGCTCGATCTCGGAATCCGGCCGATGACGTTCTCGGCGAATCCCGACGGCTCGACGAAATGGCTGTTCACGCAGTTGACCGGATTCAACGGATTCGCCGTCGTCGACTTCGCAACCCACAAGGAGATCAAGCGCGTCAAGAATCCCGATCTTCCGCCGGGACGATCGACAGTGCCCGAGGGTTCGGATCCGTCTCACGGGATGGCGGTCACTGCCGATCAGAAGACGCTCGTCGTCTGCAGCCGCTTGAACAACGCGCTCTATTCGTATTCGCTGCCCGACCTGAACAACATTGGCACGGTGTTCCTCGGCGGCAAGGGCGCGGGCTGGGTGACGCTCACGCCCGACGGACAGAAGGCCTACGTCGCGAACCCGGTCACCAACGACGTGTCCGTCGTCGACATCAAGTCGATGAAGGAGATCGCGCTGATTCCGGTCGGCTACGTACCGAAGCGCAACACCACCGGCGTGTTGCAGCAGTAGAGGTCCGTCTGAAAGCGATCCTCGGCCTCGCCCTCGCGATCTGTCTCGCCGCGCCAGCTGTGGTCGGCGGGCAGACGAAGAAGCTGCCGCGGACGCCGGACGGTCATCCTGATCTCCAGGGCATCTGGGACTATCGCAGCGCGACGCCGCTCGAGCGTCCCAGGCAGTTCGCCGACAAGGAATTCATGACGGCCGACGAAGTGGCCGCGTACGAGCAGCGCGCGCTCGAACGCGAGGACGGCCGCCCACCGGACGATCCGCGCACCGAGCAGTCGGTCCATCCGGCGTGGTGGCTCGACTACGGGAAGACGGTCGTCAAAACGAGACGCACCTCGCTCATCGTCGATCCGCCCGATGGAAGAATTCCAGCGCAGACGGCGGAAGGGCAGGCGCGCGCCGCCGCGCGCCGTGCCGCCGCGCAAGCGCACGGCCCGGCCGATTCGTACGAGAATCGCGGCCTGTTCGAGCGGTGCCTGACCCGCGGCGTGCCCGAAGGGCTGCTGCCCGGTCCTTACAACAACAACCTGCAGATCTACCAGACACCGGGATACGTCGTGCTGCTCACCGAGATGATCCACGAGGCGCGCGTCATCCCGATGGACGGCCGTCCGCACGACTCTCCCGCCGTGCGCCGGTGGATGGGCGATGCTCGCGGCCGCTGGGAAGGCGACACGCTGGTCATCGATACGATCAACTTCACCGACAAGACGAACTTCCGCGGCGCCGGCGCGAACCTGCACCTCGTCGAACGCTTCACCCGCATCGATGCCGACACGCTCGAGTATCGATTCACCGTGGACGATCCGACGACGTGGACGAGGCCGTGGACGGTGGCGTATCCGATGGCGAAGACCGAAGGGCCGATCTTCGAATACGCCTGTCACGAAGGGAACTACGGACTGGCGGACATTCTGTCAGGTGCTCGCGCCGAGGAGAGGAAAGCATCCGAGGACGCAGGGAAGAAGCGCCAGTAGCGATTTGGAATTCGAGCGGATCATCAAATCCCGAATCCCGAACCCCGAATCGCGAATCCCGACCCGCCTCAGTCTACGTCCGGCTGTTCGTCTTCACATACCGCGCGATCTGCTCGTGCGTCGCGAACCACACGCCCGGCTTCGACTTCATGTGCAGGATCAGCTTCTCGAGCCCAGCCACACGTGACCGGTGTCCCGTGATGTGCGGGTGCATCGTCAGGATGAAGAGCCCGCCTTCTTCATAGGCGACGTCGAATTCCGATCGGAACACCTGCTCGATCAGATCCGGGTTCGGCATCCCGCCGTTGGTCGCGCCGCCGAAGTACGGGAAGTCGTCGAGGATGCGCTCGAT
>DAIUKO010000070.1:15476-26346 GCA_036848175.1 Vicinamibacterales bacterium | reverse complement strand
ATTACCAGTCCGAGTACTTCGATCCGTCGAGAGCGGTTCCGTCGGAACCGCTCTTGACGTCGTACACGCCGGGTTCGGCGGTGGGATTGTTCGGATCGGGTTCGGCGGGCACCGTCTGCCACGACGTCGAGTTTCTGGTGAACGGATCCTCGGGCAGCTTGCGCAGGTAGCCGTCGCTGACCAGCGCATCGATCGTGCTGGGGTACTGATTCTTGTCGGCGTAGTACTGATCGATCGCGTCCCGCATCCGGAACAGGTCTTCCCTCAGCACCGCTTCCTTCGCGTGGATCTGGCTGTTGCGATACTGCACCAGGCCCATCGTCGCAAGAATGGTGATGAGCGACAACACGACCATCAACTCGATGAGCGTGAACCCGCGCGGCAGCGTTGATCCCTTGGTCAATTTCTCTTACCAGTCTCTGTATTTGGTGCCGTCCAGCGCTTTGCCGTCGAAGGTCGTGTAGACGTCGAACACGTTCTGGCCGCCCCAGCGCGTCGTGTCGGGCTTGTCCTGATACGAGCGGAGGCCCCACTCGGTGTTGTGCATCATCGGATCGACCGGAATCCTGCGGAGGAACTTCAGCTTTCGGCCCGTCGCGTCGTTCGCGGCGGTCACACCGTCGACGAGCTGCTGCAGATCGGCAGGATAGCCCTCACTGCCGACCTTGATGTCGAGCGATCCGATCTGGCCGAGGTCGGCGGCCTCCTTGAACTTGTCGATCGCCGTGCGCATCTCGCGCAGCGCGCGGCGGAGCTCCGCTTCGCGCTGCCGCCGCGCGGTCACCCTCGCGAGCGGCATCACCGCCGACGCGAGGATGATGATGATCGTCGCGACGACGAGGAGCTCGACGAACGTGTACCCGCGCGTCCCTTTCATTGCTGCACCGTGATCGTCACCGGCGTGAAGCGGAGACCCATGGCCGTGCCGCCGGGACCAGTCGCCGTTCCGCTCGTCGTGATGGTGGCGGCGCCCGGCGCAATCGCATCGAACAGAATCGCCGCGAGCAGACCCGTACCTGACGCACCGGTCGAATCGGCCGCGCGCGAGAGCGTGATGTCGATGCGGTTGCCGGTGACCTGCTGGCTGAACGTGACGTTGACGCCGCCGGCGCGCATGAAGCTGCCCTCCTGCACGGTGCGGACGCGGAGTTTCGTCGCGTCGAACGTGAGCGTGAGCGTGATCGTCGAGATGCGCGCCGCCCCGGAAATCGAAATCGGTACGACATACGGCCCGCCGCCGACGCGGAACGTCGTGCCGCTCGGCGACACGATGATTTGCGCCTGGCCGATTCCCGTCGACGTCGTCGCCTCCGGCGGCTGCGGCGGTGTCCCGGGCGGCGTCGTGGCCGGTGGTGTGGCGCCAGGCGCTGCCGGAGTCGGCGCGGCTGGCGCCGGTGTCGTTGGCGCTGCTGCCGGCGGTGTCGTCGCGGGCTCGGTCGTGGGCGTCGTCGGTGTCGGCGTAGGCGTCGGTGGCGGTACGAGAACTGTCCCGGGCACGGGCGTACTTCCAGGAGGCGTCGCGACCGTGACGGGCTGCCCGCCCGGACCACGCAGGATGGTCGGTGCGCCGGGTTGGCCCGCTCCGGGAGCACCAGGCGCCGGTGGCGCGGGCGGCGCCGGCTCCAGCGGAGGCGCCGCGATCAGTGGCGGCGGGCCACCCACGCCGAGATTCTGCTGCGACCCGATGTATATCGGCTTGAGATCGTTTTCGGTCAGCTCCTGCGTCCGCACGATGTGCGGCGTGAGCAGCATGATGATCTCGACCTGATCGTTCTGGGTTGCGTTGCCGGAGAAGACCTGCTTGAAAAACGGCAGATGGATCGCGCCGGGAAATCCCGAGACACTCGTCGCGTCGCGTTCCTGGATCAACCCGGCAAGCAGATTCGACTCGCCGTCGCGCAATCGCAACCTCGTCGTCACCGTGCGCTGGACGAACGACGGCACCGTCACACCGGCGACCGCCTTGTCGGCGCCGAGCTGATTGTCCTCGAGCGTGATGTCGAGAATGATGTCCCCTTCCACCGTCACACGGGGGGTCATTTCAACTTTCACGCCGACGTCCTTGTATTGATATGAGCTCAACGGATTCACGCCGGCGCCGCCGGTCGCGATCGGCGTGTAGCTCGTCGACACGATCGGAATCTGATCGCCGACCGCGAACGACAGCTTCATCCCTTCGGCGCCGCGCAGCTGCGGCTTGGCGACGACTTTCGTGTGGGAGTCCGACTCCAGGAACCGGACCACAGCGGTCGGCACCGCGAGGTAGAAGTCGGTCGTGCTGATACCGCGCGTGATCGTGTTCAGATTGAACAGCGGCGGCGAAACCTGGTTACCCGGCGGAGTCGACGTACTGGGCGCCGTAGTATTCGTTCCGCCTCCTGTAGCACCTGTGCCGCCGGTGGCGCCGGTGCCGCCAGTCCCCGTTGTCGTCGAGCTCGGCGAGACCTCTGGCGAGAAGACCATGCCCAGAATCGGGTTGTAGCTGGAGAGGTTGATGCCGTAGTTCTTGACGCGCTGGCGATCGACCTCGAGGATTTCGACGTCGACGACGATTTCGGCGCGCGGCTTGTCGTTCTGCTCGATGATCTTTTCGAGAATCTGTACAACGGCCGAGGTGGCCCGCACCGTCAGCGTGTTCGTGGTCTTGTTGACGGCAATCGCCGGCTGCACCGCGATGCCCGGCAGCCGGATGATGACGCTCAGCAGCTGCGAGATCTCGGTCGGATCGGCGTTCGACAGGTAGAACGTCCGCACCACTTGTTCGTCGTATTGCGCGTGCTTCGGCGGCGTGTCGGGAAAGACGAAGATGGAGCGGTCGCTGACCACCTTGTACGACAACTGGTTCATCGCCATGATCTGGTTCAGCGCCTGCTCGAGCGTGACGCCGTCCAGCTGCACGGTGACGGGCCGATCCTGCACTTCGCGGTCGTAGGTGACGTTGATGCCGGTCTGCGTGCCGATGAACGCGAGGACGTCCTTCAGGCTGGCGTTGGTGAATCGCAGGCCCGTGAGGATTTCGTTCGGGTTGATGAGAGCGGGCGGCTGCGATGCCGCACGTGCCCGTTCGCGCAACTGCTGGATTGGCGGCGGCGGCCGCGCCGCTTCGATGCGATCGCGAATCTTGCGATCGAGCTCGGCGATCTTCGCGGTCGCGAGGCGATTGGAGGGATCGTACTCGCTCGCCGCCTTGTACTCGCCGAGCGCCGCCTCGAGTTGATCCTTCGACTCGAAGTCGCGCGCCTTCTCCAGGTGCGAGCGCGATGCCGCCTGCATCGCACGCTCGAGCGCGATTCGGTAGTTGGTGTTGTCGGGCGCAGCCTGCACGGCACGGCGATACGCGGCCACCGCTTCGTCGAGATTGCCGGCGCGCGTCGCCGCCTCTCCCTGCTGGAACGCCTTGCTCGCGGCGCACCCACCCGCCGCAAGCACGAGCGCAAGCATCACCAGGACTTGCTTCAACCGAGTTGTCATAGTCTCAGGTTCCGCTGAGCCGAATCGTTTGACGGCCGCGGCCGTCGAGATACGCCATCTCAATCGATTCCACGCCGATCTTCAAGATGCGGTACCGGCCGAAGACAACCTGGCCTTCCTGCCCGACTTCCGGTTGACCGAGGCCATCGCTCAAGACCGCGACTTTTCCCTTGCCAGCACGATCGGCGATGCCGATCAACTTCACGGTGATCGGAGGCGGCGGTGGTGGCGGTGGTGGCCCCGTTGGCACCGGCGCCGCGACCGGCGTTTCAACCGGCCTGGTCATTGTCGGCGGCGGTGGAGGCGGCGCCTTCGGCTTGAACCGGAACAGATTGCGATCCGTCGCTCCCGGCTTGGGACGTTCCGCCTCGAGCGCTTCGAGATGGACATCCGGAGCGGTCGGTCCGCTCGGCGCACTGGCGCCGCGCGCGTTCGTGTTCGCCGCGGGCGCTTCCGCCGTCGGCGCCGCTGCTCGTCTCTGATTAGACGCCGGGGGCTGAACGGCAGACGTGCGCGGCCATGACTGATACACCACCGCCGCGAGCACGACGGCGAGCGCCACAAGCAGCAGCTGGCGGCGGCGCTCAGTTTCCATAGTTGCCGAGACGATAGTAGGTGGACAGCTCGAGTGTGACCACCAGCGGTTTCCCCAGATCGTTCTGCCCAAGCGTCACGTGGTCGACGATCACGAACTCCGGGGCACTCTCCAACTCGTACAGGAATTGCCGGAAGCTCTCGTACTCACCCTGGAGCACGAGCGAAATGATCAGACGCCCGAGCCGCGCATCCTTCGCAATCGCTGAATCAGGCGCATAGCGAGCCTGCTCGTACTTCACGTTCGACTTGCGCGCGAGCCGCGGCAAGGCCGCGTAGGTCATGCGCCGTGCGGCGCTCAAATCGGGTGGGACGACTTCGTCGTAGAACGTCGACAGCTCCTGCTCCGCGCGGCTCTTGCCGGTCACGAGCGCCTTGGCGGCGTTGTAATCCGCATCGGCGGCGTTCAGGGCAGCCTTCGCGGCCTCGGCGCGATCCGCGGCGGTCGCCGACTTGACGCCCAGCGGATAGACGACGAGCGCATACACGCCGATGTTGATCAGGATCGCGAGCAGCAACGGAACGACGACGATCCGTTTTTCGACGAGAATGCGCTTCCACAGCCTCATCGTTTGGCCGTTCCTGGCTTCTTTGCCTTTGCCGGCGGCTGGCCCGACGGGACGTACAGCATGTCGAGCCCGGTTTCCATCTGATTCTGCTCGTTCACGTGCTCGTCGATGCGGCGCCCGAGGTCCTTGAACGCGCCGGTCGCTTCGAGGTTCTCCATGAACTTGTCGATGTCGTCGGTCGATCGGGCGACGACCTGGACGGTCACGATATCCTGATCCTTCTCGACTCGCGACCGGATCGCGGTGATGCGGACGTCGTCGGGCAGCGTCGCTTCGAAGCGATTGAACAGGTCGGTCCACGAAAACGTCCGGCGATCGATCAGCTCGTTGGCCTGGCGCGCTTCGGCGGACGCGAACTCGATCTGTTTCGGATCCACCGTTGCGCGCAGCCGCGCCGCCTGCTGACGAAGATCCGCCGCATGTTCCTCGTCGCGCGCCGCCTGCGTCGCCAGTTGCGTGTCGCTCCGCGAGTAGCGAAGCACGCGCGTGACGTTGAAGATGGTCGCACCGACGACCGCCAGCGCGACGATCAGCAGCCAGAACAGCACGGCGCGTTCGTTGTAGAACGGGCGCGTCGAGAGATTGGTACGAATCACGCCTTCACCATGTCCTGGTGGTCGCGGAGCAACAACCCGACGAGCGGGGCAAGCGTATCGAGCAGCAGCGGTCCGGCGGTGATGCGATCGGTCAGCGCCGCAGCCGCCCGCGAATCCACCGTCTCGACCGTCGTCGTCAGACGCTCCTGCAGACCGCGGCGGAACTCTTCCACGTCGCCGGTCTGCCGAACGCCAGCGCTCGTCGCGCCAGCCAGCAGCACGCGCGCAAAACCCGCGCCCTTCAATCGGTCCTCGTAGTACATCGCCGTCTGATGAACGAGGTCCGCCAGAGTGCCGTCCGCGGCGGCGGAGCGATTGCGAAAGAACATGAGATGCGGCCCGCGCAGGATCGCAATCGACGCGTAATCCGCCGCGACGTTCACCAGCAGCCAGTCGGCTTGTGGCGCCGCCGTGCTCGCCAGCACCGCGTTGACGACGTTGAACGTCGCGAGATCGACAAGGCCGGCGTGTGCGCCGGCCTCGGCGCACAACTGCTCGTACTCCTCGACCACGGTACGACGGGCGAGCAAGACGATGAATTCGTGACCGTCGGGCCCGGACAGGCCCGGCACATAACTGACCTGCGCCTCTTCGATCGGAAACGGCGCGGCCTTACGGACCTGCCACCGCACGAGCTGATCGAGATCCTGGGTTCGCGGCGGCACCTTCTCGAATTTGACCAGCGACACCTTGGCGACGATGTCCGGTACGACGAGTCCGACCCGCTTGGGCCGTCCCGTCCGCTCCAGCACGCGGCCGAGCGCGCCGACGACGGCGGCGCGATCGTGGATGTTCGCCGCCGTCAGCGACGGGACGAGCGCCGCGTCCGGAATCGCTTCGGCCGCATGCACGGCGACTACGGGCTGGCCGCCGCGCCATTCGAGGCTTGCGGACGAAACACGTCCGGAAGCGACTTCCACGGCAACGCTCGGCGTCGAGGCTTCGCGGAGTGAAGTCAGTCGGCTCATTCGACGAAGGTCACCTTGTTGATCTCTTTGAGCGTCGTGACGCCGGCCATCACCTGCTCAACGGCGGATTCGCGGAGGAACCGCATGCCTTCTTCCCGCGCCGCCTTCTTGATTTCCGACGTCGGACGTTTCTCGAGAATCATCTCGCGGATGTGATCGCTCAGGTCGAGCAGCTCGCAGATGGCGGTCCGCCCTTTGTACCCGGTGCCGCCGCACTCGATGCAGCCGAGCCCTTCGTAGAAGGTATGGTTCTGTTCGAGCGACGTATCGAGGCCCGATTCCTCGAGCAGCGCCCGGGACACCTTCGCCGGCCGCTTGCAGTGATGGCAGATGTTGCGGACGAGGCGCTGGGCGAGCACGCAGTTCAACGCCGAGACGAACTGATACGCCTCGACGCCCATGTTCAGAAAGCGGCCGAGCACGTCGAGCACGTTGTTGGCGTGGACCGTCGTGAAGACCAGGTGGCCGGTCAGCGCCGAGTTGATGGCGATCTGCGCCGTCTCCGAGTCGCGGATCTCGCCGACCATGATCTTGTCGGGGTCGTGCCGCAGAATCGACCGCAGGCCGCGCGCGAACGTCAGCCCTTTCTTCTCGTTGATCGGAATCTGCGTGATGCCCTTCAGCTGGTACTCGACCGGGTCCTCGATCGTGACGATCTTGTCCTCGACCGATTTGATCTCGGACAGCGCCGCATACAGCGTCGTCGTCTTGCCGCTGCCCGTGGGTCCGGTGACGAGCACCATCCCGTAGGGTTCCTGGATGTACTTGCGGAACCGCTTCAGCTCCGATTCAGGGAAGCCGAGAATGTCGAGGCGCAGCTCCGTGAACTGTTCGCTGATCGATTCCTTGTCGAGGATTCGGATGACCGCATCCTCGCCGTGCACGCTCGGCATGATCGAGACGCGGAAGTCGATCGTCTTGCCCGGCATGCGCAGCTTGAAGCGGCCGTCCTGCGGGACGCGCTTCTCGGCGATGTCGAGCTCCGCCATGACCTTGATGCGCGAGATGATCGAGCTGTGGAACTGCTTGGCAATCGGCCGCATCGCCGGCTGCAGCACGCCGTCGATCCGGTACTTCACGTGGACCGCATCGTCCTGCGTCTCGATGTGAATGTCGCTGGCGCGTCGCTGGATGGCGGTGTAGATGGTGGAATCCACCAGCCGGATGACCGGACTGATGTCGCTCGTCAACCGCTCGACGGTGAGGCTCTCTTCGCCGTTCTCCTCTTCCTTGAGCAGCTGCATGTGAAAGCTCTCAGTGGCGTCTTCCAGGACGCGCTGGGAGCTCTCGCTCTTCTTGAGGATCGATTCGATTTCGGATTTCGGACCGACGGCAACCTTGAGCGGCGTCGCCAGCAGGACGCCAAGCTCGTCGATCATCGGCAGATCACGCGGATCGGACACGATGATTTCCAGCGCCTTGCCGACGCGGCGGTGCGGCACGAAGCCGTAGCGCAGCATCAGGTCGGCGGGAATCGATCGGAACAGGTCCTGATCGATCCGGAACGTCTCCATATCCACGTAGTCGAGCCGATAGCGCTGGGCGAGATGCTTCGCCTGCTCGACTTCGGCCTGATGTTCGTCCAGCCCGATGACCGCGGCGACGTCGAGCGGCGGGTGATTCGGATTCTGATTGGTATTGGCAGCCATGAATGTGCGTTACGAGAGCACCGAGCTCAATTGGAAGAGCGGCATGTACAGCGCGAGCAGCAGGCCGGCGATGACAATGCCCATGACAACGAGCAGGACCGGTTCGACCAGCGTGATGAACCGATCCATGTTCGTCGAGATTTCCTCGTCGTAGAAGTCCGCGACCGTGTTCAACATGTCCTGCAGCGCGCCGGTCGATTCACCGACTTCGGCCATCTTCACCGCCACTTCGGGGAACTCGCCGCGCGCATCGAGCGCCGCCGCGAACGATTCGCCTTCGCGCACACGCGCGCTCACGACGTCGAGCTGCCTGGCCATGTACTGATTGCCGACCGATTTCGCGGCGATGTCGAGCGCGTTGACCAGCGGCAGACCGCCGCCGAGCAGCGTCGCCAGTGTCCGCGACATCTGCGAGGTCGCGAACTTCCGCGCGATCTGCCCCACCATCGGCAGTCGGAGAATGACGTGATCGAGCCGTGCGTGCTGGCCGGGCCGGCGCGTCCAGATGAGAAACAGCACGACGATGGCTGCGATCGATCCCGCGAGCACCATCCACTGCGAGCGGATGAGCGCCGAGATCTTGACGATGAAGCGTGTGACGATCGGAAGCTGCGCGCCGAACCCGGCGTAGAAATCAGAGAACGCCGGAACCGCGAACAGGACGATGACCGCAACGATGACGAGCGAGAGGGTGACGAGGATCGCCGGGTACACCAGAGCCGAGATCGTCTTGCGTTTGACGGTGGCGATGATCTTCGTGTACTCGACGTAGCGCCTCAGCACGGCGTCGAGATTGCCGCTGCGTTCGCCGGCAAGGAGGGATGCCGTGTAGACCCGGGGAAAGAGATCGCCCTGCGCCGCGAACGCATCGGACAGCGCTGTTCCCGACCGCACCTTCTCGTGAATATCGTCGAGCACGGCGCGGAAGACCGGTGATTCGACGCGCCGCTTCAACAGGTCCAGCGACTGCACCAGCGGCATGCCCGCTTTCAGCAGCGTGGCCAGCTCCTGGTTGAAGACGAGGAATTCCCGCGTGTTGATGTGGCGGCGCTGCGGAACACGCAGTGAAAGGCCGGCGATCGCCCCTTTGTGCTGGAGCGACAGGATGTACAGACCTTTTTCCTCGAGGTCATGCCTGAGCCGCGCCTCGCTCTCGGCGGCGTACACACCTTCGACGATCTCTCCGTTCGGCGACGCGAGCCTGCAGCGGAACTCCATCTAGTCGCGAATCTCCTCGTACGGACGGCTGGACCGCCACCCGCGAAGCAGCCCGTCGTCAAGACCCCTTTTCACGCGAACAGCGAGCAATTGTATCAACTTGCGGTGGTCTCCGAATCGTTAGACCGTGCCGCGCGGAGTACGGCTGGGGACTACGAGGGCTTTTCTACAGACCAGCGCGATTAGCGACCAGCGAGACTGAGGATGCGCGATACGTAATTGCGCGTTTCGGCGTAAGGCGGAATCGCGTTGAACCGCATCACCGCGCCCTCGCCGGCGTTGTATGCCGCGAGCGCCAGCGCAACCGACTTGGGGAACCGCTGCAACAACGACTTGAGGTGTTTGATGCCGGCTTCGATGTTCGAGACAGGATCGTACGGGTCGGCCACGCCGTACTGACGAGCCGTCTCCGGCATCAGCTGCATGAGACCCATGGCACCCTTCGGCGATCGGGCGCGCGGCTGATACGCCGACTCGACCTGCACGAGCGCCCGCACGAGCTTGGCGTTTACACCCTGCTCCGCCGAGACCTTGTCGATGATTTCGCCGTAGGGCACAGCCGTCAGTTCGGCCTGGACGGGTGCAGCCGGAGCCGCTGGTCGCTCGGCCTCGGGTTCGGGATATGGCACTTCGTCGGGCGCGAATCGCGCCACTGTCGACGCGTCGCACACGATCTCGCCGCCCGAGCGCAGCATGAGGACCAACGAATCGCCATCCATCCGATGGCCCTTGACCGACATCGTGCGGCCCGTCGAAAAAAACACGAGCTCAGCGTGCGCCGGCGCCGCACACGCAAGGACAGCCGTAGCCACCGCAGCGGTCAGGAACGTTTTCATCATGCGTGGGAGGCCTTCATTCTAACAGAAGGCCCCCTGCTCAGGTCGCCTATTTTAACCGACGGGCTGAACGAACGCGTGGAAGACGCGTACGCCAAGCTCCCGCGGGTCCTTGCTGCCTGAGGCGGCCAGCAGGGCCGGCACGAACGTCTTGTCGACGTCAATTTTCAGCTCGACCAAATCTTCGGTGCCGAACTGTGCAGCGGCGATCGGGATTTTCTTCAGCACCTGCCGCTTCGGCGTCAGCGTGAACTCCTCGATAAGGCGATCGCCGATGCTGACGCGCACCTGCTGCGGCTCGTTGAAAATGCCCCCGGGGTTGTCGAGGTCGAGATAGAAGATCGCGTCCTTCTTCGGATTCCTGAAGGCGAGCGTCGCCGTTTTCTTCGTCCACTGCCATTCGACGAGCGCGTTGTGCTCGGCGACTTCCGCCGGGTGCCATCCTTCTTTGAACTGCGTGAACACGTTCTCGGTCTGCGGCTGCAGCTGCAGCCGACCGACCTTGTAGGCGCGTTTGCCGACGTCGTTGCCGACGAGCGGGACGCGCTTTTGCGTTTTCAGCGAATAGAGACCCATGTGGATCTCCGCGTCGCCGACGTACGGATAAATCGGAATGAAGATCGTCCGCGTGTACGCGATGGTCTGGTTCGGCTTCCACGACGTCGTCGGAATCTCCGGGTCGTGATCGTCGGCCCACATCAGTTGGCCGTCGGTGTCGACCACGCCGACGAACACGCGATAGTCCTCCTTGAACGGCGGCGCATCCGGCGCCACCACGAACGTGTACCCGACATCAATCGGACTCCCGAGCGGCGCCTTGTCGCGAGCCAACGTGATCGACGGCGTCGCGACGCCGGGCTCCGGGGGCTCGCTGCGGCGGCAGCCGGACAACGAGACAATCGCCAGTGCGGCGAGAACACATCTGATCGCTTTCATGAGTGGCGACATTATAAGGCGCTCGATTACCGG
>DAIUKO010000070.1:0-15376 GCA_036848175.1 Vicinamibacterales bacterium | reverse complement strand
ATAAGGCGCTCGATTACCGGCATCGCATGAGGCTGAGCGCACCGTCTGCCCCGTCGATTGGGACGCAGGACGACGGCGGACAGTCTGCGGCGGTGTCGGTACTTTTCAGAAACCATTGGTGGGCGCGCGGCGCGCCCGCATCCAGACTGATGAGGAATCGGCGCTGCATCCAGGCATGGAGCAGCCAGTCGCTGTTTGCGGCGGGGCAGATGCCGATGGTCTGGCCACGCGGGGCGTTCGCGGCGATGCGATCGAGATCCGCGAGGCGTCTGGGATCGCGTTCGACGGCCGGCACCCAGATCGCCGCGAACGCGACCGCCGCGAGGGCGATCGCGAGCGTCCTCAGCATCAGAGCGCCGCGATCCGATGTACGACCAAGCAGCGAGCGCGCGGTCCCAGCGGCGATGGCCGCACAGCCGATGGCGTAGAACGGCACAGCCGGCATCAGATAGTGTCCGGTTTGCTTCGGGCTGATCAGCATCGGCAGAGTGCCGGAGAGACCGATCAGCGTGAATACCACCGCGATCTGCCGGTCGCGTGATGACGGCGCCACCCACTCGCGCGCCGCGAGCGCGATCAACGCGATCGCGACGGTCATCGGCAGCCAGACGCCTTGCACGAGCGCGACGACGATCGTGATCGAGCTGCCGCTCACTTCACGTTCGCCGGCGAGCGCCGTGACGATCTGCTGGTTGAAATAGGCGGTCAGGCTTTCGTGCGCGCTCGGAATGCTCCAGACGACGACAGCGCACGCCGCCACCGTGATCCACTGCCCTGCTCCCGCCCAGAGAGACGATCGGCGCCGATCCGGCAACGCCGCGATGAACACCGGCGCGGCCAGCGGGAAGAGCCCTACCGGTCCCTTCGAGAGTCCCGCGGCGGCCACGCACAGCCCGGACACGCAGCCAGCCGCGAACGCCACTGCTGGACCCCTCCGACTGCCGATTGCGAGCGCAGCGATCGCGCCGGTGACGAACAGGCAGACGGTTGTCTCGAGCAGGTTCCCCACGATCGACCACGACACGACCGGCGCCAGCATCCACATGGCGATCGGCAGCCATTCGTCGTCACGGGAGTCGCGTTGGTCGACCCAGGTGTCGGCCCCATACGTCGAGCGCCACGTCATCGCGATCAGCACCGCGATCATCCCGGCCGCGGCGAGACAGTACAGCCGCTCGACGTACCAGTGATCGCCGAGCGCGCGGAACCAGAGCGACTGCAGCCAGAACGCGAGCGGCGGATGTTCGTGAAACGCGGGATAGATGGTCGACGTGTAGAACGGCTCCCAGAAACGGCCGCGGCCCTCGGCCATATTGCGGGCGATCGACGCGTAGGTCACGCCATCGAGGAACATGCCGCGATGCGCGAGACGCGGCACGAGCGCCGCCGCGCAGCCAGCAAGCGTCAGCAGTCGGAATTCAGTTGTTCGGCTGGACAAAGGCGTGGAAGACCCGTACGCCCAGCTCCCGCGGATCCTTGCTCGACGAAGCGGCGGCAAGCGCGGGCACGAACGTCTTGTCGACGTCGATCCGGATCTCGACCAGGTCGCCGCTGCCCATCTGGTCGGCCTTCAATGGAATCTTGTGCAGCGTCTGCTGCTTCGTCACCGCGAAGTGATCGAGCACCTGGCCGCCGACGACGATCTGCACCTGCTGCGGTTCTTCGAAGACGCCGCCGGGATTGTCGACATCGAGATAGAACATCGAGTCCTTCTTCGGATTCTTGAACGCGAGCGTCGCTGACTTTTTCGTCCACTGCCATTCGACGGTGGAGTTGTGTTCCGCGGTCTCGGACGGATGCCAGCCCTCTTTGAAGATCGTGAACACGTTTTCTGTTTGCGGCTGCAGCTGCAGACGCGCCACGCGATACGCGCGCTGGCCGACGTCGTCTCCTGACAGCGGCAGCCGTTTCTGGCTCGCCGTCGAGTACAGGCCGGCCTGGATCGTCGCGTCGCCGACGTACGGATAGACCGGGACGAACTCGGTCCGCGTGTACTCGACGGTCTGTCCCGGCTTCCACTCGGTGGTCGGCACCGGCGGCATGTGATCGAAGGCGAAGATCATCTGATCGTCGCTGTCGACAACGTGGACCATGACTTTGTAGTCCTCGTCGAAGCGCGCGTCGTTTGCGACGACGAATTTATAGGTCATGTCAAGCGGAGAGCCGAGCGGCGCCTTGTCGCGATTGAGCGTGATGGTGGCGCGGGCGACGGGCGGCGCGGCCGGCTCTTTACGCCGGCAGGCGGTCACGATCGTCGAGGTGAGGAGAAGAGAAAGGGCGCCGACGAACAGGGCGCGTCCGGCGAACGATGAATTCATGTGATGAAAATCAGAGCGTGCGCGGATGATAGTTCAGTTGTCGCACCTCCGGCAATCTGTTAGAGTTCGGGCCGCTCACCATCATGGCAGCTGACGCTCTTGGCTTGGTCGAAACGCGCGGTCTCATCGGATCGATCGAGGCGGCGGACGCCATGGTGAAGGCGGCCAACGTCACGCTCATCGGCAAGGAATACATCGGCGCCGGATACGTGACCGTGATGGTTCGCGGCGACGTCGGCGCCGTCAAGGCGGCGACCGACGCCGGTGCGGCGGCCGCGCGGCGCGTCGGCGAGCTCGTCTCGGTCCACGTGATCCCGCGCCCGCACAGCGAAGTCGAGAGGATCCTCCCGAAAGGGACGAACTAGCTACCACGGCGGACACACGAGGCCTCCGTGGTGGAGAGTTTAAGGGGCGATGGCTGAAGCCGCGACTTCCCAAACCGATCGCGACCTGACATCGATCGCCGAGGCGCGCGCGCTCGCGCGGCGCGCCAAGCAGGCGTGGCTCGAGCTGGCGGAGTTCAGCCAGGAACGGATCGACGCCGTCGTCGACGCGATGGCGGCGGCGGCGACACCGAGCGCCGAAATGTTCGCGCGGCTCGCCGTCGAGGAAACCGGATACGGCGTCGTCGAAGACAAGATTCAGAAAAACCTGTTCAGCTCGCAAAAGGTCTACGACTTCATCCGGCCGATGAAAACGGTCGGCGTGATCGCGCGCGACGAAAGTCGGCGCGTCATCGAAATCGCCGAGCCGTTCGGCGTCGTGGCCGCGGTCGTCCCGTCGACGAATCCGACGTCGACGGCGATCTACAAGATCCTGATTGCGATCAAGGCGCGATGCGCCGTCGTGCTCAGTCCGCATCCGGCCGCGGTGAAGTGCATCACCCGCGTCGCCGAAGTGATGGACGAGGCGGCGCGCCGTGCCGGCGCACCTGCCGGCGCGATCAACTGGATGACCACGGTCACGCTCGAGGGGACACAGGAGCTGATGAAGCATCGCGACGTCGCGGTGATCCTCGCGACCGGCGGCATGGGACTGGTCCGCGCCGCCTACAGCGCCGGCAAGCCCGCGTACGGCGTCGGCCCCGGCAACGCGCCGGCGTACATCGAGCGCACCGCGAACGTGAAGAAAGCGGTCCACGACGTCGTCACTGGCAAGACGTTCGACAACGGTGTGCTCTGCTCGTCCGAGAATTCCGTTGTCGTCGACGAGGCGATCGCCGAAGAGGTCAAGCGCGAATTCCAGGCGCAGGGCGCCTACTTCATGAACAAGGCGGAGATGGACGCGCTCGCGAAGATGCTCGTCACGCCGCAGCGCCTGCCAAACCCCGCGCTGGTCGGAAAGTCAGCCGTCGTCATCGCGCAGAAATGCGGCATCAGCGTGCCCGGCGAGACGCGCGTGCTGATGGCCCCGCTCGAAGGCGTCGGCCGCGACTACCCGCTCTCGATTGAGAAGCTCTGCCCCGTCCTTTCTTATTACGTCGTCAAGGACTGGCGCGAAGGGTGCGAGCGTTGCAAGCAGATTCTGCGATACGGCGGGATGGGCCACACGATGGCGATCCATTCGCAGAACGATCAGGTCATCCTCGAGTTCGGCCTCAAGAAGCCGGCGTTCCGCATCGTCGTGAACACGCCGACGACGCATGGATCAGTCGGTCTGTCGACCGGTCTTGATCCGGCGATGACGCTCGGATGCGGCGGGTACGGCGGCAACATCACCTCCGACAACATCTCGCCGCGCCACCTGTTGAACATCAAGCGTCTGGCGTACGAGATCACGCCGACGGTGAGCCGATGGGATCGGCCTGGCTCGGGTGTCAGCGCCGCGCCGTCGGTTGCGCTGCCGTCAGCGCCGCCTCGTCCGCCTGCACCGGTTGGGATCGCTGCGGACGTCCTCACCCGCCGCATCGACGACTTCCTCGGCTCGCGCGGCTACCGGCATGACTCGCGGTCAGACTCAGGTCAGACCGCGGTCAGACTCGGGTCAGACTCGGGTCAGACCACGAGTCAGACTCGGGTCAGACCCGGGTCTGACCCGCCGTCGGCGCCGCTCGATTTTGTCTGCGAGGACGATGTCAGGCGGGCGATTCAGGCGGGAAGAAAATTGATCGTGTCAGAACGTGCAATTGTGACCCCGGCTGCGCGCGATCTTGGCGAAGAACATCGCGTGTTCAGCTTCAGTCCGTGGCGCGGCTGACCGATAAGAGAATCACAGCCGAGTTTCGCTTTACAGTTCTGTTTGAAACTGCTGAGTATGCTGGACATATTGTTGACCGTCATAGCGCGCGGTGATATGTTCGCTCGGCCATAGGTGCGGGGGCGCCCCAGCCCTCCCGCGTGATGAACACGGAGCCCCCGCAAGTGGGGGCGACTTACGACGCGGAGCAACGCGAGCGTTGTTCCGTATCGCGGAGCGCCCAGGATGGTCGGATCACATTGGCAGCGCCGAGCCCTTTTCGCTCTGCTCCCCTTCGTGGCGGCATGCGGCTCGAGCGGTCGGACACAAACGCTGTCGGTCAGACCGACCGCCGACGTGCCGGCGCAACCCAGTACCGTTCAGCAACCCTCGACTCCGTCGATCGCGCCCCTCGCTGAAGATCCCGTCCTGACGCTGATTGCGACCTCGGATCGCCACTTCAAAGCCGGACAGAAGGAGCTCGAACAGGGCCACTTCGAAGCGGCCAAACAGGAATTCAATCGCGCCATCGACGTGCTCCTCGAATCGGCGTACGGCGCACGCACCGAACCGCGCATCCGGGAACACTTCGATCGCCTCGTCGACCGCATCAGCACCTACGAAGTGAGAGCTCTCGCCACCGGCGACGGCTTCACCGAGAAGAGATACGAGCCGGCCTCGATTGACCAGCTGCTCGCGCTGTCGACGACGTTCGGCACGCCGGCGCCGCCAGCCGACCTGAAAGACACCGTCGAGTCGGATCTGCTCGAAGTGAAGCACGACATTCCGATTCCCCTGAATCAGCGTGTGCTCGCCTACATCGATCTCTTCCAGGGCCGTCTCCACGATTTCATCGAGGAAGGCATGAAGCGCGGCAGTAAGTATCTGCCGATGATTCAGAACGTCTTCCGCGCGGAAGGGCTGCCGCTGGACCTCGCCTACGTGCCGCTCGTCGAGAGCGCCTTCAAGCCGAACGCGCTGTCGCGTGTGAAAGCGAAGGGCGTCTGGCAGTTCATGGCCGGAACGGCGGCGGAAAACGGACTGCGCCGCGACTGGTACATCGACGAGCGATCGGATCCCGAGAAGGCGACCGTGGCGGCGGCGAAGTACCTCCGCACGCTCTCGAAGCTCTTCGACGGCGACTGGCATCTCGCGCTCGCCTCGTACAACGGTGGGCCCGGCCGCGTGCAGCGCGCGATGAACAAGACGCGCATCGACGACTTCTGGAAGCTGGCCGAGAAGCCGAAGGCCCTCCCGCGCGAAACGCGCGAATACGTGCCGATGATTCTCGCGGCGATCGTCATCGCGCGGAACCCGGCGCAGTACGGATTCGATTTCGTGGCCGAAGCGCCGCACAACTACGACAAAGTGACGCTGCCGCGCGCCGTCGATCTGCGCCGCGTCGCCGAGTGGACGGCGACAGACATCGACGAGATCCAGGCCCTGAATCCGGAGCTGCGACGCTGGACGACGCCGATCAAGGAGACCGACTACGAGTTGAAGGTGCCGACCGGCACCGGTGATGTCGTCCTCGCCAAGCTGGTTGATGCGCCGGCTGTGGAGCTCGCGTCGCTGAAGTACTACACGGTGAAGCGCGGCGACACACTCGCGCTGGTCGCGCGGAAGATGCACGTGAGCAAGGCTGACCTGGCTGAGGCCAACGACCTTCGACTCACTGCGCGCGTCAACCCCGGGCAGAAGCTGATCGTGCCGCACGAAGCGACGGTTCTGATGGCCGCGCGCACCGATCGCTCGACGCCGCCGGCCGAGGCGCGCGCCACGGTGTCGGGATCCGGTCAGCTCGCGCAGGCGGCGGCCAACTCGAACCGTGTGAAGAGCGTGTACGAGGTAAAGCGCGGCGATACGCTCGCATCCGTCGCGGTCCACTTCAAGACCAGCGTCGCGTCGCTCAAGACCTGGAACCCGCGGCTGTCGAGCACTCGCCTGACCGCTGGACAGCGTTTGACCGTCTACCGGCTCGCCAATTAGTCTTTGGTTATTGGTCGTTGGTCATTGGTCGCCGCACCGACGACCTTGACCAACGACGCTGACCAACGACCAACACCTAACGACTAACGACCAAGGACCAACAATGCGCCGGATGGCTGCGGCCATCGTGCTTCTCAGCGAGGTGATGCTGAGCAGCCGTGCGCAGCTGCCTGCGCGCGACCGCGCCGCGCCACGAGAAAGCGGCACCGCCAGTATTCACGGCCGCGTCGTCGCGGCTGATTCGAACGAGCCACTTCGAAACGCGCGCGTCGCCGTCACCGGCGACAGCAGCCTTCCAGCGACCTTCACCGGCAACGACGGCGGATTCACGTTTGCCGGCCTTCCGGCCGGCCACTACACCGTTTCAGCGCGAAAGCCCGGCTACGCGCCGACCACCTACGGACAGCGCCGGCCCGACTCGGTGCCGCTCCCGATCGAGCTCGACGCCGGTGGCGCCTTTCAGAACTGCGAGCTTCGCATGCCGCGCAGCGCCGCCATCTCCGGCCGCATCGTCGATGAAGTCGGCGATCCGATGGAGCTCGCCAGCGTCGTCGCGCTGCGAGTCGCGGATCGGGCACGCGTTGCAATGGCCGTCCCCGCCGCCACGGCCACGACCGACGATCTCGGCGACTATCGGCTCGGCAGCCTCCCTGCCGGAACATACATCGTCTCCGCGGCAACACCGAGGCCCGGCCCGACACAAAAGCGCGCGTACTACCCGGGCGTGCCGGCTCGCGTACAGGCACAGCGGATTGTGCTGCAGCCGGGCGACGAACGAACGGCGACAGATTTCACGCTCGCGCCGGGCCGTCTGGGCAAACTGACGATGGCGTTCGTCGATCCGAAAGGCGAGCCGGTGAACGCCGTCGCAGAGATTTTCAACATGAGCCTGAATGAGCGAGGCGCGGGCGGCGTGCCGGTCGTCGGTTCGGTCGTGACGCCGACATTGGAGCCGGGCGACTGGTCGATCTTCGCGCGTTCGCCCGACGGGCTCGTTGGCACCGCACGCGTCACGATGGGATCGGACGATGCCTCGATCTCGATGCGGCTGCTGAAGGGCGGCCGAATCACTGGCCGCGTGATCGCCGAGGACGGAGCGCTGCCTCGCGACGCGGCCTTGTACGTCGAGGGACTGCCGGATCTGTCTTCGCCGGGCGGCTTCCTCGCGCCGACTTCTCTCAGCTGGTCGGCGCGCGTGACCGACACGGCGTCCTTCGAGCTCAGCGAGCTCATCGGTCCGCGTCATCTGACGGTTCGTCCGGCCATGCCGGGAGCATCGTGGTTCGTCACCGCCATCGTGCACGATGGTCGCAATCTGCTCGACCAGACGCTCGACTTCAAAGGCGGCGAAGTCATGTCGGGCGTGCAGGTCGTCGTCAGCAATGGCGGCGGTAGCATCGCCGGCACCGCGGTGGCTGCCGACGGGACGCCCGCCGGAGATTATTTCGTCCTCGTCTTCCCGGAAGAGGCGAGCTCTCCGGCGCGTGTGCAGCGGTTGATACGCGTGGCGCGATCGAATCAAAACGGGAGATTCACGATCGATCACGCCGTCCCCGGAAAATATCTCGCCGTCGCGTTGGCCGATATCGACGGCATCAAGATGCCGTTCCCGGCTTCTGAAGATCTCGATCCGTTCCGCGCACATGCCTCGCCACTGACGGTCATCGATCGTCGGGCGACAACGCTGACGCTGACACTCGTGCCGTGACTGTTCTCTTCATCCTTCTCGCGTGGCTGATCGGCGTCGAGGCGCAGGCGCCGCTGCCGTCGACGCCAGGGACGGCGACACTTCGCGGTCACATCGTGCGCGTCGACGGCCCGCCGATCGCTCATGCCGAAGTTCGTCTCGTCTCGGCCGACCAGCCGGGCAACGCGCGCGTAACGCTGACCGACGAATCGGGCGGCTACGACTTCGCGACGCTGCCGGCCGGCATGTACACGGTCACCGCGACCAAGACCGGTTTCGTCTCGCGCGAGTTCGGTCAGCAACGAGCGTCAGAACCGGGAAAGCCGATTGACATCAAGGCGGGCGAAACGCGCGAGCGCGTGGATATCGTGCTGCCGCGTCACGGCGCCATTACTGGACGAATCGTCGACGAGAACGGTGAGCCGCTCGAAGGCATCACGGTATCAGTCAAGGAAATCCGATCGGCCGGCGGCCGCAATCGGCTTGCCACCGTCTCCGGCGTGACGGCGCGCCAAACCAACGAACTCGGACGTTATCGTGTCTACGGTCTTCAGCCCGGCGACTACGTGATCAGCGCCGAGATCGTGCAGGCTGGCTCCGACGACGTGCGCGGGTATCCGATGACGTACTTCCCCGGCACGATCAATCCCGACCAGGCGCAGCGGATTCAGGTCGGCTGGTCGGATGAAGTCTCGAACATCGACTTCGCACTCGCTCCCGTGCGGACGGCGCGCATCACTGGACGAACGGTGACTTCCACCGGCGAACTGTTTCAGGCCGGCGTCCAGATGCGACCGAGTTGGCGATCCACCGGCGCGACCGCCGAAGCAGTTGGCGCGCGCGCACAGCCGGACGGCGGCTTCGAGTTCGTCAACGTGACGCCGGGTGAATACGTCATTCAGGCGTTCAAAGGCGTGGAGATCGGTTGGCAGCTCGTCACCGTTGGCGGCTCGGATATCACCGGTGTGACGGTGACCACGATGCCCGGATCGACGGTCACGGGACGGGTCGTCTTCGAGAGTGGCGAGCCGCCAGCGACGCGCACTCTGGAAATTCTCCCGGCGCCGGCCGATCCCGATCAGACGCCGTTTTTCGGCGCACCGAGCGCTGCAGATATTCATGACGACTGGACGTTCGAGATGACCGATGTGATCGGGCCGGCTCGTCTGCGCGTCTCGCGCTCGCCGGCAGGCTGGGCGCTGTCACGCCTCATCGTCAACGGCCTCGACGCCACCGATGCCGTATTGCCCTTCGGCGCGGAGAGTCAGTCACTGAAGGACGTGCAGATTCTGATGACGAACCAGATCACGCAGCTCAGTGGCACCGTCACCGACGCGAGCGGCGCCGTCATTGCCTTCAGCGAAGAACGCGATCGCTGGTATCAGGGCTCGAGGTTTCTCGCTGCGGCCCGGCCAACTCCGGCTGGTCGATTCATCATCGCGGGACTGCCCGCCGGCAGTTACCTGGTGACACCCGTCGACCGGTTGCCGGATGGCGACGAGTGGCAAGATCCGAGTTTCCTCGGGCCGCTCGCCTCGCGTGCGACGCGCGTGACGTTGAGCGAAGGTCAGCCGCGCACGGTCGTCCTCACGCGAGCACGACCGTAGTCGCCTCAATTCCGCGCCGAGACGACGATCCTCAGCCCGGAGACGTCGATTGAGGGATGAGGCGATCCGGAAGCGACGATGACCCGGCCGGCGATCGCGGCGCCGGGGACTCGCCGACGTTCGAAGTTGGTGTGGTGAAAAGGTGCGGTTGAGGTCGGGCGGCTGATGGCTCGACGCGAGCCATCAGCCGTGTGATGTCGTTACGCGGTGGCCGTGCGCACCCTCTCGTCGCCTACCGTCTTGGCGCGAAGCTGCTTGATACCCTGCTCGATGCGCTCCGCCAGCTCACGCTCGTGCTGCAGCGTGCGCAGCGTGTTCCGCGCTTCCTGCAGTGTGAACTCGAGCTGCGCGACCTTCTCGGCGACGTGATCCACGACCGCTTTCTGCTCGCCGAGCGTCTCGAGGTTGACCCGGACGTCGTCGAGTAGATGCACGATTGCGTTGGTCTTGGTCTGGACTTCGTCGACCA
This sequence comes from Vicinamibacterales bacterium, assembly GCA_036848175.1. Classification (GTDB taxonomy): domain Bacteria; phylum Acidobacteriota; class Vicinamibacteria; order Vicinamibacterales; family CAVVIG01; genus QHWF01. The sequence continues at coordinate 5,131 of DAIUKO010000070.1, read as the reverse complement.
CCTTGCGGCGCGAGTCGATCGACGCGATGCGCTCGTCGGTTTCCGCGATCCGCGACAACAGTTCGTCGACGCGGTGCTTCAGCGCGGCGACGTCGGCGCGATGCTCCGTGACGTGAGCGAGGTCTGCCTTGCTGCGGGCGCTGATCTGATGGACATTCTCGACTTCGGCCTTCACCGCGTTGATCAGCTGCTCGCGGTTGGCGATCGCCGCCAGGTTCTTGTCGAGCTCGGTCGCGAGCTGCTTGATCTCGGCCAGCCGTGATTCGACGGCGGCGAGCTTCTTCTCGCCGAACGCCACCTGCGAGCGCCGCGACTCCAGCTGCTTGAACATCTGTTCGGCGCGCGCCAGCTGATCCTCCGATGCGTGGATCTGGCTGACCGTGTCGCGCTGCCGTCCTTGGACGCGGTCCAGCTCGGCGAGCAGTTCGTCCTTGACCTTCGCCGAGCGCGCGAGCTCTTCGGCGAGACCGTGCATCTGGCGCGTCCGCTCCGCCACTTCCGTCGCGACCGCCTTACCCGCCGCGACGAGCTCCGCGTATCGCTTCTCCTGCTCGATCGCGACCGACTCGCTGAACTTGACCGTGCCCAGTCGTCCTTCGATCGCGGTGATCTCCGCCTTCAGCCTGGTCACGTCGGCAACGAGCGGCACCAGCTTGTTCTGAAGCGCGCCAACCACCTCGAGCTTGTGCTGCGCGTCGACCATCTGAGCGATCACGCCGTCGCACGCGGTCTGCAGCGTTTCGAGCTCGGAGCGCCGCGCCAACTGATCCTCGAGCTTGTGATCAACGTCGCCGCTCAGGACGTTCAACGTGTTCAGCCGGCCTTCGAGCTTCTCGACAAACGGCACCCGCGCGGTGACGCGCGAGATTTGCGCGTCGAGCTCGGCCACCGATTCGTGCAGGCGCGTCGCCTTCTGCGTCCCCTCTTCGACCAGCTTGAACTTTCCAATGACGGCGTCCATCTTGGCCTCGAGCTCCGGCGCCTGCGTGGCCATCGTGGCCATTCGATCGCCGAATGCTTCGAGCGCCAGCCGATCGGCGCCAAGCTTGTCGCCGAGCTTCGCCGCCTCTGCGTGCGACTTGTAGAACTCCTGGATGTCCTTGTGCAGCACGTCGAGGTCCTGGCGGCTCTGACGCAGCGCATCCATCTGCCACGACGTCTTCTTGGCGAGATCGTCGACCTGGCCAAGCCGCTCGTGCAGCACCTCGAGCGACAACTGCTTCTTGGTCAAATCGTCGGCCTGCGCGAACAGCGATTCGAAGCGGCTGGTGAGGCCGTCGACCTTCTGCGCCAGCTCGATGAGGCCCTTGTCCTTCGCGGCCAGCGCGCTCATCCGCGATTCCGCGTCGCCGACCGACGAGTTCAGCGAGCGCACCCGCTCGTCGAACGCTTCGAATTCCTTCTTCTTGACGCCGAGCGTATCGACCTGACCGCGAACGGTTTCGACGAGCGTGCTCGCGTCCTTGGTCAGCTTCACCGTTTCGCGCTCGGCTTCCTGCCGGAGCTTCATCGCGTTGTCGATCTGGCCGTTGGTTTCGTGTGCGAGCTTTTCGATGCGGGTGATCGTGTCTTCCGCCTTCGCGGCCTGCTTCATGCCCTCGTTCAACTTGCCGATCTGGACGTCCATCGCCCAGACCATCTCGTTGACGCGGTTCGCCTGCACGACGGCGTGCTCGACGGACTGCTGCTGACTCTCGAGCGCCTTGGCCTTGCGCGACACGTGCTCCGCGAGCGCGTTCAACGTCGTGAGGCGCTCTTCGGTGCTCTGGCTCAGCTCGTGGAGCCGCGCCAGCGGACCGAGCTTGGCCTCCACCTCCTTGACCGTGGTCATCGCCGCGGTCGTGTCCTCGCGCGCCTCGCGCGAAATCTCCCGAATCCTGGCGTAGTCCTGTGTCAGCGTCGACGCGAGCACGCGAATCTGATCGAGCTCCGATTTCAGCGTCGCCGACTGGCCGAGCGACTGCTTGACCTCGCCTTCCGCTTCACGAATCTGACCGCGTAGGCCTTCGAGGGCGGCGCGTTCTTTCTTGAGCGTCTCGAGCGTGGCCTGCGTGGCAAGGGCCTGCGACGACAGGTGTTGAACCGCCTCGCGGTGCCTCTGGAGCTCGCCGTCAGGACCGAGCGCCTTTTGCGTCGTTTGCTCGGCCTGGCGCGCGGACTCTTTCAGCCCCTGGATCCGCTTGTCGAGCTCTTCGAGTTGCTTCGTGTGGTCGTCGAGGGCGGTCAGACGGCCCGCGATTTCGTCGAGCCTTGCCGTCACGCTGGTCGCGCGTTCCGTGACCTCTTCCAGCGACTTGCTGAGCGGGGTCAGCTTCGCACTGCGGGCCGTCAGCGAGGTGAGCATCGCACTGATCGCGCTGCGCTCTTCGCGGGCCGTGGCAATCAGCTGCTCGAGCTCGTCACCCGTTCTCTGGACGAGCTTGCCCTTGCCGCTTGTCATGTTCTTGAAAGCGTCCAACATCGTGTACTCCCGCTGCAATTCTGGAAAAGGGTCTTAAGGGATAGTGCACACAGGATATCGGCGCCGACCGCACGTTTGTTCAGAGTACGCAGCGCTGCACGCGGCTGCACATCACGACCGAGCGCTACAATTCGCTGATGCTTCGCTCCTCGATCGACGATCTCGTGCGCGACGCCGTCTACGGACTGCGATTGCTCCGGCGCACTCCCGCGTTTTCCGCCGTCGTGATCACGACCCTTGCCGCGGGCATCGGCGCGACCGTGACGGTCTTCAGCATCGTCGACGCGTGGCTGCTGCGACCGCTCGCCTTCCCGCACGCCGACCGGCTCGTCGTCGGACTGGCCGCGACGCGTGAGCGTCCGACGGAGCCGGCCGTGTTCCTTCCTTATCGAAGCTATCTCGCGTGGAAAGCCCGCAGCCGCTCGTTCGATCTCCTCTCGGCGACGTTTCGCCGGTCATATCTGATCAGCGGGCGAGGCGATGCGACGACGGCAATGGGAATGGCGGTGACCGACGAATTCTTCCAGATGCTCGGCGTCGCGCCGGAACTCGGGCGAACGCTCTCCTCGCAGGACGCCAACGCATCTGACACTGTCGTCCTCAGTCACGGTTTCTGGGAGCGGTATTTCGGCGGATCGACCAGCGCGATCGGCGCGCGGATCGTGCTCAACGGTCAGCCGCACGAGGTCGTCGGAGTGATGCCGCGCGCGTTCGACGTGCGGATGCTCGATCAGACGCGCGGCTTCGAGCTGTGGACGTTGTTCAAATCCGGCGAGGCCGGCTATGCGCCTGGAGGGATCGGCCCGATCGCGATCGTCGGCCGGCTGCGCGCCGGCGTGACCCTCGCGGCGGCGCGGGCCGAATTGTCCGAGATCCATGGTGAGGTCGAGTCGGGCTTCGCCGAGGGTTTCGGCAAGTTCGTCGTCCATCTGACTTCGCTTCAGGCGGACAACACGCGTACGGTTCGCGCGACGCTGTTCACGGTCAGCGCCGCGTCCGCATGCCTGCTGCTGGTTGCGTGCATGAACGTCGGTACGCTGCTCATCGGACGAGGATTGGCGCGCACGCGTGAAGCGGCAATCCGGGCCGCGATCGGCTCCGGGCGCGGCCGTCTCGTGCGGCAGTTCCTCACTGAGAGCGTGCTGTTCTCAGCCATCGGCGGCGCCTGCGGTGTTGGCCTCGCAGTGGTCGCGATACGCCTGTTCGCGGCATGGAACCCTCTCAATGCGCTGCCAGCGACGCCAATCCGGATCGACATGCGCGTCCTCGTATTCGCGGCCGCCGTGATGGCGATGACGACGATCGTCAGCGGTCTTCTGCCGGCCGTGCGCATCGGCGCGATCGATCCGAACGACGCGCTGCGATCCGGCGGCGACCGCGGATCCACAGGTGCGCGCGATCAGCGGGCGCAGTCGGTTCTGCTCGCGGCGCAGATCGCGGTGTCGGTCGTACTGCTCGTCGCGACGACATTGCTGGTTCGCACCTTCGCGCGATTGCAGAACGAGCCGCTCGGATTCGATGCGGGAAACCTCACGGTCGCGAGCGTCGCGCTCCCGAGCGACCAGTACGCGTCCAGCGCGGCTCGTAATCTCGTCACGCGGCAGTTGAGCGAGGCGGTGGCAGCACTGCCGGGCGTGCAGCGCGTCGCGGCCGGGACTTCCCCGCCGCTCTCGAGCGGTCCTCCGGTCTCGGTACGAACGACGGCAGACGAGGCGACGGCGCCCCTGCGGATCAGCGCGCAGGACGTGACGACAGACTTCTTCGACACACTCGGGATCCCGCTCGTCAGCGGACGCGGCTTCGATGCACGCGACTCGGCCACCTCACCCGCCGTCGCGGTGCTCAATGAAAGCGCGGCGCGCCTGGTGTTTGGATCGACAGCGACCGCCGTGGGGCGCCGCATTCGAGTCGGTACGGCCTGGCGCGATGTCGTCGGCGTCGTCGCCAATACCCGCTCGGCGTTTTACAACACGCTCGAATGGGTGACGAACCCGATCATCTACATGCCGGCGCCACAGGCATTCGCCGCGGTGAGGGATCCAACAATCAGCAGTTTCGGCGTGCACCTGCACATCCGCGCAGGTCGCCCGCTGTCGATGGCCGAAATGACACGCGTTGTGACGTCGCTCAACGACCGCATCGCCGTGACGCAGGTTGCTGCCGGCTCGAGCGCGATCGCAGACGCGACCAGACTGCCCGCGTTTCGCATGGCGCTCGTCGGCTGGTTTGCCATCGCCAGCCTCGTCCTCGCGGCGATTGGGGTCTACGGACTGGTCGTGCAGAGTGTCGTTCGCCGTCTGCGTGAAATCGGGATCCGCCTCGCGCTCGGCGCCGAGACGACCGGTGTCATCTGGACCGTGACGCGCAGCGCGCTCGTCGCAGGTGTGGCGGGATTGCTGTGCGGTTCGATCGCCGCCGTGATGCTCGCGAGTACGTTGAAAAGTTTGCTGTACGGCGTCGCCGCGACCGACGCGTGGTCGTTTCTCTCCGCCGACGCGGCGCTTCTCGCCGTCACCGCCATCGCCGCCGTCGTTCCCGCGATTCGTGCAACCCGCGTCAACCCCGTCGACGTCCTCCGTGCCGAATAGTCCCGAGTCTGACCGCGGTCTGACTGCGGTCTGACTGCGGTCTGACCGTGGTCTGACCGTGGTCTGACTGCGGTCTGACCGT
>DAIUKO010000069.1:0-26363 GCA_036848175.1 Vicinamibacterales bacterium | reverse complement strand
GCGATGCGTTTCGAGTACTGACGCACCGCCAGCGCCAGCATGACGGCGCCGTAGACGACGAGGATGATCAACGGCCTCGCGATCTCGGCGAGGCCGGCGCCCTTGATCAACACGGCGCGGGCGATGGTGACGAAGTGGCGGACGGGGTTGAGTTGTGAAACGACCTGGACCCACGGCGCCATGCTGTCAATGGGCGTGAACAGACCGCTCATCAGCAGGTAGATGTTCATGATGAAGAACGTCACGAACATCGCCTGCTGCTGCGTCTCGACGAGCGTCGAGATGAACAACCCGATCGCCAGCGCGACGATCAGATAGAGCGCGGCCGATCCGAAGAGCAGCAGGACGCTGCCGCGGATCGGCACGCCGAACACGAGTCGACCCACCAGCAATCCAATGGCCAGGTCGACCAGGCCCAGCACCCAGAACGGCAGCAGCTTCGCGGCGATGAACTGACCGCGCGTGATCGGCGTGACGTTCAGCTGCTCGAGCGTGCCGAGCTCCTTCTCCCGCGCGATGTTCTGCGCCGTCAGCAGCGTCCCGATCAATGTGACCAGCGCCACCAGGATGCCCGGCACCATGTAGTGCTTGTAGTTGAGCGTCGGGTTGTACCAGCTTCGCGTCCGGATGTCGATCCGTGGCACCCCTCGGATCGGCTCCGCTTTGGTCGGGCGGCTCAATTCCGATGCGTAGGCCGCGATGATGCTCGACGCGTACGACTGGACGATGCCGGCTGCCGATCCCTTTTCGGCGTTCACCGAGAGCTCGATCGGCGCGGCGCCGGTTCGGACCAGCGATTCTTCGAAGTTCGGCGGGATCGTCAGCACCATCGTCACGTCGCCGCCAAGCAGCGCCTCGTTCGCCAGGTCGAGCGACGCGGACTGGCCGGTCACGAGGAAATGTCCCGAGGCCGCGAATCGCGTCACCAGTCCGCGCGACGCGGTGCTGCGATCGAAGTCGACAACGTAGGTGGGCGTGTTGAGGATTCGAAACGTCGCCGCATTGGACAAGATGAGCAGCTGGACGACGGGCACGATGAGCACTTGAGCGAGCGTCGCGCGGTCGCGCACGACGTGCAGCACCTCTGCCCGTGCCAGGAACAGAATCCGGCGCATCACTCCAGCCTCTCGTGAAACGACCGTGTGCTCGCGGCCAGGAGCAGCGCCGCCATCGCGACCAGGACGAGCGTCGCGCGCCACAGGTAGAGCAACCCGACGCCTTTGAGCATGATGCCGCGCGCAACGAGCACGAACCATCTGGCCGGCACGACGCGCGAGATCGCCTGCAGCGCCGCCGGCATGCTCTCGATCGGAAAGATGAATCCGGACAGCAGCATCGTCGGCAGCATCGTGCCGATGAGCGCGCCCATCATCGCGACGCGCTGCGACGAGGTCCGCGCAGAGATCAGGATCCCGAGCGAGAGCGAGACGAGGATGAAGAGCAACCCTTCGAGGAGCAGCAGGGCGATGCTGCCGCGCAGCGGCACGTGGAAGATCAACCGCGCCTCGAGAATGACGCCGACGACGCTGATGAACCCGACCACCAGGTACGGCGTCACCTTGCCGACGATGATCTGCCACGGCCGCAGCGGCGAGACGAGCAGCGCCTCCATCGTGCCGCTCTCTTTTTCGCGCGTCAGCGAGATGGCCGTCATCAGCGACGAGATGATCGTCAGCACGAACGCCATCAGGCCGGGGACGAACAGATTGGAGCTCTGCCGCGTCGGATTGAATCGCATGCGAACCGCCGGCACGATGCGTATCTCCCCGCGCTGCGGCGCGGCGATCTCGCGCGCGTACTGTTGAACGGAGATGGTCGCGTACGCCTGCACGATGCTGCCGGTATTCGGCTCGGTCGTGTCCGACACGATCAGCAGCTGCGCCGGCAGACCGCGCGCGAGCTTGCCCGAGAAGCCAGGCTCGAAGACGACGGCGCCCTGAGCTTCACCGCGCGCGAACAGCGATTCGAGGCGATCCATCTGCGGCAGGACGGCGACGGTTCGAAAGAGGCCGGCCGCATCGAGGCGATTCCGGATCGCGAGCGTCGTCGCATCGGGTGACGGATCGACGATGGCCAGCCGCACGTGATCGACATCGGTGCGGATGGCGTACCCGAAGATCACGACCTGGACGATGGGCAGCGCGATGATCACGACCAGCGTTCGCCGGTCGCGCAGGATGTGATAGACCTCCTTGCGGAGCAGCCCGAGCAGCGCCTTCACTGGCGTGCCTCCGACTCGGCCGTCGGACGAGCGAGGCGCACGAAGATTTCGTCGATCGACGCCGCCTTGAACTCTTTTTTCAAGTCACCAGGCGTGCCGATCGCGGCGATGCGTCCCGCGACCATGATCGAAATTCGATCGCAGTACTCGGCCTCGTCCAGGTAATGCGTGGTCACGAGAACCGTCGTCCCACGCCCCGCGGCTTCGTAAATCAACTCCCAGAACTGACGGCGGGTGATCGGATCGACGCCGCTGGTCGGCTCGTCGAGGAACACGATCTTCGGCTCGTGAAGCAGCGCGACGGAGAAGGCGAGCTTCTGCCGCCAGCCGAGCGGGATGTCGCGGACGAAGTGATCGGCGGCGTGCTCGAGACCGAGCTGCGCGAGCATGCGCGACGTTCGCTCTCGAATCTGTTGATCGGTGAGATCGTAGATCCCGCCGTACAAGCGGATGTTCTCGCGGACGGTGAGGTCCTCGTAGAGCGAGAAGCGCTGGCTCATGTAGCCGATGGAGCGCTTGATGTTCTCGGCTTCGCGGTAGACGTCGTGCCCGGCGATCGCCGCCTGTCCGCTGGTTGGCGCCAGCAGCCCCGTCAGCATGCGAATCGCCGTCGTCTTGCCGGCGCCGTTGGCCCCGAGAAATCCGAAGACCTCCCCCGTGTTCACGTCGAATGTGATCCGATCGACGGCGGTGAAGCCGCCGAACTTCCGCGTGAGATCGCGGACGACGATCGCGGGAGTCCCGGTCACGCGGCGCGCACGCTTTCGGGCGCGCCCATCCGCGCCATGAAGGTGTCCTCGACGGTCGGCCGCGTCGGCTCGACCGCCGCATCCGCGAATCCACGCGAGGACAGGAATGCGCGCACGTCCGCCGCGATCTGATCGGCCGGAAGATCGGTGCGCTTGTCCGCGTAGTGGAGTGTTTCGCCGAACGGATAGATCGAATGCGTGTGTGCCCAGTCGCGCAGCGCCTTCAGCGCCTGGTAGCGATGGCTCGCGCGGATGGCGAACAGCGGACGATCGAAGGAGTCGGCAATCGCCTGCGGCGTGTCGATGGCGAGCAGCCGTCCGCCCTGGATGAGCGCCACGCGATCGCAGCGGTTGGCCTCGTCCATGTACGGCGTCGACACGAGAATCGTCATGCCCGATTGCTTGAACGTGTCGAGCAGATCCCAGAACTCGCGTCGAGACACGGCATCGACGCCGGTCGTGGGCTCGTCGAGAAAGAGAATCTCGGGGCGATGCACCAGCGCGCAGCACAGCGCCAGCTTCTGCTTCATCCCGCCGGAGAGCGCCGCCGCCCGTCGATCTCTGAACGGCTCGAGCTGGCTGTAGATCGGTGCGATCTGCCGATACTCGCGCTCGATCGTCGTGCCGAACACCGACGCGAAGAAGCGCAGGTTCTCGTCGACGCTGAGATCGGGATAGAGCGAGAAGCGTCCGGGCATGTAGCCGATGCGCGTGCGCAGCGCCCACAGATCCGAGACGACGTCGCGGCCGAGCACGCGGGCGCGCCCCTGGTCCGGCGTCATCAACGTGGTGAGGATGCGGAACAACGTCGTCTTGCCGGCGCCGTCGGGGCCGATGAAGCCGAATCGCTCGGCGTGCTCGACCGAGAAGGACACGTCCGCGAGTGCGACGGTCGATCGGAACTGCTTCGACAGGTGATCGACAACGACGGCGTTCATCACCGCGCCGCACTCGCCGCGGCGAACTCGACGTCGGCCGGCATGCCGATCTTGAGGATGCCGTGCTCGTTGGGCACGCGAATCTTGATCGCGTAGACGAGGTCGGCGCGCTCCTCGCGCGTTTGAATGTTGGTCGGCGTGAATTCCGCCTGCGACGAAATCCACGCGATCGTTCCCTGCAGCGTCTGACGCTGGTTGCGGCCGGTGTCGATCGAGACGCGCGCGTCCTGTCCGAGACGGATGCCGGCGAGCTGAGGCTCGCTGACGTAGGCGCGTACTTCCACCGACTCGAGGCTCGCAATCTTGAACAGCGGCTGGCCGATCTGCACCACCTCGCCGGCCTTCACGTAGGTCGTCAGCACGGTGCCGGCGATGGGGCTCGTCACCTGAGCCTTGCGAATGCGCTCGGCCGCCTGACTGACCTGCGCCTCGGCGGCCACGACCTGACGCTTCACCGTCTGCTCCTGGGCGCGCGCCATCTGCACCTGCTCGGTTTCGGCGGCGATCTGTCGATCGAACGCTTTGATCTGCTCGTCCTGCGCCTTGATCTGATCGCCGAGCACGCGATAGTCACGCTCGGCCTGATCGAGCTGCTGCGTCGTCGCGGCCTGCTGCGCGACCAGACGATTGGTCCGGTCGTAGGCGCGCTTCGCGATCTCGTGCTGCGAGACGAGCGCGTCCCGCTGCGCCCTCGCGGCGTCGCGCTGGGCGGCGGTCGCACCACGCTGGGCCTCGAGCCCCTGAATCTGCTGCCGCACTTCGTTGACGCGTGACGCCGTGGCCGCGTGCTGCGCGGCGAGCTGATCGCGCTCGAGCGAGATCTGCGTCGCGTCGATGGCGCCGACCGTCGCGCCGGCGGCGAGCTTGTCGCCGTCGTTCACCGTGTAGGAGACGAGCCGTCCGCTCGCTTCGGCGCCGACGATCACCTCGGTCGCTTCGACGTTGCCGTAGGCATCGGGCTCGGCGCGGCGGCTGCATGCGCCGATGGCGAGAAACGCGGCGACTGCGCCGGCCACACAGTGGACGCGTCGTGAGGCGTTCATCAGGGCACCTCCAGTCCGAGCGTGGTGAGCAGCCGGACGCGCGCCTGCGCGAGCTCGACGCGATGACGGCCCTGCGCGAACTGCGCGGTCAATCGTTCGGTGCTGCGATCGAGATACTCGGCGGCCGTGATCACGCCCTCCCCGAAGCGGACGCGTGCCACGCGGTCGATATCGTCCCTCAGCGTCATGATGCGCTGGTCGGTCACGAGCGCATTCTGCAGACGTTCGATCGCCGCCAGATCGTTCTGCACGGCGCGATGCAGCCGGTCGGTGAAGGCGGCTTCCTCGGCCGAGACCATCTCCTGCTGCAGCTTGAGCGCTTCGCGTTCCCGGCTCGCGGTGCCCCACGTCCACGTCTTCCATTGCAGCTGCACGCCGGCAACCGCATAGGTCTCGAACTCGTCGGCGATGAAATTCAACCCCGGCTTGCCGAAGCCGGCGCGTCCGAACGCCGACAGCTGCGGACGCTCGGCGGCGGCGGTGACGTCCTGCTGCCGGGCCGCGCGATCGCGCGCGCGGGCGAACTGCTCGTACTCCGGCCGCGCGTGAAGCCGATCGAGCTCCTGCCGTGCCCTCGAGACGGCATCGTCCAGCGGCGGCAGCGCGAGCAGGTCGTCGGGTCCGATCGTGCGTCCGGTGAGCCGCGAGAGCCGCGCCAGCGCGGCGCCTCGATTGGCGCGAAGCTCCTCGTCCTGCTGGCGCTCCTGCAGCAGCGTCGCTTCGATCGCCGCCGCCTCGCCGGGAATCGCGGCGCCTTCGCGCACGCGAATCGACGTTTCGCGCAGACGTGTCTCGAGCTCGGTGAGCGTTGCGGCGAGCGCGCCGATCTGTTCCTGGAGGAGCGCTGCCGTGAAAAACGCCTCGTTGACTTCATCACGCAGCGCGAAGAGCGCGACGCGGAGACGCGCCTGCGACTCGGCGAGATCGGCGCGCGCGAGTGCGAGCCGCGGCTCCAGCGCCGGGTCGAAAATGCGCTGGTCGACGCGCACCGAGACGTCGTAGGTGTCCTTGGGCGGCTGGAACAGCAGTTGTCCGGCCACGGGCGGCGGCGTCGGGACGTCGGACTGGTACTGGATCAGTCCCGCCGCGCTGACGGCGGGGCGCCGCTCGACTTCGATATTGCGGACCCGCAGGCCGCTCTGCTCGTTCTGCAGCGCGAACTCGCGGAATCGCGGATCGGCATCGAGCGCCTCGCGCTGCAGCGTCGAGAGCTGCAGCGTCTCCTGTGCGCGTGTCGGTGTCGCAAACAAGACGGAATAGGTGAACCCGCACACAGACAACACGCGGAGCAACCTCCACGACGGCCGCTGGTCGCGCAGGCCTTCAGGCCTGCCCTTGGCCGCCCCGGCAGCCCGGGAGGGCTGCGCTACCGACATTCGTCTCATGGTCGCAACGCTCCAAGGAAAAACGCCGGAAGATCCTGACGCCGCCGTGCGATGAAGTGCTCGAAGGCCTGCTGGTCCATGCCGAGCATCGCCGCGATCATCGGCCGCGCGGCGAACGGAAAAATGCACAGCGACATCAGGTTGACGATGAACTGCTCGGGCGCGATCGGGCGCATCGTGCCGCGCTTGACGCGCGCGTCGATCTGCTTGCGCAGCATCGCGATCACCTGCGGCCGCACGTCTTCCGGCGACCGGCCGGTGACGGTGGCGATCAACTGGCGCGCGCGCTCGGGGTGATGGGTGACCTCGCTGATGATGTAGCCGGGCAGGTAAGGCGCGCGCGCGAGGTGATCGATCTCCAGCTCGACGATCCGCGCCACCTTCGCGTCGAGCTCGGCGTCCGACGCCAGCACCTGAATGACGGTCGGCATGAACTGCGAGGCGGCGCGCTCGAACGCCGCGTGCGAGAGCCGATCCTTGCTGCGGAAGTAGTAGTGCAGGAGGGCCTGGTTGACGCCGGCCTCGGCGGCGATTTCCTGCATCCGCGCCCCGGCGGTGCCGCGGCGGACGAACACGGCGTGCGCGGCGTCGAGGATCCGCTGCTCGGCGTCGCGGTCGCGCTCCGGCGCCGGCCGCGTCCTGCGCGCCGAGGTCCGCCCTCCCGGGCTCCGCGTTCGTTTTAACTGTTTCATTTAACTATTCAGTTAAGGCCGATTCTGCACCGGCCTGCACGAAGATGCAAGCTCGCCTTGACAGGCGTCCGCCGCGAGCGTATTGATGCGGCCCAGCCACGACACCAGGAACAGGAGGACTGCGATGCTCCGACAGTCGATGTGTGCGCTCGGCCTGCTCGCCGCGCTGCTGGCGGCGCCGCCGGCCGCGGGTCAGACCGCGCTCGGCACATTGCGCGGCGTCGTGCTCGACGAGCAGGGCGCGGTCCTGCCGGGCGTGACGATCACGCTGCGGCAGGTCGAGACCAATACCGTGCGGACGGCGCAGAGCGGCGCCGAGGGACGTTACGTCCTGCCCAATCTCCGCGCCGGCGCCTACGAGGTGACGTCGGAGCTCTCCGGCTTCGCGCCGATCAAACAGCAGCTCGACGTCCGCGTCGGACAGGATCTCACGCTCAATTTCACGCTGAAGGTCGGCGGCCTCACCGAGCAGGTGCAGGTCGTCGCGAGAAGCGTGACCGTGGAAACGCAGAGCACGCTGGCGACGGTCATCACCAACAAACAGATCGACGACCTGCCGACGGTCGGGCGCGACTTCAGCGCGCTCGCGACGATCTCGCCGGGCGCGACGACGTCCACGGCCACCGGAACCGGTCAGGGGACGGGCGTGTCGATCTCCGGTCAACGTCCGTTCACCAACGGCATCGTCGTCGACGGCGCGAACAACCAGATGCAGTTCTACGGCCGCCAGTCGAACGACTTCCCGCAGGACTGGATTCAGGAATTCCAGGTGCTGACCAATTCGTTCAGCGCAGAGTACGGACAGGCGGCCGGCGGCATGCTGAACGTCATCACGCGAAGCGGCTCGAACAGAATGTCGGCGCGCGTCTACGGACTCTTTCGCGACGACAAGTTCGACGCCCCGCCGTTCTCGGGCCGCTACGATGCCAACAAGCAGCCGATCTTCCTCGACACCACGCCGCCGTTCGATCAGCAGCGCTACGGCGGGTTCGTCGGCGGACCGATCGTGAAGAACAAGATCTTCTACTTTGGCGGCATCGAACGCCTCAACCTGACCTCGTCGGAAGTGCTCGGCATCTCCGACTACTGGCGCCAGACGGTGACCGACACGGTCGTCGAGACCGGCCAGCGGCAGACGGTGGGGATCGTCAAAGTCGACGTCGATTTCAACGACAAGCACCGCGGCTACTTCCGCTACACCGACGACTACAAACGCTTTCCCAACGTCGGCGGAACCTCGCCCGGCAGCTCGGCGCCGCTCGAGACGCTCGAGACGCGGCAGACCTTCGGCGGACCGTTGTGGAACGTGATGGGCAACTGGACGTCGACGTTGAGCAATCGCGCCTTCAACGAGCTGCGCGTCAGCTACGGCGTCAACAAGCCGTGGATTCTCGCCAACATCGCCGGCGGACTCGGCGGCTCCGATCTGCTCGCGGCCGCCGGCTACAACACGACGACCGGCAACCCGACCGGAAAATTCGCGCGCTCGACGTTTCCAGGGGCGAGCTTCGGCGCGACGTCCTTCACCGGCCTCGAAGGCGAAGGCAATCTGTTCGTCGTCGACAACTTCTCCGTGATCCGCGGCCGCCATCAACTGAAGATGGGCGGCGTGATCGCGCGGCAGCAGATGTACATGGACGTCGAAGCGGCGCACGTCGGCATCTGGAGCTTCACGCAGGACCGGCAGTTCGATCCGAACGATCCATCCAGCTTTCCGTCGTCGTTCAGCGGCAACATCGGCAGCGGTCTGGCGAACCCGGCAATCTGGAATCCGTCGGCGTACCTGCAGGACACGTGGCAGGTGAAGGACGATCTCACCTTCAACCTCGGTGCGCGCTACGACCTCGATTTGACGCCGACGTCGGTGAATCCGTACGTCGATCCCTACAACCAGCGCATCGTCTCGCGGCTCGGCGGCGCGCCGCCGCTTCAGGAGTCGAAGGCCGATCGCAACAACGTCTCGCCGCGTGTGGGCGTCGTCTGGGTGCCGACCGCGGACCGGCGCACGACGGTGCGGAGCAGCCTCGGGCTGTATTACGACCAGAATCACTGGAACTTCACCGACATTTATCTGAACGAGACGCTGCTCGCGCTGCGGCGCATTACGCTCAACGCGAATACTCAAGGTGGCAATCCGTTCTGGACGCCGGCGAATACCGCGATCGGCATCGCACAGATGCGCGCGTTCCTCGCCCGCTCGTATCCCGCCTATCCCGATTTCAGCGCGTTTCCGTTCGCGCAGGAAACGATTCTCGGGATCCAGCCCGAGTACAAGATTCCGTACTCCACGAACTTCGCCATCGGGATGACGCACGACTTCGGCCAGCGACTCAGTGCGCGTGCCGACTACGTCCACACGCGGACCTACGACGCGAACATCGGCGGCGATTCGAACTGGACGCCGAATCCCGACGGCACCTACACACGCCGCGATCTGCGCTATGCGAACACCACGCTCGTCGGCAACGGCGGATCGATCTGGTACAAGGGTCTCGAGTCGCGCGTCGAGTACCGGCCGTCGCTGAACGGGCGCGCCGGCGTGTCCTACACGTTGTCGAAGACGCGCTCGAACACGGCGGTTGGGCTGAGCACCGGCGGGACGACGAATCCATTCAACCTCGACGAGGATCTCGGTCCCGACGACAACGATCGCCGGCACAACGTCGTCGTCGACGCCTCGTATCTGATGCCGAAGATCGACGTGCAGGTCGCCGGCATCGCCGCCGTCCGGAGCGCGCTGCCCTACAGCGTGAGCACGAGTTTCCAGCTCGACACCGATCCGTTTGCGGATCGGCCCGAGCCGCGCGGATCGCGGCGCGGCACGCCGGAAAAGAGCACCGACCTGCGCGTAAGCAAGGTCTTCCGATTCGGCAACCGCTCGGCGACGATGTTCTGGGAGATGTTCAACGTGTTCAATGTCGACAACTGGCTGCGCTATCAGGGCAGCCTGCAGTCGGCGCAGTTCGGTCTCGCACTGACCGAGGGACCGAAGCGGAGACAGCAGCTCGGGTTCCGCTTCGACTTCTAGCTAACGGAGGTTGACGGAGGAAACAGAGTTCACAAACGGAGCAACAGAGCAACGGAGAAACGAACGGAGAAGCGAACGGAGAAGCGTTTCCTGTCAGCCGAAACGCGAAAGTGAACGCCGATCGGGTTCGACGCGCGTCGAACCCGAGGCGCTCCGTTTCTCCGTTTCTCCATGTTTGTTCTTGCGGGCGTTTCGGCGAGAGCTCATCGATTCGGCAACCTCTCTGGCACAATCAAAGTGGATGGCGATTCCGAACAGCTACGACATCCTGCAGGCCGTCATCGAGGCGACGCCCGATGCGATCTTCGTCAAGGATCTCAACGGCTGCTACGTCGTCTGCAATGAGGCGTTCGCCCGCTTCATCGGCATGTCGCCGTCGGACATCGTCGGCAGGAACGACTTCGAGCTCTACCCGGAGGTCGACGCGCGCTCCTTCATCGAGGCCGATCGGCTGGTGCTGTCGACCGGCCGGGCGCAGGCGTTCGAGGGCGTGGCAACCGGCAAGGACGGCCCGCAGACCTACCACGTCACCAAGGGCGTGTACCGCGACAAGGACGGAAAAATCCTCGGCGTCTACGGGATCTCGCACGACATCACCGAGCTCCAGCAGGCGCACGAGACGCTCGAGCAGACGCGCGCGGCGCTGTTCCGATCGCAGAAGATGGAAGCGGTCGGCCAGCTGACCGGCGGCATCGCCCACGACTTCAACAACATCCTCGCCATCATTCTCGGCAACGTCGAATTGCTGCGCGCCTATCTCCCGCACGATGCGTATGCCGACGAAATCATCGACACCGTGCTCCGCGCGACGATACACGGCCGCGATCTGACCGGACATCTGCTGGCGTTCTCGCGGCGGCGCCTCTTGAACCCGCAGCCGGTCGACGTCAACGGCCTCGTCGAGAGCATCGTGCGGCTGCTCGGCCGCACGCTCGGCGTCACCGTCCAAGTGACCACGGTCACGAGCAAGGACGCCGGCATCGCGTTCGTCGATCCGGCGGCGCTCGAAGCGGCGGTGCTGAACATCGCGCTGAACGCGCGCGACGCGATGCCCGAGGGCGGCACGCTCACGATCCGGACGGCGCGGGCCGAGCTCGTCAGATCGCCGAACAGCGACGACGACTTGAAGCCGGGCTCCTACGCGACGCTCTCGTTGGAAGACACCGGCTCCGGCATGCCGGCTGACATCGTCGCGCGCGTCTTCGAGCCGTTCTTCACGACGAAGACCGGCGGGCGAGGCACCGGGCTCGGACTGAGCATGGTCTACGGATTCGCGAAACAGTCCGGCGGAACCGTGACCATCGACTCTCAGCCGGGCCGCGGCACCACCGTGACGATGTTCCTGCCCATCCCCACCGCCGATCAGCAATCGCCGACGATTGCCGCCGCGTCGATCGACACGCCGTCGATCGCTCGCACCATCCTCGTCGTCGAAGACGAAGCCGACGTGCGGACGATCGTCCGCCGGCAGTTGGAGAGTCTCGGGCATCGCGTGCTCGTCGCCGAGGCGGCGACGGAGGCGCTGCTCTTGATCCAGGGACCCGGCGCACCGGATCTGTTGTTGACCGATGTCGTCCTGACCGGCGGGATGAATGGGATCGAGCTTGCGAACGCGGCGCGCGCCGTGCGTCCGGGCCTGGCGGTGATTTTCATGTCCGGCTACACCGCCGTCGCGGAAGCGCAGCAGCGCATGCGCGAGACCGGCGCGCCGCTGCTGTCCAAGCCATTCACGACGCCGCAGCTCGCCCGTGTCGTGAACGCGGTCTGTGCGCCCGAGCTCGACAAACAGCGATGAGACGACCGCTGCCGTTTCCCGCGCGGTTCATCGCCGCGCATCGCGGATCGGTGTCGGCCGCCGCCCACGAAAACACGCTCGACGCCTTCACCGCCGCGATTGCCGCCGGCGCGGACGCGATCGAACTGGACGTTCGCCGCCTCTCGGACGGTGAGCTGGTCATCTTCCACGATGGCGAGATTGGCGGCCGGCGGCTGAGCACGCTCACGCGCGCCGAGATCGACGATCTCGCCGCCGATCGTCGTGTGCTGTCGCTGGGTGCATGCGCTGATGCGCTTCGCGGACGCATCCTTCTCGACGTCGAGTTGAAAGATGTCGGCATCGAGGTCGACGCCGTGAGGATGTTTCGCGACGCCGGCTGGACGCCGCGGGACTTCGTCGTCACGTCGTTCGACGCGGCGACCGTCGCGGGCACACGCCGCGCCTGGCCCGATCTCACCGCCGGCCTGCTGACGGACGGCGACGTCGACCTTGGATCGGCGGCGGCGCGCGCCACTGAAATCGATGCCGACTTCCTCGCGCCGCATGATTCAGCGATCGATCTCGGTGCGGTTGCGAGAGGCATCGCACACGGTCTGCCGCTGGTGGCGTGGACGGTGAACGATCCGCTGCGCGTGCGGGCGCTCCTCGATCAGCCGGCGATCGCCGGCATCATCACCGATGCCGTGGCGCCGGCGCTCCACGCCCGCTCACTCGGTCACGCCCGTTAGCAACAACAGGAACACGGCCGCGCCGACGGCCGCGCCGATGCCGACGTATTTACCGATGCTCACGCGATTCGGCCGCAAGCGCAAATCGTCGACCTCGGCGAAGGGGATCCGCCGCGCCGGTTCGGGCACGCGCGTCTTCGGCTTGACGGTGATCGCGGTGTCATCGACGACGAAGAGGACGGCCGTGAGACGTTCGCCGGACGTCATCCGAATCGAGAGCGTCGATCCGACCGGGATGCGATCCGCATACGCGCGCCACATGTTGGCGTTCGGGGTACCGTCGGACGGTGCTGCCGCCGAAGCCGCCACGGAGCTGGTCAGGATCATCGCCGCAACGAGCCGCGCCGAAATTCTCATAGTGTCTCTCCTTCGGAATCGAGCGCGTGATGTCATTCCTCAATCGATCTGGGAAATCAACGCGAGCAGCAACAGAAAGAACGTGCCGGCGCCGGATCCGATGCCCGCGACGATTGCGCCCGTGCGGTCGGCGGTCGTCCCGTCCGCGTACAACTCGACCTCGTCGAGCGCATCGAACGAGAGGTGGCGCGCCGGTTCCGGCACGCGCGTTTGGGGTTTCACAAGGATGCCCGTGTCGTCGGACGCGAGCAGCGAGGCGACGAGGCGATCGGGCCCCGATCTGATTCTCAGCGTCGAGCCGATCGGCAGCTTCGCGGCGTACTCCTGCCACAACTGCGGAGAATCCTGTCGGCGTGGCGGATTTGGCTCGCGCGTTCGCGCGGTCGTCTCTCGTCCGGCGGACTTGCGCTGAGCCGACCTGCCGAGGTCGACGCCGAGGCCCGATTTCCACACGACCTGCTCGACGCGATCCGAAAACCCGACCTTGAGCTCGCTCCGGAAGAACGCGCGCTCCGAAAAGTACGCCTTGAACCCGGTGGTCACGAACGGCCGGGCGCGCACCTCGTGCTCGGTCAGCTGGATCTGCGTGAAGGCGCGGCCTGCCTGCGTGGTGCGGACGATCTGGTCGCGGTCGCGATCGACGTCGATTCCCAGTCCGGCGAACGGATGAAACATCGCATTGCGTCCGAATTGATACACCTGGCTGCCGGACAGCTTGACGCCGCGGTACGTGTGCTCTTCGTAGATGAGGGTGGATCCGTCGCCAACCGGGCGCGGGCCGGGATAGATGTAGGCGTGTGTCGGTCCGGGCCAGGCCATCTCGACTTCGCTTTTGAGATGGTCGGTCCAGTAGTAGCCGCCGCCGATGCCTTTGAAGAGGCTCGACGACCAGTCGGCGCAGCAGGTTTCTCCTTCGACATGGTTCGCGGTGAACCAGCCGATCGACATCGTGGTGTCGGCGCGAAAGAGCGACGGCGTCGAGATCTGCGCGCGCGCCGCAAGTGGAGTCAGGAGCAGGATGATCGCCAGGGTCACAACGAGTCGCATCGGCCCTTCCTTTCTCCCGGGAATGCGAGACCCGTCCGCGTCGCGGCTCAGCGGGCTGGCTTGAGCGATTGCCACTCACCATAGAGAGGGCGGGCGCTGCGGCCGAAAAGAACAACGGCATGGGGTGGCTTGCGTTCGGAGTGGTGTACTCGATCGGCTACGCGATAGTCGGGTGGCTGATGCGGAGCGAGCCGTCCGCGTGGAGCTGGTTCCGGGCCGTCGCTCTCCTCATCCCCCCGATGACCGGCGCCGTCGCCGTCTTCACACGACGGCACACGTGGCGCGGCTGCCAATGGCTGTTCTGGGCGACCATCGCCCTCGGCCTGACGATGTCGGCGATTGGCCTCACCGGGTGGGCGGCCGATGAGCTGATGTTCAAGCGCCAGGCCTGGCTGGCGTGGCCGGCCGTGTTCGCGCTGTTCGGCGCGATGGCGCCGCTCTTCGCGCTGATGGCGCAGCCGCACCACGGCCCGCGCGAGCCGCTCGCCGTGACAACCGCGGTCGATATTGCCGGGCTCGCTGTCGTCACCGGTTTCCTCTATTCGTTCTTCGTGATCGCGCCCGAAGGCGCGAGTCAGAGCGCCGCGGCGTCGGCGTCGCTGCGTCTCGTCTCCGAGTTGCAACAAGGACTCGTGTTCATCGGCCTGCTCGGGGCGACGATCATGGGCTGGCGCACGGCGTGGGGGCCGACCTATCGCCGTCTCACGCTCGGCGCGCTCGTCTGTCTCATCACGCTGACGCTCAGCAACGTCGAGACCGCGATGGCCGCGTACCAGAGCGCGTTCATCTACGACCTCACGTGGATTCTGCCGTTCGCGTTCTATACGTGGGCTGCCACCCTGGCGCCCGGATCGCCGGCCGAAGCGGAGGAAGCCGACGACAGCGCCGAGCTGACGCGTCCGCGGCCGTGGGTGATCTTCGGAGCGGTGGCCATGCTGCCGTTCATCGACTTCGCGCTGCGGCGGATCGCGCCGAACGAGGCGTTCGAGGGCTTCCGCGATCTGTCAACCGCGTTGACCATCATGTCGGTGCTGCCGCTGCTGGTCGCGCGCATTGCGGCGGAACGGGCGGAACTGCAGCAGGCGAGCAGCACCACCAAGCTCCTGGCCGAGGTCATCGAGCAGGCGCACGACGCCATCCTCGTTCTCGACGCCGACGGCCGCTGCCGGCACGCGAACGAGGCGTTCTGCCGCGCGACCGGCTTCAAGCGCCACGAAATCCTCAACCGCCACGCGCGCGAGCTGATGGTGCACGAAGGCATTTCCTCGGATGACATCGCCAGGGTCGTCCGCACGCATCGCGCCTGGCGCGGCACGCTCACGCGCACGCGCGAGGACGGCACGACCTTCCCGGTCATGGCGTCGGTCGCCGGGATCGTCGACGACGAAGGCGATACCACCAACATCGTGTCGATCGAGCGGGACATCTCGGAAGAAAAGCGGCTGCGGGAGCAGCTGATTCACTCCGAACGGCTGTCGGCGGTCGGGCAGCTCGTGGCCGGCGTCGCGCACGAGATCAACAATCCGCTGCAGGGGATCATCGGCTTCACCGAGCTGCTGCTCGGCGTCGAGACGAACGACGGCACGCGGCGCGATCTCGAACAGATTCACGCCGACGCGAACCGCGTCGCGAAGATCGTCCACCATCTGCTCGCGTTCGCACGCAAGTCGACGCTCGACCGCGCGGTCGCGGATCTCAACGAGATCGTGCGCTCGACGACGATGCTGCGCGCGTTCGAGATCCGGCAGGCGGACATCGACCTGCGCGAAGAGCTGTCCGCCAACGTCCCGGTCATCGTCATCAACCGCGAGGAGATTCAGCAGGTCGTGCTGAACCTCGTGTTGAACGCGGAGCATGCGATCAAGTCCACCGGACGGGGCGGGACCATCACGCTCCGCACGGGGACCGACGGCAACACCACCTTCATCGAAGTCACGGACACCGGCCCCGGTGTCCCGCCGGAGCTCGTCGGCCGCATCTTCGAGCCGTTTTTCACGACCAAGGGCTCGGGGCAGGGAACCGGTCTCGGCTTGTCGGTCAGCCTCGGGATTGCGGAAGCGCACAATGGAACGCTGGCGCTCGTGCCGCAGGAACGAGGCACGTGCTTCCGGCTGACGCTGCCATCAGCGCCGCAGCTTCACGCCGACCTCGCCGCGATGGCTCGTCCCGCGTGAAGTCTGAAGTCTGAAGTCTGAAGTTTGAAGTCTGAAATCTGAAGTTACTTGGGAAGATCGAGCGTGGCTGCGTCGATCTGTACTGACTTCAGCGCAGTGCCAGACGGCACGCGGAACGGAATCGAGCACGAAAACTCAGGAACGCTGCCGACGTCGACGAACGACACGGCGGTGTTGTAGGTCTTGCCGGCGCTGTCGGTCAGCGTCGGCTTCTTCAACATCGTCTTCGGCTCGAACGACGGCAGGACCTTGAACTTCACGGTGACGACGGCGAATTCTTCGCCGGGCCGGGTCGTCGCATTCACGCGATTATCCCCGGGCGGACAGTCCTTCAGGCTCGCGGTTGGTGCGCGCTCCACGCTGGCCACCGACATCTCGAGGCCTTTGAAGTTGACCGGTTTGCCGGCCGCCGACTGGGCGGCGACCGGCACGGCACAGGCGAGTATCAACAGCGCGCTTCGCAGCATCGGTCGGCGCGGTTAGAGCGGATTGTCGGGGTTCGCGATCGTCCGCCACATGTGCGCCGACGGCGAGTTGTCGTTGCCCAGCCCTTCCTTCGGCTGCTTGAAGTGACGTCCGACGATGTCGAGGAACGGATCGATCGTCACGACCGCTTTCGGATCGAACGCGTAGAGGTCGTTGACGGTGACGAGCCGCGGCTCCATGTACCACTTGTGGTTCTTGAGCATCTTGTACGTCGCCTCGATGTGCGGGGGAGGCGTGTAGTCGACGCCGAAGATCCGGTAATACTGGTCGGGGTACTCGTAGCCGGCTTCCGGATCCGGATAGAAGCGCAGCGTCTGGTGATAGCGGATCGCGAAGGACGTCTTCTCCGGCACGTACGGCTCGAAGAGCTGCGCGCCCCACCAGCCGTGATCCGGTTTGATCAGGTTCAGCACGACGTCGTGGCAGAGACAGGCGAGAATGACTTCCTCGGTCATCCCGGTCTTCAGCGCACGCGTGGCGCTCTGCAGCACGTGATTGGCCGGCTCGAAGCGCAGCTTGAAGAAATCGAGGAGCGTCGGGTTCTTCGGCAGCTTCTCGAGCTTCTTCACGTTGCCGCGGTTCGACGCGAACAGCGACCCGGCGCCGCGACGCACGTTGCTCTCGCCGATCTTCGCTTCGATCTCGGCGACAGTCGGAAACTTCTCGGGTTGGCCGCCTTGTGCAGCCGCGACCTGCTGGTCGAGCTGCTCTTCCATGTAGTGCTCGAGCGCGTCCGCCTTGGCCTCGGAATCCATGGCCGCGACCGCTGCCGCGCCGCCCAGACTCGCGATGAACGCTCTACGATCGATTTCCATCACGATTTCTCCTTCGTGGACATGGACGAATGATCGCCGGACGATACGCCTATTCCGCGTGCAAGGCAAGCCTTGGATCGACGCGCGACGCGCGCGCGGCAGCGAGGAGGCAGGCCGCGACGGTGATGACAATCAGAGACGTCGGCGCAACGAAAAGTGTTACCGGATCGTGATTGGAGATGCCGAACAGCAGCGATTTCACCAGCACGGAGGTGGCGAGCGCGGCGAAGAACCCGATGCCCACGCCGCCCAGCGTGACTGTTAGACCATCGAGGATCACGGCGTACGGCATCAACCCGTAAAAACCCACCGCGGCAAGCAGCACCTATATCTCTCGCCGCGCGGTGACCATCACGTTCTCGCCGTACAACAACGACCGCGAAAACATCGCGCGCCGGATCTCGCGGTTCGCCGCGCGCTGCACCGGATCGCGTTCCTTGCGAAACGCGATCGTCGTGTAGGTCCACGCCCACGGCACGAGCACCGCGTAGAGATAGCTGACCGGTTTGATGTGCGTGTGCGCGACGTCGACGATGCGGAAGCCGGACGTGTGCAGGGCGTAGCGCAGATCCGGAAAGGTCATCAGGCCGATGTGGTGCAGCGGATGCCGCGCCGCTTCGCGCAAGGGGCGCGGATCCTGGTTGAAGAATCCGCTGCCGCGGAAGCGGACCCGCGATCGCAGCGAGACGATGTTCGGAGTCGTGAGCACCAGCGTGCCGCCCGGTTTGAGCACGCGCGCCAGCTCGCGCAGGTAGGCGTGGCGATTCTCGAGGTGCTCGATCCCTTCCACCGACAGCACCGCGTCGAAGAATCGATCGGTCCACGGCAATGGCCGCGACAGATCCACGGTCGTGAATGCCTCGCCGAGTTGCGCGGCGGGCGCGGCCTCCAGATCGGCCGCGACCATGGCGTAGCGGCGATCGCGCAGCGCGACGGTCAGCGCGCCCGCGCCGCACGGTGCGTCGAGGATGCGTGCGGCGGGCGGCAGGCCCAGATCGAGCACGCGACGGAGGACCGCGTCCTGGATGACGGATAGCGTCACGATCAGGGGCCCGGGGCTGGGACGTTCATCAGCGCGACGCCGAATGCGATGAGCGACGCGCAGAAGAGCGGGCCGGCGAAGATCGGCGAGGCCGTCGCCACGAGATACAACGTCACCGCGATCGCGGCGGAGAGTTGCTGGCGGCGCGAAGCGCCGGTCGAGTCCCACCACAGCGCGCCGGTGACGGCGGCCGCCGCCGGCAGCATGAACGCCAGATGATGCACTTCCGAGTGCGGCGAGATGAGAGGAATCGCCAGCAGATACAACGCCATCGGCCGAAGCGATTCCACGCGCAGACGTCTGCCGTCCACGGCGATGATCCATCCGAGGACGACCGCGGCGCCGCTCGCTTCGAACACCGAGGTCATCGGTGCGCGCGTGATCCAGGACAGCGTGCCCGCCAGGCTGAAGTCGAGCGTCTCGACGCGCGACTGGCTCGTCGCCACCAGCACGCGCCAGAACTGCTCGTAGATGTCGACGATCCGCGTTCCGACGACGACGAACGGCAGCACGCACCACGCCGCGATCAACGCGACGCTGAGGATCATCCAGTGCCAGCTCCGCCGCAGCATGAAGTACGGCGCCAATACGACTGGCAGAACCTTCATCGCCGTTGCCAATGACCAGCACAACATCGACTTAGTCGCCAACTTTTTTTCACTGGCGGCGGGGCCCCACCCCCGCCGCGTACTTACGCTGATGCCGCGCCGCAGACGGCGCGGCATGGCCGCAGGCGCTGCTGCATCCTCTCGATCGCCTTGCGCTCCTCCAACGCCTCTGCCAGTGTTCACCAGCGCAGCAAAGACGCTCAACGCGAGCACGATGAAATTGACTTGCCCGTTGCGCAGATTGCTTTGCGCGATCGGGAAGAACACGGTGAAGAAGATCGCAAGAAACGGGGCGAGATCGGCGAGCCGCGCCTCGGGCCGGAGCGCCGAGACGATGCGCCGGACGGACCACACTGCCGCGGCGGCGTTGAGCGCAAACCACGCGAGCATCGCGAGGGTCGCCGGCACGACTGTGAGCGGGATCAGCAGGAAGGCGAGCGTCGCCGGATAGAGATACGGGAACGGCGTCGGCAGGAGGTAAGGACTTCCGCCGTGCCGCAGGGCGTCGGCGGACAGCAGGTAACTCGTGAGATCGATGCCGTTGGGCCGCCGCGCCCGCACGTAGGTTTGAGCGAGCAGCACCGCGCACAGCACCGCCGCCCAGCCGATCGCGAGCGGCAGCCGGATCCTGGTGGACCGTATCAACGGAAGGCGACGGGACCACATCAAGCCTTGAAGCCCGATCTTCGGGCCGTTCCAACCCAACGGCCCGCCTTCATGTCAAACAGACGCGCCACTCGGCGCATTAGAACTCGAATCGGATCCCCGCATGAATCGAGGGCGGCGGCTGAACCGCCGTCGTGGCGCGCGACCGCGGGCCGGTCAGCTGAAACTCTTCGATCTCGTAGGCCATGCCCAGCACGTTGTAGCCCTCGAGCACGAGCGCGATGCGCCGCGTGCCGGAGCTGAAGCCCTTCTGCACGCGCGCGTCGAGCGTCCCGGTGAACGTGAACCGCGTGCGGCCGTTGCGGAACGCGCGCACGAGCTCCGGACCCTGATTCAGGTTCGCGACGACCAGCCGCGAGAAGTGCTCACCGTCCTGGTAGCGCGCCGCGAGGCCGACGCGAAAGTCGTTCGCGAAGCGATACACGGTCGCCAGTTTGATCGTGTAGCCGCGCTCGTTGAACAGCCGTCCCTGCGCGTAGGTGCGCGCGTTGGGGTTCGTGAACACTTCACCGAGCAGTGCCGCGTCGTTCTCGATGGCGCGGAAGCCGCGGTTGGCGGCGATGCCCTCGGAGCGGCCCGCGGTGAGGCCGAAGAGCAGGAACAGCCGGTCGGTCTGCCGCTGGCCGGTCAACTCCGCGCCGACGAACGTGGTCTGATGGGTCTGCGGGTCGGTCGGGTTCGTCAGGACGTAGCGGTCCGCGCCGAACGTCGACACCGGACGATTGAAGACGGGAAGAATCTGGCTCTCGCCGAACAGACCGGGATCCGAAAACGGCAGGACCGTGTACGCCGATTCGGGCACGCCGACGTTGACGACGTTGATCAAGTTCCGCTCGAGGCGCCCGATCGCCATCAGCCGAAACACCATCTCCGGCTTCGGGCGCCCCTCGAAGCCGACCGTCAACTCGTCCATGTGCGGCCGTTTGAGATCCGGATCGATCGTCGAAAAGTTCGCCGTCGTGCCCGCGCCAGGACCGTAGCGCGCGACGAGTGCGCCGCGCTCCGATGCGGCCGGCGGGTGAACGGTCGCCAGGGTGCTGTTCCATCGAAACACGCTTCCGGTCGGCGCTGCCGGATCGCTCCACGCGAGATCGGTCAGCGGCAGCCGGTGCGCCGTGCGGCTGTAGCCGGCGACGACCGCAATGCGGCCCGGATCGCTCAACCGCCAGCGGACGCCGGCGCGCGGCAGCAGATCGTTCCACGACACGCCGTTTACGTCAGCGGCCGATCCGCTGAGATGCTCGAATCGCAGCCCGAGATCGAGTGTGACGCACGGATGGACCTGAAAGCGCTGCGCGGCGTACGCCGCAATCGTCGTCTCGTTCCAGTGCGACGGCTGTGTCGAACTGGTGAACTCCCAGATGCGCGACGGGAGACCGTTGATCGTCTCGCCGATACGCCCACCGAACGCCGGCCGCATTCGCATGGCGGTGCCCGAGATCTCGACGCCAATCGTCGGCGCGTAGGGCGGCCGATCCGATTCCGACGAATCGGACCCGTTCAGCCGCAGCCCTGCAGACCAATGCGTGTCGGTGCTCGGTCCCGGATAGAGCAGCGCCTGAGCGGGGCCGTCGTTGAGCCTGTCGATCACGATCGACGGATTCGGCGCGAGATCGAGCGCGCGCTCGCGCACGCTGTAACCGGCGAACGCCGACCACAGTCGATCCGTCGGCGTGCGGTGGTCGACGGTCAGCTGCGCGTGCAGGCCCTGATGCTGCTCGGTCGCGGCGGGTTGCGCGAACGCGAGGCGGCTCTCGAGCGGCGTGTTCGTCCGCTGCACCCAGCCGACGACGCGCGCCTCGTTGCGACTGTCGGGCGTGTAGACGATGTGCGTGAACGCCGTGGCCTGCTGCGCCTCCACACTCGTGGTCTCGGCGCGCTCGTAGCGCGAGGCGCCATTCCACGTGCCGGCGAACACGATCCCGACGCGGTCCGGCACGAGCGGTCCGCTGAACAGTACGCTGGCGTTCGCGGCCGATTGCACGCGGGCGATCGCGGGCGCGGTGGCATGCGGCCACGCGCCCGTCGACGGCGATGGCCCGGCGACGAGCCCTTCGATCTCGCGCGTCCAGGTCGCGGTGGGCCGGCGCGGCGTCAGCGAAATCGCGAGGCCGGGCGCGCTCACCTCGATCGGCAGCAGACCCGTCGCGACGTCGACGCGATCCCACATGACGACCCCGGGAATCAGCATCGGCGCGCCGCTGCCGTCGCCGCTGTTGATGTCGACGCCGTCGAGACGGAACAGCGTCTGCGTCCACGAGCTGCCGTGGGCCCCGATGCGCGAGGCGCCGCCGACGTTGAGACCGCCGCTGTCAACGCGGTCGCTGATGACTTCGGGAATGACGGTGTCGAGCAGCGTGAAGAGATTGCCGCCGCTGCTCGGCAGATCGGCGAGCGCGCTGACGGTGAGCGTGCTGCCGAGCGGCGGCACGCGAATGTTCTCGTTGTTCTGGGCGCGCGCGATCGGCGCGACGGCCACGAGCGCGAGGGTCAGCCCGATCGAGCGCAGACACCTGGACGCGCTCGCGAGATAGAATCGTCGCATGGCCGAAGCAGCAGCGGCGGCGGCGGCGTTCATCGATGCAATCAAAGCTGGCGAGTACGAGCGCGTCAAGGCAATGGTGTCGGCGGATCCGACGCTCATCGACGCGCGTGGCCGGACCGGCGAAAGCGCCATCCTAACCGCTGTGTACCATCGACAGAAAGAAATTGTGAACCTGCTCGTCGCGCGCGGCGCGTCGCTGTCGCTCTTCGAGGCGTCGGCGGCCGGCGAGGTCGAGCGCGTCGAACGACTGGTGGCCGGCGATCCATCAACCGTCAACACCTACAGCGCCGACGGCTGGACGCCGCTGCACCTGGCCGCGTTCTTCGGCCACACGAAGATCGCGGAGCTGCTGCTCAACTCCGAGGCGGACGTGGCCGCGCGGTCGCGCAATCCCAACGGCAACACGCCGCTCCACGCCGCGCTCGCCGGCAATCACAAGATGGTGGCGGGCCTGCTGATCGGCCACGGCGCCGACGTGAACGCGTCGGACAAGGAAGGGTGGCGGCCGCTGCATTTCGCCGCGCACAACAACAACGTCGACGTGATGAAGACGCTCATCGCGCAGGGCGCCGACGTGACCGCCCAGAACGGCGCCGGGTTCACGCCGCTGTCGCTGGCGCAGGAGCGGAATCATCGGGAAGCGGCGGCGCTCCTGCGGCGGCACGGCGCCTGAGCGTTCCGGATTACTTCCGTTCAATCGTCACCGACTGCACGGTGATCGGCTTGACCGGCCGATCGCCCGGCTTGCTCGTCGCCGTGCCGCCAATCCTCTTCACGACGTCCATGCCTTCGGTGATTTCGCCGAAGACGCTGTGCTTGTTGTCGAGCCACGGTGTCGCCGCGAGCGTGATGAAGAATTGCCCGCCGTTGGTGTTCGGTCCGCGATTCGCCATCGAGAGGATGCCCGCCTTGTCGTGCTTCAGCTTCGGGTGGAACTCGTCGGCGAACGTGTAGCCGGGCCCGCCGGTGCCCTGTCCGAGCGGGTCGCCCCCTTGAATCATGAAGCCGTCGATGACGCGATGAAAGATCGTTCCGTTGAAGTACGGCTGCTTCACCTTGCGTCCCGATCGCGGGTCGGTCCATTCCTTCGAACCATCGGCGAGTCCGGTGAAGTTCGCGACCGTGTTCGGCGTCTCGGCGTCGAACAGCCGCGCGGTGAAGTTCCCTTCGCTCGTCGTAAAATGCGCGTACACCATGGCGCGATCATATCGCTATCTTCACTACGATGTGTTCACCGATCGTCTCTTCGGCGGAAACCAGCTGGCGGTGTTTCTCGACGGCCGCGGTCTCACCACCGCAACGATGCAGGCGATCGCGAAGGAGATGAACTTCTCCGAGACGACGTTCGTGCTGCCGCCCGAGACGAGCGACACCGACGTGCGCATGCGCATCTTCACGCCGGGCGAAGAGCTGCCGGCGGCGGGTCACCCGACCATCGGCGCGACGTTCGCGCTCGCGCGCAGCGGCGTCATCGAGCCGACGCGCGATCGCTTCGTCTTCGGCCTCGGCATCGGTCCGGTCCCGGTGACGCTGACGTGGAACGACGACGAGCTGGCGTTCGCGTGGATGACGCAGAAGAACCCGACGTTCGGCGAGCCGATCGCCGACAAAGCCGCCGCTGCCGCGGCGCTCTCGCTCACGCCGATGGCGGTCGCCGGCACCGGCCATCCGGTGCAGGAGGTCTCGTGCGGCGTGCCCTTCCTGTTCGTGCCGCTCCCGACGCGCAGCGCCGTCGACAGCGCGTCGGTGAACAGCGCCGGGTTCGAGGCGTTGATGCGATCGGCGAACACGACCGCGCACGGCGTGTACCTGTTCACGCCGCAGCCCGGCACCGACCGCGCCACCGTCTACAGCCGCATGTTCGCGCCCGATCTCGGCATCGTCGAGGATCCGGCGACCGGAATCGCCTGCGGTCCGCTCGGCTGCTATCTGGTGAAGCACAAGATCGTGCCGCCGGAGCAGGCCGGCGCAATGCTGAGCCTGCAGGGTGTCAAGATGGGCCGGCCGAGCCACCTGCACATTTCGATCGGCGTGCAGAACGGGGATATTAATAATGTAAGGGTCGGCGGCGAGGCGGTCCTCGCCGGCGAAGGCACTCTATATGTTTGAGGAGATGACGATGAAACGTGTGTTGATTGGATTGTGTGCGTTGGCGTGGCCGCTGGCGGCATTCGCGCAGGGAAGCGGCGTGGATCTGTCGAAGGCGAAGCTGCGCACCCCGGCGCAGCTCAACGAGACCGCGCCGGAACGGTTCAAGGCCAGGTTCGACACGAGCAAAGGCGCGTTCGTGATCGACGTGCACCGCGACTGGGCGCCGAAAGGCGCCGATCGCTTCTACAACCTCGTGAAGAACGGCTTCTTCGACGATACGCGCTTCTTCCGCGTCGTCCCCGACTTCATGGTGCAGTTCGGGCTCAACGGCGATCCGAACATCCAGAAGAACTGGGCGAACGCGAACATCACCGATGACCCGAAGAAACAGAGCAACAAGAAAGGCTACGTGACGTTCGCGACGCGCGGCCCCAACACGCGCACCACGCAGTTGTTCATCAATTTCAAGGACAACGCCTTTCTCGATGCTCAGGGCTTCACGCCTTTCGGTGAAGTCGTCACCGGCATGGACGTCGTCGAGAAAATTACGAGCCAGTACGGCGAGAAGCCGAACCAGGGCAGCATTCAGTCGGAAGGGAACGCCTACCTGAACAAGGAATTCCCGAAGCTCGATTACATCAAGAAGGCGACGATCGAGAAATAGCGCGGGAAGGCCCGGATGGGCCGGAGGGGCCGGAGGGGAACACGGATCTGATCTCATCCCGCCCCATCCCGCCTGTCCAGCCCATCCTGCCCATCCCGCCCCGAGTCCCTCGGAGATCCCGATAAGATTGTTGTCATGCCAGTGAGCCACCTAGGCGCTCTCGACGCGGCGATTGCCGCGCTCATCGGTGGATACAACCGCGATCCGTTCGCCGTGCTCGGCCCGCATCGCGATGAAGACGGCCGCGTCGTGATTCGTGCGTTTCAACCGGCGGCGCGGCGCGTCGAGGTGCGTCTCGTCGCGACGGGCGAAACGATTTCGATGGAGAAGCGTGATCCGGCGGGCGTCTACGAGATCCGGATCGCGTCGCGCGAGGGAGATGGATTCCCCGATTATCACCTGCGGATCACCTATCCCGGCGACCACACGATCGAGATCGACGATGCGTATCGCTACGGCCGCGTGCTGACCGACTTCGATCTGCATCTGTTCGCGGAAGGCACGCATCGCCGCGCTTACGAGAAATTCGGATCGCATCGGATCAGCGTCGGAGCCGCGACCGGAATCCATTTCGCGGTGTGGGCGCCGAACGCGGATCGCGTCAGCGTCGTCGGCGACTTCAACGCGTGGGACGGCCGCGTCCACCCGATGCGGCTGCTCGTGCCGAGCGGCGTCTGGGAGATCTTCATCCCCGATCTGGCGGACGGCGAGAAATACAAGTACGAGATCCGCGCGAAGAACGGCGCGATTCTGAAGAAAGCCGATCCGTTCGCCTTCGCGTTCGAAGTCCCGCCGCAGTCCGCGTCGGTGGTCCGCGACATCTCTCACTACCAGTGGCGTGACGACGCGTGGATGTCGTCGCGGGGTCATCACCACGAGTGGCTCGAGCGGCCGATGGCGGTCTACGAGACGCATCTCGGCTCGTGGGCGCGCGTGCCCGAAGAAGGCAACCGCTTCCTGACCTACGACGAGATGGCGCGCCGGCTCGTGCCCTACGTCAAGGAGATGGGCTACACGCACATCGAGCTGCTGCCGGTCATGGAGCATCCGTTCTCCGGATCGTGGGGCTATCAGGTGCTCGGCTTCTTCGCGCCGACGAGCCGATTCGGTCCGCCGGAAGGGTTCAAGCATTTCGTCGACGCGTGTCATCAGGCGGAGCTCGGCGTGATCCTCGACTGGGTGCCGGGGCATTTTCCGAAAGACGACCACGGCCTCGCGCGCTTCGACGGCACCGCGCTGTACGAGCACGCCGATCCGCGTCAAGGCGAGCATCAGGACTGGGGCACGCTGATCTTCAACTACGGCCG
>DAIUKO010000068.1:0-26632 GCA_036848175.1 Vicinamibacterales bacterium | reverse complement strand
TGATTCCGGATCACGTCCGCAAGGCGCCGAACTTCCAGATGCCGCAGTTCGTCGTGCCGCCCGAAGGGATCTCGTTCAAGGACGTCATCACCGATTTCGAGAAGAAGCTGATCGAATCGACGCTCGAGGCGGCCGGCGGCGTCCAGAAACGGGCCGCCGAGCTCCTGCACATCAAGCCGACGACACTCAACGAGATGATCAAACGCTACGAGATCCGGCCGCGCCGCAAGCGCATGATCAACGGCAACGGCAACGGCGTCGAGCCCGCCGCGCCGCCGCGCGAACAGCAGCCGTCGCCACCCACGGTCGCCGGACCGCTGACGCCGGCCGAGGCCCTCGAGGAAAAATAGGGGTCGTTGCTATCACGGCTTCTCCGACTACTCGGCCGCGCGGCGGCGCCCCAATCGCCGTGGGACCGCACGAAGATGCGCGTCCCGAAGAGCGCATTCGGCCCGGGCTCCCGCCAAGATTTCGCGCTCTACTTCGAAGGCGAGAGCTCGGTGCACGTGCAGTCGATCGACGAGATCGCCGCGTGGCTGCGGCAGTGTGAGTACGTCAGCGACCCGGACCTCTTCGACAAGGGCGACTTCTGGCAGCATCCGACCGTCTTCGAAGAGCTGCGGCGCGGCGACTGCGAGGATTTTGCCTTGTGGGCCTGGCGCAAGCTCGCCGAGATCGGCCTGGAGGCCGAGTTCTTCGTCGGCCGCGTCATCGTCGATGGTGAGCTCGATCGCGATCGACAGCACGCATGGGTCGTGTATCGCGCCGGGGACATCGATTTTCTCTTCGAGCCCGCGGCCCGGGACAGCCAGGAGATGATCCGTCCGCTGGCCGAAGTCCAGCACGCCTATGTGCCTCACTTCTCCGTGAATCACCGCTTCGACACGAGCGCGTTCGCCGGATGCATCCCCGACTCGCACCGCGCCGAGCCGCGCCGATCCCGCGTCAGCGGGCGTTCCTGATTCTCGCGAAGATCCGTTCGTACTTGCCGAGGACGACATCCCACCGGTAATGGCGCCGGACGTAGTCGCGGCCGTTGCGGCCGAGTGCAGCGCGCAGGCGCCCGTCGCCGATGAGCAGCTTCAACGCCTCGACGAACTCGTCGCGATCCGCGTAGTACAAACCGCCGTTGCTGCGGACGCAGTGCTCGACGAGGACGGCGCTGCGTGCGTTGCAGAGAATCGGCGTGCCCACCGCCAGCGATTCGAGGGCGAGCAGCGACAGGCTCTCGTACGGTGACGGGCAGACCACCACGGTCGCCGCTTCGAGCGCCTGCACCCGCTCGCGATCCGAGAGCAGTCCGGCGAAGCGGATGAACGGTTCCTCGGGCAGCGACATGAGCTTGACGCCCATCAGGGCGAGCGTCGCATCGCCGCCTTCCTTCACGTACTCGCTGAAGTACTGAATCAGCTCTTCGCAGCCTTTGCCGGGATCGATGCGGCCCCCGTAGAGCACGACCGGACCGTAGAGCCGATGACGACGGCGAAAGACCGAGCCACGCGCGCTGAGGTGCGATGGGTAGGCGCGCGCGCGGACCACTTCGTCTCCGTTCGCGCTCTCGGAGCGCGAGGCGTCGTCGGTTCGTGACGTATCGCCGTCATCCGCCGCCTCCTGCATCTCCTCCTCGGAGGGAATTGGCATCCGCGGATAGGGCTGCGACGGTGGAATCTCGATGCCGACGCCGGTGATGTCTTCGAGGAGGGGCCGATCGGGAAACTGCTGATGGACGAAGTCGCGCTCGCTTTCCGTCAGGTAGCAGAGCGCCGCCGGCTTGCGGAACACGTCGGTGAAGATTCCGAGGCGTATGGCCGGCTCGTCGTGCGCGGTCGGCACCAGGACCGCGCGCGCCGGCGCGACGTCGAGTCCGAGCACGGTCGGCGCGTAGAGATAGGTGAAGAAGATGAGGACGTCGTACTGCTGCTGATGCTTCTTCAAATACTCGATCAGGCCCGGACACCACGGTCCCTGCTGCTTCAGCCATTCGATCTCGTCGTTGCGGCCGTGCGGCGTGTTGTAGATCCAGTCCGAGTAGGTGTTGAACGCCTCGATGTCGCGCGTGCGGGCGTTCGCGAAGCGGCGCACGGTCACCCCGCGCACCCGATCCGAGCCCTCGGGATATTCGTTCTTCCACGTGACGTAATCCTGCGCGCAGGTCGTCAGGACGTCGACGTCGTGGGTCACCGCGAGGCGCTCGGCGACGAGCCGGCACAGGTGCTCGGATCCGCCGAGCACTTCGGTTCCGTAGCGCTGAATGACGAAGGCGAGTTTCACGAGAATCGATGCAGGAGCGACGTCAGCTCGCGCGTGATGCGCGCGTCGCCGAAGTCGGTGAGCCGACGCCGCTGACCCGCGATCACCGCGGCGCGCAGATCGTCGTCGAAGGCCAGCGCGCCGAGCAGCTCCGCCGCATACTCGAGATCTTTCGGTGCGAACTGGACTCCGGCGCCGCCGAGCGTGTCGGGAACGGCCGCCGCGGCGTACGCCAGCACCGGCACATCGGCCGCCATCGCCTCGATCAGCGGTACGCAGAAGCCTTCGTGTTCGCTCAGCGAGAGGTAGACCGCCGAGTGGCGGTAGTAGACGCCAAGCTCTTCGTCTGGAACGGGGCCGGTGAACACGAAGCGATCGTTGAGCAGCCGGTACTCCGCCATCAGCGCGCGAATCATCGAATAATAACGCGGCACCACGTCGTAGCGGCCGACGAAGATGAAGCGGTAGTAGGCGTCGACGTAGCGCTTGTAGACCTCCGCCAGCTTGATGATGTCTTCGATCTTCTTGTTCGGCGCGATCCGGCCCACGAACAGAAAGTTCACGAGCCCATCGTCGAGGATCTGCTCGAGCGACGGCCGCGCGGCGCGGCTGGCGACGCGCGTCGTATCGACGGCAATCGGAAACACGCCGGTCCGTTCGAAGCCCAGCGACTCGAGCTCCTGGCGGTTGTACTCGGAGTCGCCCAGGGCCAGGTCCGTGCGGCCGGCGAGCGTCGCCAGTTCCTCACGGCCGAGCCTGGCCAGGCGGAACAGCGCCGGATCGAAGGCGGCGAAGTACGCGGCTGGCGTCACGTTGTGATACTGGAGCACACGGCCCGAATCGAGCGACGCGAACGCATCGGTCATCGGCGACGGCAGCGCGTAATGGAAAATCGTCACGTCGCCGCGCCTTGATCCTGCTTCGGCGAAGCGCCGGACGTCGTGCCTCAGCTCGTCGTCGATGGTCAGCGCGTACAGCTCCGACTCGTGTCCCAGCGCGCGAACCAGATCGCGAACCCGGCGCGCGCTGTCGCCGATGGCATCGCCCTTGTGCGCCGCCGGCACCCATTGGTTGACGATCACGACGGCTCCGGCAGCGCCTTGTAGATCGACGGGCGGTAGAGACGAAGCTCTTCCAGCTGCTGCGCCGCGTCGAACTGGTTCCAGAAATCGAACGTCACCCGCGGCTCCGCTGCGCGCGGCTGCGACCGAATCTGATCGACGAATCCGAGCAGCGTGCCCGCAAAATCCTTCGCGCGCAGCCGCTCGACCGCGGCGAGTTGATCGTCGACGATCGCGTCCTGCAGCGTCGCGTTCGACACGATCGCGTCGACGAGCGCCGCGACGTGCATCGGATCCTTGTCGTCGTAGAGCACGCCGGCGCCGTCCATCGTCGAAGGCACCGCCGTCGCCGCGTAGGCCAGCACCGGCACCCGCTTGTAGAACGCTTCGACGATCGGTACGCAGAAGCCTTCGTGTTCGCTGGCGCAGAGGAAGAGATCGGCGACGTCGTAGAAGGCCACCAGCTCCTCGTCGGACACATGGCCGACGAAGTGAACGTGATGCGCGCCGAGCGACGCGGTCAGCTGCGTCAGCGCCGCCAGGTACCGTTCGAATCCGCTCTGCGCGCCGACGATCAGGAGACGCGACCGTGAGTTGAAGAACGTCTGATACGCGTGGAAGAAGCGGATCACGTCTTCGATCTTCTTGTTGGCGATGACGCGGCCCACGAACATCACGTTCGTCCAGTCGTCGTCGAATTCGCGCGCGACCATCCAGTTCGGGCAGCGATCGAGGTGTGAGAAGTCGGGGACGACCGGCAGTACGGCGGTCCGCGGAAAGCCTAGCGCCTCGAGATCCTGCCGGTTGAACTCGGAATCGCCCATCGCCAGATCGCATCGCTCGGCGTACGCCCGCAGCTCGCGCCGGCCGCGAAAGCACTGCCGCGCCAGCGTCCGATGCACCCCGACGAAATACTCGGGCGGCGTGATGTTGTGATAGATGAGGGCCATCCGATCCGGCAGTGCGAACGCGGTGCGGGACGCCTTCGATCCCAGCGAGAAGTGGTGCAGGAGCAGGTTGTCGCGATCGCTGAAGTCGACGAGCTCGCGGAAATCGCGCGTCAGTGCCTCGAGCCGGTAGTCGGCGGTCTCGACGAAAATCTCCGATTCGTATCCCGCATCCCGCAAGACCCGCTGAATCCCGAGCACCTCATGACCGATTGCGTCGCCGTACCCCAGAGTCGCCAGGACCTGGTGGATTTTGATCAAGCCTGCCTCCGCCCCTGTCCCGACCCTGTCGAGCGGGCCTGTCCCGGGGACGTCGAAGGCGCGCCCGGCTCCGCACGCGGCGCGAACCTCGGCGTCGCGGGCTCGGTCGGAAGCTTGGCGAGAACCTCTTCGGCGGCAGGCAGGTCCTGCCGGCGGCGATCGAACCATCCTGGCAGCGGATCGAGCGCCTTTGCCGGAGTCTCCTTCTTCAATCGGTCGAACATCTCGAGATACTTGCGCTCGATGACCGGCCAATCGTAGTGCTCGCGGAAGAATTGACGGCCGTTGCGGCCGAGCGTGCCGCTCAGCCATCGGTTCTGTTCGATCGCCGCGAGCGTCTCCTCGAACTCGGCGTAGTTCTCGTAGTAGAGGCCGGCGTTGCTGCGGATGCACTGCCCCTTGAGCACGTCGCACTTGCCGTTGGCAAGGACCGGTTTGCCGAGCGCCCACGCTTCGAGCGCGACCATCGAGAGGCTCTCGAAGTACGACGGCATGATCAGCAAATCGGCAGCCGCCATCGCGTCGAACTTGTCCGTGTCGTCGACGAACCCGAGATGACGGATTCGCTGATGCGACGGAATCGGCAGCAGCTCCTTGCCGATCAGCACCAGCGTCAGCCGGCCCGACGGATCGCGCAGGTATCCCTGAAAGAATTCGAACAGCTCCTTGCAGCCCTTGTTCTGATCGATTCGTCCGACGTAGACCGCGAATGGACCGCGGATGTTGTACTTCTGGCGGAAGCGTCCCGGCTGCGGATTGCCCGGCACTTCGGATCCGACGCCGACGACGACGCCGGGAATCGCCTGATTACTGGCGACGGCGTGAATCATCGCCCGCTCTTCGGGTGAGTTGTACATCAGCGCGCGGACCGCCCGGAACAACGGGGGAAAGATCGACAGGCCGATCGCTTCGTCCCGCTCGGCGGTGGGAACGAGGATCGCGCGCGACGCCGCGGCGCGGGCGCCGTAGTACGCGTGATAGTAGCGGTAGCTGAAGAACAGGCAGAAGTCGAACTCGTCGGCATGCTTGCCGATGTAATCGACCAGCGCCGGGCTCGTCGGCCCTTCGGCGTCGAGCCAGTCGAGCTCGTCACCGAGCGAGTGCCGGTGCGCGAACACGCGATCAGATCGCCGTCCAAAGACGCGCGGATCGCGCTCCCGCTTGACCCGGAATCGGCGGACGGCCACACCGTTGACGGTCTCGACGCCCGGCTGCAGCTCGTTGCGCCACGTCACGTAGTCGGTGGCGCACGTCGTGAGCACTTCGACCTCTGCGTGCTTCGCCAGATGCTCGGCGATGTAGCGCGCGTGGAGTTCGGCGCCGCCGTTGATCGTCTGACCGTAGCGCTGAACGACGACGGCAAGTTTCACTGCGGGTCGGGTTCGGTCTTCACGGGACCTGGTCCTGCATCGGTCGGTCCAGCGTCGGCGGGTTCGACGGCAGCGGATCCGCTGGGCTGCGGACGCGTGAGCGGCTCCGACGGGTGCGCGCTCGCGCCGCTGAACTGTTGGAGATCGTCGGTCGGAACAGCGCTCATGTCCGTGCCTTCATCCATCGTCTCGATGTCGGAGCCTTCGTCCGCGCCCTCTTGACCGGCCGGTCCGGATGCTTCTGGTGCGCCAGGCTGCGGCGCGCCCTGAGGGCCCATGATGCCAGCGGCCGATCCTCCCCCGCGCCGGCCCCGCCGCCTGCGGCGGCGCCGGCTTCGTTGACCTGGACCTTCAGGTGAAGGCGCGCCGGGCAACATGGGGGCCGGCGGCTGCGCCGCTTGTAACGGTTGCGGCATCGGCGCAGACTGCGGCTGCTGCGGACGCGGAGCAGACGGCGCTGGCGCCCGCGGCGGCGGCGGTGCAACCACATCGCCTTCCCCCGGCTTGTAGGCGACGACGCTTTCCAGTGCGCGGGCGCGCCGCTCGTTGAATTCGAGCCGGCTGCCGACCGATTCCACGCGCATCTTCAGGTTCTTCACTTCGATGCCGAGCCGGGTCGTCTCGACGACCAGGTTGTGAATGAGCTCGTAGGTCAGTTGATCGGTCGCGCGGCGCGCCGCTTCGCGCCGCGCCTCACGCTCCGCGTACATCGCGTTGAGCTTCGACTGGATGTGCAGCGCCTGGATCAGCTTGTTCGGGTTGAAGAACAGCTTCAGCAGCGGATTGAGCAGCTTGCGGATGAACCGCAGCGGACCGCGGTGTGTTTCGTACAGCGTCGAGTCTTCGAATTCGTAGTTGGGCAGCTCCGGCGGCTCGTAGGCCGGCTGCAGCCTGCGATAGCGCTCGAGCAGATCGGATCGCACGCCTTTCGGATCGAGAAACTTCTCGAGCTTGACCGCGGCAAGATCGCGAATCTGCTGCTCCGTGTAGTCGACGCCGCGCTTCTCGCGGATCCGCGCGCGAATCTGCTCCATGATCTGCTCGACGTTCACGGAGTCGGAGCGAACGTTGAAATCGGGCATATTCAGCTATCAGCTCAAACCGGGCGATAAATGATCGCGGCGACGGCAATCGCCCACAGCGCGACGCAGACGAGAAGCGGGCGATCGGTGAGCAGCAGCTCGGATGGGCTGCCGCCGCCCTCGCGGCGGTGCACCAGATAGAGATACCGGAAGATGCCGTACAACGGAAACGGAATCGTCAGTCCCAGCCATTGGGTCCCGAACTTTTCCTGAGTTTCCGGACTGATCGTGTAGAACACGTAGGAAATCAGCGTCGACGCGGTGACGACCGCAATCATCTGATCGAGCAGGTATTCGCTGTATTCACCGAGGATCGGCCGGTGCGTCGCCGCGTCGTCGGCGAGCAGCGTGATCTCGTGGCGCCGCTTGTTCAAGGCGATGAACAGTGCCAGCAGAATCGTGCAGACCAGCAGCCAGTGGCTGAACTCGACATTGACGGCGAGCGCGCCGGCGACGGCGCGCAGGACGAACCCGAGCGACAGCGTGAGCACGTCGATGATGACGACGTGCTTGAGGGAGCTCGAATAAAGCGCCTGCAGCCCGAGATAGGTGACGGCGACGAGCGTGAACGGCCAGCCGAGCGCCAGCGAGGCGGCGAGCGCAAAGGCGGCGATGGCGATCGCGGAACCCGTCGCCGCCCGCACGCTCAGCGCGCCCGACGCGATCGGGCGTCTCGCCTTGATCGGATGGCGCCGATCGCTGTCGCGATCGAAAATATCGTTCACCAGATACACGACGCCCGACAACGCGCAGAAGATGACGAAGGCGGCCAGCGCGCGCACGACCGCCGACGGCACGAACAACTGCATGCCGAACAGCAGGCCGGCGAACACCAGCAGGTTCTTGGTCCACTGGCTCGGCCGTAGCGCGATGAGAAGATTCAGAGCGAAGGACCCTCCCGATACCCCGCTGATCGGAGTATCGGAAGCTGTCACTGGGGAAGAAGTGCTGCGCGCCATCTAGCGCGGGGAGAACTAAACCTTGGCCGATGCGGCGAAGCTCCTGACTGCGTCGTTCTCGGATTCGTAGGTCTCGAACACAGTCAACAGTTTCGTGATCGACAACAGATCGGTGATGCGTTTGGTCAGATTCAGCAACTTGAGGCTGCCGCCCTGGCGACTGACGGTCGTGTATGTGCGAACGATCTCACCGAGGCCGGCGCTGTCGATGTACGGGACGTCCGCGAGGTTCAGGACGATCTTTCTCTGCCCCTGATTGACCAGGCTGTTGACCTTGTCCTTGAGCAGTTCGTCCCCCTCGCCCAGCGTAATCTTGCCTTTCAGGTCGAGTATTACGACGTCACCGGTCGACCGTTCCTCGATCTGCATGGAAACGCTCCAGATGAATGGACCGCGTGTGAGCTTAACACACCCCACGCGCGACCGAAGAGACCCCGCGTGAGGTGTGATCGGGATTCGACGAGATCGAGACTCGGGTGGAGCTTAGACGCCGCCGGCCCCGGCGAACTTGCGGGACTGGAAGCATTCCTTGCAGAACACGGGGCGCCCCTGTGTCGGCTTGAAGGGCACCGTCGTCTCCTTGCCGCACGCTGAGCACGTGGTCACCGTTTCCACGCGTTCGCGAGCCATGCCGGCGCCCGCTGGACGCGCAGCCCGCTTGCCCTTGCAGGCCTTACACCGTTTTGGCTCGTTCTTGAAGTTCTTGTCGGCGAAGAATTGCTGTTCGCCGGCCGTCCAGATGAACTCCGTGCTGCAATCCACGCACCTGAGAATTCGGTCTTGGAACTCCATCGGTCGCCACCTCGTCGGGGTCGGTCATTCCGACTCGCGTCGCAGCTTTTTCCGATTACGCTTGCGCGCGAGCGCTTGCTTGGCTCGGCGTTTGTCCCCTGGTTTCAGATAGAAGGAATGCTTCTTGATATCCTTGATGATGTCTTCCTGCTGCACCTTCCGCTTGAACCGGCGAAGAGCGCTTTCGATCGATTCGCCCTCCTGGATCTTGACTTCAGCCACTCGCTTACACCCCCTTAACAGTGACGACAAATATGCTAGGCTATCACAGCAAGCGCGGATTCTAGGCGCATTCCCCAGTAACCGTCAACGAAATACTCCAGTTCCCGGCACATGCGTGTGAAGGCTGGGCGCACGCCCTAACTCATTCAGATAATGCGAGTTCTCGTTATCGGGAGCGGCGCGCGCGAGCACGCGTTGGCCCGCCGTCTGGCCGGCGAACCGGACGTATCGGAGATCGTCTGCGCGCCCGGGAACGCCGGTATGTCGCGCATGGCGAGGACGGCCAACGTCGCGGTTACTGATCTCGACCGACTGCTGGCGTTGGTCGATCGCGAGGCGATCGATTTCACGATCGTCGGGCCTGAACTTCCCCTGAGCCTGGGCATTGCGGATCGATTCGAGTCGGAGAGGCGATTGTTGTTCGGACCGAGCGCATCCGCCGCGCGCCTCGAGACCAGCAAGGCGTTCGCGAAAGCGTTCATGGCGCGTCATCGGATTCCGACGGCACGGTTTCGG
This sequence comes from Vicinamibacterales bacterium, assembly GCA_036848175.1. GTDB lineage: Bacteria > Acidobacteriota > Vicinamibacteria > Vicinamibacterales > CAVVIG01 > QHWF01. Next base: position 17,172 of record DAIUKO010000068.1, on the reverse strand, counting down.
ACGTGCGAGTCAGCCGACGAAGCGCTTGCCGTCGTCCGGTCGGGCGAGTTCGGCCTGCCCGTCGTTCTAAAGGCCGACGGTCTGGCGGCCGGCAAGGGTGTGGTCGTGGCGGAGGATCCCTCGACGGCGGAAGCCGCAGTCGCAGCGGCGATGACAGAACGGCGATTCGGATCGTCAGGCGATCGCCTCGTGATCGAAGAATGTCTGACCGGCCCCGAAGTGTCTTTCTTTGTCATCAGCGATGGCACTAACGTGCTTCAGATCGGAACAGCGCAAGACCACAAGCGAATCTTCGATGACGATCGTGGTCCGAACACCGGCGGCATGGGCGCGTTCGCGCCGAGTCCTCTCGTCGGACGCGCGCTCGAGACGCGCATCATGCAATCAATCGTCGAGCCGGTGGTTCGCGGGATGGCGGAGGAAGGGTATCCGTTCAAAGGATTCCTCTATGCCGGTCTCATGCTCACCCCAGACGGACCAAAGGTCATCGAGTTCAATGTGAGATTGGGAGATCCTGAAGCGCAGGTCATCCTGCCGCTGATTGACGAGCCGCTGCTGCCGCTTCTGGTGTCGGCGGCGAAGGGGGCGCTGAATCAGCCGTCGGTTCGGCTCGCCGACGACCGGCTGACCTGCGTCGTCCTCGCGTCGCGCGGCTATCCGGAGTCGTCGGAATCAGGGCAGCGGATCGACGGCCTCGAGGAGGCCGAGGCGATTCCCGGTGTGGAGGTGTATCACGCCGGCACCGCGACGCACGATGGTCGCGTCGTGACCGCCGGCGGCCGGGTGCTGACTGTCGTCGGACGCGGATCCCGATTTGACGAGGCGACCGCGCGCGCCTACGCCGGCGTCATGCCGATTCACTTCGAAGGCATGCAGTATCGTCGCGACATCGGCCGCAGGGCGTTGAAGTCTGAAGTCTGAAGTCTGAAGTCGGTCTGACGTGAAGTATTCGATCATCACGTTCGGATGCCGGGTCAATCAGGCCGACTCGCTCGGCTTCGAGGAAGATCTGCGCGCCGCGGGAGCGACGGCTGCGCCGCCCGAGTCCGCCGACCTCGTCGTCGTCAATACCTGTTCGGTGACGGCAACTTCGGATCAAGGCGCGCGCCAGACGATCAGGCGCGTGGCGCGTGACAATCCGTCGGCGCGTATTGTGGTCACCGGCTGTTATGCGACGCGCCGGCCCGACGAAATCGCCGCGCTGCCGAACGTGATTCGCGTCGTGCCCAACGACGACAAACCGACGCTCCTGCCGATCGTTCTGCCCTTGGTACGGAGAGACCGCCTTCAGCCGGATTTCGATGGCGTCCGGCGTCAGCCGGACCAGACGACCGCCGAACGCTTCGGCAACGGCGACGGCGGCTGCGGCGCGGCAATCGAACCGGGTGTCGCCGGACGAACGGCGTTCACGCTGCGCGTGCAGACCGGATGCGCCGAGCCGTGCTCGTACTGCATCATCCCGACGACGCGTGGCCGCCCGCGCAGCGTGCCAATCACCGACGTCCTGCGTGAAGTCGAACGCGTCGCCGCGGCCGGATTCAAGGAAATCGCGCTGACCGGCGTGCATCTCGGGTCGTACGGCCGCGATCTGGCGCGGCGCGCTTCGTTGACGGATTTGTTGGAGACGCTCGCGAGCGCGTGGAGCGTGAAGGCGTCAGCCGAGCGGCTGTTGTTCCGCATCAGCTCGCTCGAGCCGATGGACTGCACACCGGACATCGTCGATCTCGTCGCGACATCGGATTGCTTCGCACCGCACTTCCATCTGCCGCTGCAGCATGCGAGCAATCGCGTCCTGTCTGCGATGCGACGGCCGTACCCGATTGAGTTCTACGCATCCCTGGTCGAGCAGATCCGCGCACGGATCCCGAATGCATCGATCGGCAGCGACATCATCGTCGGCTTTCCCGGTGAACGCGACGACGACTTCGAGCAGCTGGCGTCATATCTCGAGCGCTCGCCCCTGACGCACGTGCACGTCTTCCCGTACTCGGACAGGCCGGGCACCGAGGCTTCGGCGATGAGCGGCAAAGTTCCAGGTCCGGTGGTGCGCGAGCGTGGACGCCGCGTGAGAGACATCGGCCAGCGTTTGACGGAACGCTTCCGCGATTCGCAGGTCGACACCATCCATCGAGCGTTGACGCTCGAAGACGGATCGCTGGTCGTGACCGGCAACTACTTGAAACTGCGCGTGCCGGCTGCGCATCCGCGCAACCACTGGGTACGCGTCCGCGTCACGTCACATCATGACGGCGAGCTGCTGGGCGGCTGATTTCCTCGGACCTTCGACGATCAATTGACCGCAGGCGGCGCGGATGTCGCGGCCGCGGCTCTTGCGAACGGAGACGGTCAGGCCATGGTCGGCGAGAATCCTGGCGAAGTCATTGACCGCTTCATCCGTCGGCCGGTCGAATGGAATTCCGGCGGCGGCGTTCAATGGAATCAGGTTCACCTTCGATTTCACGCCGGCGAGCAGTTTCGCGAGCCGGCGCGCGTCCTCGGGCCGATCGTTGACGCCCGCCAGCAGCACGTATTCGAATGTGATCCGGCTGCGCCGCTTCAGCGGGAACCGTTTGCACGCGTCGATGATGTCGGCGACGCCGTACTTCCGATTGATCGGGACGAGCTCGCCGCGCTGGGGGTCGGTCGGCGCGTGCAGCGAGATCGCCAGGTTCGGCATCACCGGTTCCCTGGCGAGCTTCTCGAGCGCCGGCAGGAGGCCGACCGTCGACAAGGTGATTCGCCGCGGCGCGAGGTCGAATCCGTGCTCGTCGGCGAGAATGCGCAGCGCTTTCATCGTCTCGTCGTAGTTGTGCAGCGGCTCGCCCATGCCCATCAGCACGATGTTGAAGCGCACGCCGCGCATGTCGAGCGCGTCGACGAGCACGCGCACCTGGCCGACGATCTCGCCGGCGGTCAGATTTCGCGCGAGCCCCATCTTGCCGGTGAGACAGAACGCGCAGGCCATCGCGCAGCCGACCTGCGTCGAGATGCAGAATGTCATCGACGGAGTGTCGGGGATGAACACCGACTCGATCGTGCGTCCGTCACCGAGACGGAGAAGAAATTTCTCAGTGCCGTCGGTCGACGTTTCGCGCTGAACCACCTCAGGCGTGAAGAGTGTGAAGTCGTTGGCGAGCGTCGTGCGAAGATCGCGTGACAGATCGGTCATCGCCGCGGGTTCGGTGACGCCGCGGTGATAGATCCAGCGGAAGATCTGTCCTGCGTGAAAGCGCTGATGTCCGCGCAGATCGAGCGCCGCCTCGAGAGCCGGGCGTTCCAGTTCGGCGAGGTCGAGTCGGCTGGACGCGGTGGACACGGTATCTCTCTTGGTACCCGGCGCTTAGCAGACCTTCAATGGTAACATGAGGTTTCATCTTGTCGACCGCACCCATCGTCAGAGACGTTCTCGATAACGGGCTCCGGATTCTCACCGAACGGATGTCGCAGGTCCGTTCGATCAGCATCGGTGTGTGGCTCACGCGCGGCTCGCGCCACGAAACGGCTGAGCGCGGCGGCATCGCGCACTTCGTCGAGCACATGCTCTTCAAAGGCACCGCGACGCGGTCGGCGGAGGACATCGCGCAGGCCATCGATTCGATCGGCGGGCAGCTCGACGCGTTCACGGCCAAGGAGTACGCGAGCTACTACATCAAGGTCCTCGACGAACACCTTCCGCTCGCCATCGACATCCTCGCCGACATCGTCCGCAATCCCGCGTTCGGCCCGGAGGATATCGAGCGCGAGAAGAGAGTCGTCCTCGAAGAGATCAAGATGGTCGAGGACACGCCGGACGACCTCGTCCACGAGATCTTCACGCAGGGCTTCTGGGAGAATCACCCGCTCGGCCGGCCGATCCTCGGCACCAAAGAGACCGTCGAGTCGTTCACCGCAGATTCGCTGCGCAGCTATTTTCAGAACGCTTACACGGCGCGGAATCTGATCGTGTCGGCGGTCGGGAATCTCGAGCACGAGCGGGTTCGCGATCTCGTCGCCGAGAAGTTCGGATCGGTCTCCGAACAGGGTGAGCCGGTCGGCGAACAGGCGCCGCGCGTGGTGCCGAAGATTCTGATCAGGAACAAGGAGCTCGAACAAAGCCACTTGTGCCTCGGCGTCGGCAGTTATCCGCAGAACCACGACGATCGGTACTCCAGCTACGTGTTGAACACGCTGCTCGGCGGCTCGATGAGCTCGCGGTTGTTCCAGAACGTTCGCGAGAAGCGCGGGCTGGCCTATGCCGTGTTCAGCGGGTTGAGCGCGTATCGCGACGCCGGGTCGTTTACCATCTACGCCGGCTGTTCGAACGAGGCGGTCGGCGAGGTCGTGGATCTCGTCGTCGAGGAATTGCGAGGCGTCAAGAACGCGCCGGTGCCCGACGCCGAACTGCAGCGCGCGAAGGATCATCTGAAGGGCAGCCTCATGCTGAGCCTCGAGAACACCGCCAGCCGCATGTCGCACATCGCCCGGCAGGAGATCTACTTCGATCGGCAGTTCGGTCTCGACGAAACGCTGCAAGGCATCGAGCGCGTCACCGCCGCCGACGTGCAGCGCGTCGCGGCGGATCTGTTTCAGAACGGATCGTTGGCGGCGACGATCCTCGGCAATGTCAACGGGCTGCAGATTCCGAGGGAACGTCTCGATCTCGACTAAATGATTGCCCGGTATACCCACCCCGAGATGGGGCGGATCTGGAGCGACCAGCGTCGGTACGAGACCTGGCTGCTCGTCGAGACCGCTGCCGCCGAGGCGATGGCGGCCGCAGGCATCGTACCGCCCGAGGCGGCGCGCGACATCCGGGACCGCGGCGCCTTCGACATCGCCCGCATCGACGAAATCGAACAGGTCACACAGCACGACGTCATCGCCTTCACGACCGCGGTCGCCGAGAACGTCGGACCTTCGGCGCGCTGGCTCCACTTCGGACTGACCTCGTCGGACGTCATCGACACGGCTCAGGCCTTACAGATGCGCGAGGCCTGCGATCTGATCCTCGCCGATCTCGACACGCTCGCCGAAGCGATTCGCGACCGCGCGCTCGAACATCGATGGACGCCGATGATCGGACGGACGCACGGCGTGCACGCCGAGCCGATGACGTTCGGGCTGAAGCTGGCGCTCTGGTACGCGGAGGTCCAGCGTGACAGCGAACGGGTTCAGCGCGCCCGCACGACGATCAACGTCGGCAAATTGTCCGGCGCCGTCGGCACCTTTGCGCATCTGCCGCCGGCGATCGAAGAGGACGTGTGCCGGCGGCTGCAGCTGACCCCGGCCAAGGTGGCTTCGCAGGTCATTCAGCGCGACCGTCATGCGGAGCTGCTGTCGGCGCTGGCGATCACGGCGGCCTCGCTGGAGAAGTTCGCGCTCGAAATCCGCGGCCTCCAGAAAACGGAGATTGGAGAAGTCGAGGAGCCTTTCGCCAAAGGGCAGAAGGGCTCGTCGTCGATGCCGCACAAGCGCAATCCGATCGGCTGTGAGCAGATCTGCGGCCTGGCGCGGCTGCTGCGCGCCAACGCGCACGCGGCGCTCGAGAACGTCGCGCTCTGGCACGAGCGCGATATCTCGCACTCGTCGGTCGAGCGCGTGATTCTGCCCGACAGCTTCATCGCGCTGGATCACATGCTGCGCCGCTTCACGAGGATTACCCGCGGCATGGTCGTCTATCCCGATCGGATGCGTGAAAACCTCAATCGTTCGCGGGGCGTCGTCTTTTCGGGCACGGTGCTGCTCGAGCTCGCGAGGAAAGGCGTGTCGCGCGAGCAGGCCTACGAGTGGGTCCAGCGTAACGCGATGCGCTCGTTCGCGGAAGGCCGCGACTTCAAGGCGCTGCTGCTCGACGATCCCGACATCACACGCGTGCTCGCCACGTCAGACATCGAGCGCGCGTTCGATCTCGACGAGCAGTTGAAGCATGTGGACTACGTATTCGATCGCGTCTTTCAGACCGTCTCTGCGAGGTGATCAACAGCATGCGTGCGCGCGTTTTTGTCACGTTGAAGCCATCCGTGTTCGATCCGCAAGGCAGGACGATCGCCGACGCGCTGCATTCGCTCGGCTACGGCAGCGTCGAGGAGGTGCGGCAGGGCAAATACTTCGAGCTCGATCTGGCGACGAGCGAGGCGGCGCAGGCGCGGGCTCTCGCTGCGGAAGTCGCGGACAAAGTGCTCGCCAACCCGGTCATCGAGAGCTATCGCATCGAAGTCGACTGAGATGAGGTGCATCCTTCTGGCGGTTGCCTGGCTGGCGACCGCGATCCCGGCGTCGGCGGCGCAACGCCCGGCACGAGGCGTCGATGCGATGGCTGCGACCGTGACCCAGTACTTCACGATGGTCGAGCATCAGTTCGTGAGCCTCGCCGAGGCGATGCCGGCCGACAAATGGTCGTTTGCGCCGAAGGACGGCCAGTTCAAAGGCGTGCGGACGTTTGCGGAGCAGGTGAAGCACGTCGCGTGCGCGAACTACGCGTTCTTCAATCAGGTCGAACACAAGACGCCGCCTGAAGGCTGCGAGACCGGCGGTCCAAGTCCGGCGCAGACGAAAGCGGAGTTGATGCAGTACCTCCGCGAATCGTTCACCTATGCGACGCAGGTGATGCGGCAGCTCACGCCCGCCAACGCGATGGACAAGGTCGAAGGTCCCTACGGCGGTCCGACCACGAGGTTGGGGATTTCGACGCTGGCGGTGTGGCATGCGACCGATCACTACGGTCAGCTCGTCGTCTATTTGCGCATGAACGGCATCGTGCCGCCGGCGAGCGCGCCGCAGTGAGCAGATAAAGAAAGGTCTCTCAGAATGCGCTTCGGCATCGTGGTGTTTCCCGGCAGCAACTGCGACGAGGACGCCTATCACGCCGCGACGGAGGTTTTCGGCCAGCAAGCCGAATACCTCTGGCACAAGGACTCCGATCTCAAAGGCGCCGACGTCGTGATTCTGCCCGGCGGGTTCGCGCACGGCGACTACTTGCGGACCGGCGCGATGGCGCGCTTTTCGCCGATCATGAATCAGGTGCGCGCGTTCGCCGAGCGGGGCGGTCCGCTGCTTGGCATCTGCAACGGATTTCAGATCCTGCTCGAATCGGGTCTGCTGCCAGGCGCGATGCTGCGCAACGACACGCTCAAGTACCGTTGCGAGCATGTTCACCTGCGAGTCGAGCAGACCGATACGCCGTTCACGAGCGCGGCCAGGATCGGTCAAGTTCTGCGGATTCCGATCGGCCACGGCGAAGGCAACTACTTCGCGCCGCCCGAGACGCTGGCGAAGCTCGAAGCCAATCGCCAGGTCATCCTTCGCTATACGGATCCGAACGGTCGGGTCGATCAGCACTCGAATCCGAACGGGTCGGTGAACGCAATCGCCGCCATCTGCAACGAGTCGCGCAACATCGTCGGCATGATGCCGCATCCCGAGCGCGCATGTGAGCCGCTCCTCGGCGGTGTGGACGGACGGATGATCTTCGAATCGATCGTCACGTGGTTCGCGCGCGGAGCCGACAGACCCGCCTTGCAACCAGTGGCGCGGACCGTTTAGGACCCCCATTGATCATGATTGATGCCCAGCTTCTCGAACGGCACGGCCTGAAGCCCGATGAGTACGACCGCATCCGGCAGTTCCTCGGCCGCGAGCCGAACCTCACCGAGCTCGGGATCTTCTCGGTCATGTGGTCCGAGCACTGCAGCTACAAGAGCTCGCGTGTGCATTTGAAAACGCTGCCGACCACGGGCCGGCAGGTTCTTCAGGGACCGGGCGAGAATGCCGGCGCCGTCGACATCGGCGACGGCCTCGCCGCCGTCTTCAAGATCGAATCGCACAATCATCCTTCGTTCATCGAGCCGTATCAGGGCGCGGCGACCGGCGTCGGCGGCATCATCCGCGACATCTTCACGATGGGTGCGCGGCCGATCGCGTTGTTGAATTCGCTGCGATTCGGATCAATCGACGCGCCGGGCACGCGGCGCCTGCTCGAGGGTGTCGTCGCCGGCATCGCCGGCTACGGCAACAGCATCGGCATCCCGACGGTCGGCGGCGAGATCGCGTTCGAGCCCTCATACGCGGGCAACCCGCTCGTGAACGTCTTCTGTCTCGGCATCGCCAGGGCGTCGGACATCATCAAAGGCGTCGCCTCAGGTATCGGCAATTCCGTGTACTACGTCGGCGCGAAAACCGGCCGCGACGGCATCCATGGCGCGACGATGGCGTCGGCGGAGTTCGACGAGAAATCAGCGGAGAAGCGTCCAGCGGTCCAGGTCGGCGATCCGTTCATGGAGAAGCTGCTGCTCGAGGCGTGCCTCGAGGTGATGCAGACCGACGCGCTCGTCGGCATCCAGGACATGGGCGCCGCCGGCCTGACCTGTTCGACGACCGAAATGGGATCGCGCGGCGGCGCCGGCGTCGACATCGACGTCGCACACGTACCGCAGCGCGAAGCGGGGATGACGCCGTACGAGATCATGCTCTCGGAATCGCAGGAACGGATGCTGCTCGTCGTCAAACGTGGACGCGAGGCCGAGGTCGAGCGGATCTTCGACAAATGGGATCTGCACGCCGTGCACATCGGCGAGGTGACTGGCGATGGCATGCTGCGCGTGAGGAACAACGGCGCTGTCGTCGCCGAGATTCCCAATCGCGCGTTGACGGACGAGGCGCCGTTGTATCGCCGTCCGATGGCGGAACCCGAGTATCTCGCCGAGGTGCGAACGCTCGACCTCAACGCGCTCCGCGATGGCGCACGAACGCGTCAGCCGAACGGGAACGAGGCGCTGCTCGCGCTGCTGAGCTCGCCGACCATCGGCAGCAAGAAATGGGTCTACCGGCAGTACGATCACATGGTCCGCACCAACACGATCAACTATCCGGGCTTCGGCGCCGGGGTGGTGCGGATCAAAGGGACGAGTCGCGGGCTCGCCTTGTCCGTCGATGGGAACGGACGATACTGCTATCTCGATCCGTATCGCGGCGCGATCCTGGCGGTCGCGGAGGCGGCACGCAACGTCGCCTGCGCTGGCGCGCGCCCGCTGGGCGCGACCAACTGCTTGAACTTCGGCAACCCCGAGCGCCCGGCGATCATGTGGCAGTTCGCGAAGGCGGTCGAAGGCATCGGCGCGGCGTGTCGCGCCCTCGACGTGCCGATTACCGGTGGCAACGTCAGTCTCTACAACGAGACCGACGGGAAAGCGATCTATCCCACGCCGGTCATCGGCGTCGTCGGCCTGCTCGAGCGCGCCGACCGTGTCGTCAGTCGGCGCTTCCAGCGATCCGGCGACGCGATCATTCTGCTTGGTGAGGGGCGCGGCGAACTGGGGGGCAGCGAGTACTTGAAGGTGGTGCACGATCTGGTGCGGGGCGCGCCGCCGTCGATCGATCTCGAGGCGGAGCGGGCGCTGCAGGATCTGCTGGTCACGCTGGCGACCGACCGGCTGATTCATTCGGCGCACGATTGCTCGGACGGAGGGCTCGCGGTCGCGGTGGCGGAGTCATGTTTCGACACGGAAGGAATGGGGGCGGAGGTGTCGATCCCTGGCGTCGAGATCGTGCGCGATGCGGCGATGAACACGGCTGCGGCGCTGTTTGGCGAATCGGCGTCGCGCGTGCTCGTGTCGGCCGTGCCGGAAGACGCGACTGCCGTCCTCCAACGCGCGGCGGCGTTGAACGTCCCGGCGCGCATGATTGGCCAGACAGGTGGCAACCTGCTGCGAATTGCCGTTGCCGGCGAGACGTCGATCGATGTCCAGATCCATGAGGCGGAGCGGGTCTGGAATGGAGCGATTGAGCGCTACTTCGCGAGACGGGTGGCGTAATGCTCGACAAATTCCGAGACGAGTGCGGCGTCTTCGGCATCTTCGGCCATCCCGAAGCCGCCAACATGACCTATCTCGGGCTCTATGCCTTGCAGCATCGGGGACAGGAGAGCGCAGGCATCGCGGCGTCCGATCTCGAACGCGTGCGGATTTCGCGCGCGATGGGCTACGTCGCCGACGCATTCGACGCCCCGACGCTCGCGCAGCTGCCGGGAGGGCTGGCGATCGGCCACGTGCGCTATTCGACCGCTGGGGAGAGCAAGCTGTCGAACGCGCAGCCGATTCTGATCGACTGCTCCCACGGCCAGATCGCGTTGTGCCACAACGGGAACCTCGTGAACGCGCGCGAGCTGCGCGACGAGCTGGTCCGGCAGGGTTCGATCTTTCAATCGAGCAGCGACACCGAAGTCATCCTGCATCTCTACGCCCGGTCGAAGGCGCCGACGATCGAAGACGCGATCGTCGAGTCGGTATCGCAGGTGCAGGGTGCATTCTCGCTCGCGATGCTCACCAAGGACTGTCTGATCGCCGTTCGCGATCCGCACGGTTTCCGCCCGCTCGTGCTCGGACGACTGGGCGACGCGTACGTGGTCTGCTCGGAAACGTGCGCGATGGATCTGATTGGCGCCACCTACCTGCGCGACGTTGCGCCCGGCGAGATCCTGGTGATCTCGGCGAACGGCCTTCGATCGATCAAGCCATTCGCGCCGGCGCCGATCAACCAGTGCATCTTCGAACACGTCTACTTCGCGCGCCCCGACAGCTATGTGTTCGGCCGGAGCGTGAACGAAGTCCGCACTGAGCTCGGTCGGGTACTCGCACGCGAGCAGCCCGTGGACGCCGACGTCGTCGTGCCGGTGCCCGATTCAGGCGTATGCGCCGCCGTCGGCTATGCGGAACAAGCAGAGATCCCGCTGCGCATGGGCCTCATCCGGAACCATTACGTCGGCCGCACGTTCATTCAGCCGCAGGCCTCGATTCGCCATTTCGGCGTGAAAGTGAAGTTGAATCCCGTCCGCAGCATCCTCGAAGGCAAGCGGGTCATCCTGGTCGACGATTCGATCGTCCGCGGTACGACGAGCCGCAAGATCGTCCGGATGGTGCGTGCGGCGGGCGCCAGGGACGTGCACGTCCGGATCAGCTGTCCGCCGACGATTTCGCCGTGCTTCTACGGCGTCGACACGCCGAGCAAGGCCGACCTCATCGCCGCGACGCACACCATCGAGGAGATCCGCCAGTATCTCGAAGCCGATAGCGTCGCCTATCTCAGTATGGAAGGCTTGATGAGCGCCGTCGACACGGATCGAGCGTCGTACTGCAGCTCGTGCTACACGGGGCGGTATCCCGTCGAATTTCCGCGCGACGAGGCGCGCTACCTCCAGCTCGCGCTGAAGCTCGACAAAGAAAAAGAGCCGGTCGCGAAGTGAACTTTCCACCACGGAGGACACGGAGGCGAGATCGCGCACGCGCTCTTCGTAGTGGCCTTTGTGCTCTTTGTGTCCTTTGTGTCTTTTGTGTCTGTGCCGCGCGAAGCGCCGCGCAGGAACCGAGCGCGCCGCAGGCCGTCTCCCCCGCCCAGCTCAAGGCCGCGATCGACAAGCTCGGCGATCTGGACTACGCGACACGGACCAACGCCTCGCGAACGATCCGGCGGACCGCGACGGCGCAAGCCGTGCCGGCGCTCCTGCAGGCCGTGGCGGAGCACACTGACGGCTACGTGCGCTACCGGGCGCTGGTGCTGCTGACCGGATTCAACGATCCGCGCGCGAAGGACGCGATGCGCGAGTCGCTCACCAGCCCGAACGATCGGCTGCGAACCGTCGGCTACAGCTTCTTCGAACACAACCCCGATCGCACGATGACGCAGACGTTTCTCGCCGCGCTCGACAAGGAGCGCGGCGAGTTCGTGCGGCCGGCGCTCGTCCGCGCGCTCGCCGCGCTCGGCCCGCAGCCGGTGCTCGTCCGCGACGTGAGCCGCGGCGAGGACTTCTTCCGCAGTGCCGTGATCGAGGCGCTTGGCGATTACAAGGCGGCGTATGCGTTCGACGCGATTACAGCGGTCGCCAAGGTCGAGGGCCCGCTGCAGGACGATGCGGCGATCGCGCTTGGAAAAATCGGCGACAAGCGTGCGCTCGAAACGCTCGCCGCGCTGCAGCGCAGCGCTGCGCGCAAAACGCAGCCGTCGATCGCCGCGGCCATCTGTCTGCTCGGCGTCAACTGCTCGTCGCACGAGAACTACCTCGTCGAGACGCTCAAGTTCGCGTCGAAGAACGCCGGCTTTCAGGAGCTGCTCCGCGGCGCGGCCGGCGGACTGGGCGTGGTTGCCGTCGCCGGACACGAGGAAGCGGTCGAGCCGCTGTTCGACATCGGCATTCCCGCGCGCGACGACTCGACGCGCGCGCCGGTCGCCCTCGCGCTGGCGACCATCGCGCTTCGCAAGACCCCGGTGATGCTGGCGGTCCTCGAGAAGCGGCTCGATCGCGACTCGGCGCTGGCACTCCTCGCCGAAGGGTTCGACATGCTCGAAGAAGACCTCGACAAGGAACGCTTCTTCGCCCTGGCGCGCCGAACCTACTGGGATTCGCCGCAGACCTCGCCGCGCCGCGCGCTGATGCAAACCATCATCGGGAAGTTGGATTTCTGATGGACTACAAGGCCGCGGGCGTCGACATCGACGCCGGCAACGAGACCGTTCGCCGCATCAAGGCGCTCGCGCGCGGAACGTTCACGCCCGGCGTGCTGTCGGACATCGGCTCGTTCGGCGGACTGTTCCGGCTCGGCGATCGCTTTCAGGATCCGGTGCTCGTCTCGAGCGCCGACGGGGTCGGCACGAAGCTCAAGATCGCCTTCATGACCGGCCGCCACGACACCATCGGCGCCGATCTCGTCAACCATTGCGTCAACGACATCATCGTGCAAGGCGCCGAGCCGCTGTTCTTTCTCGACTATCTGGCAACGGGCCGCCTGTCTCCCGACGTCGCCGAGCAGGTCCTGACTGGCATCGCCGGCGCCTGCAAGAAGAACGGGTGCGCGCTGCTCGGCGGGGAGACCGCCGAGATGCCCGGGTTTTACGCCGACGGCGAGTACGACCTGGCCGGCTTCATCGTCGGCGCGGTCGAGAAGACGAAAATCGTCGACGGCCGGATGATCGTGCCGGGCGACGTGTTGATCGGTTTCCCGTCGAGCGGGCTCCACACCAACGGCTACTCGCTGGCCCGCCGCATCTTCTTCGAGCTGGCGCAGTGGAAGCCGGACAAGTTGGTGCGCGAGCTCGGCGTCACGCTCGGCGACGCGCTGCTCGCGACGCATCGGTCGTATCTGCCCGTTGTCCGTCCGCTGCTCGAGCGACAGTACGTGCGCGGCATCGCGCACATCACCGGAGGCGGCATCACCGAGAACCTCCCGCGTGTGCTGCCCGAGGGTTGCGCCGCTGAAATCGATCGCCGGGCGTGGTCGCTACCGCCGATCTTCCGTCTGCTCCAGCAGCACGGCCGGATCTCCGACGAAGAGATGTTCCGGACCTTCAATATGGGCATCGGTTTGATCGTTGCCGGCGCGCCGCGCGACGCCGAGCGGATCATCGACGCCGTGTCTCTCGCCGGCGAGCCGAACGCGATGCGCATCGGCTTCGTGGTGTCGGGCGACCGCACGGTTCGATACGTGTAGTTGCCGGTGGGCCACGCCCCGTTTCGATCCCGGCGCCTCGGCATCCTCATCTCGGGGCGCGGCAGCAATCTTCAATCGATCATCGACGCCGTGGCACAGGGTCGGCTCGATGCGACCGTCGCCGTCGTGATCTCGAATCGTGCCGAAGCGGCGGGACTGTTGCGCGCGCGGGAGGCGGGCCTCGAAGCGCTGCAGCTGAGCCCGCGTGACCACCCCAATCGCGATGCCTACGATAGGGCGGTCGTCAGCGCGCTCACCGCCCGCGGCGTCGACCTGGTGTGTCTCGCCGGCTTCATGCGGCTCGTCGGCCGGCCCTTCCTCGACGCGTTCCCCAACCGGATTCTCAACATCCACCCGTCGCTGCTGCCGTCGTTCCCTGGTGTCGAAGCGCAGCGTCAAGCGCTCGAGCATGGCGCGCGCATCAGCGGAGCGACGGTTCACCTCGTCACCGACGAACTGGACGGCGGTCCGATCGTGCTTCAGTCGGCGGTGCCGGTCCTCGCCAACGACACCGTCGACTCGTTGTCGGCGCGGATCCTCGTCGAGGAGCATCGCATCTATCCGGAGGCGATCGCGTTGGTGCTCGCCGGCGGCTGGTCGCTCGACGGGCGCCGATTCGTGCCGGCGGAATCCGCGCCATGATCGCCGCCAACACGCTCGCGCTGCTTCTCCTCCAGATCACCGTGATTCTGATCGTCGCGAAGCTGACGGCGGCGCTCGTCGCGCGCGCAGGCCAGCCCGCGGTGATCGGCGAGATGCTCGGCGGTCTGCTTCTCGGTCCGTCCTTGTTCGGCTGGGTGGCGCCGTCGGTCCATCGCGCGATCTTTCCCGCAGGATCGACCGGCACGCTGCAGCTCCTGAGTCAGATTGGCGTCATCCTCTTCATGTTTCTCGTCGGCTGCGGGCTCGATCTCACTCGCGTGACGCGCAGCGCGCGGACTGCGCTCGTCGTCAGCTATACGAGCATCGCCGCGCCGATGCTGCTCGGCATCGCGTTGTCGTCGCTGATCGTACGAGACTACGCGCCGCCCGGCGTCCGCTTCCTGCCGTTCGCGCTGTTCATCGGCACCGCGATGAGCGTCACCGCCTTTCCGGTGCTCGCGCGAATCATCGCCGAGCGGCGTTTGACCGCCACGTTCCTCGGCTCGACGGCGATCGCCTGCGCGGCCATCGACGACGTGACCGCGTGGTGCATCTTGAGCGCGGTGGTCGCGGTGGCGAAAGCCAGCGGGCTCGTCGGGGCGGCGATGACGATCGCCATGGTGGCGGTTTTCGCGGCGCTGATGCTGCTCGTGATCCGTCCGCAGATCGGCCGTTTCGGCGTGAGCCGGAGAGGGTCCGGCGACGGCGTGTTCGTCGCGGCACTGGTCTTCGCCTTTGCGAGCGCGGTCGTCACCGAAATCATCGGTGTTCACGCCATCTTCGGCGCCTTCCTCGCCGGTGTTGCGCTCTCGGCGAATTCGTCGGTGCGGTCGCTGGTGGAGGAACGGATCCACTCGCTGGCGTCGGCGATGCTGGTCCCGCTGTTCTTTGCCGCCGCGGGGCTGCGAACCGAGCTGTCTCTTCTCGCCGGGACTCGAAACTGGCTCGTGTGCGCCGCCATCATTGCCGTCGCGATCGTCGGCAAGCTTGGCGGAGGCGCGCTCGCCGCGCGATGGACGGGCATGGCGTGGCGCGACTCGCTCGCGCTCGGCGTCCTCATGAACACGCGTGGCCTCATGGAGTTGATCGTGCTCAACGTCGGCTACGAACTCGGCATTCTGTCGCCGACGTTGTTCTCGATGATGGTCCTCATGGCGCTCGTCACCACGGGCATGACCGCGCCGCTCTTGTCGGTGCTGCGCGCGAACGTTGGCGCGGTGGAGGCGCGAAGCGCGAGATGAGCGAGTGGAGCGAAGACGATTCGTCCCTCTACCGCGAGATCGCCGACGTCGCGGTGCCGCGCCGTGACGAGATGATGCGTACAGTCGTCACCGCGGTGCCCTTCGCCGTGAACGAATCGTTTCGCATCGTCGAGCTCGGATCGGGTGACGGGCGATTGGCGGCGGCGCTGCTCGAGCAGTTCCCGCAGTCGGCGATCACGGCGCTGGACGGATCCGAATCGATGCGCGCGCAATCGACGGCGCGATTGGCGCCATTCCGCGAACGCGCCCGCGTCCGAGCGTTCGAGATCGCGTCGCTCGACTGGTGGGACGTGATGTTCGGCGCGGATCTCGTCGTGTCGTCGTTGTGCCTGCACCATCTGAACGACGCGAAGAAGCAGTATCTGTACAAGGCGGCCGCCGATCGACTGTCACCGCGCGGTGCGCTCCTCATCGCCGACCTGGTCGCGCCGATGCATGCGTCGGCGCGGCGCGCGGCCGCAGACGAATGGGACGCGAGTGCCAGCGCCCGAGCGAACGCACTCGGCCGGCCGGAGCTCTACGAACGATTCATCGCGTCGGAATGGAATCATTTCAGGTTTCCCGACGAGATGGATCGGCCGTCGGCGCTCTTTCACCATCTCGTCTGGCTGAAGCACGCAGGCTTTGCCGCGGTCGAGTGCTATTGGGCGTTTGCCGGCCACGCCGTCTTCGGCGGGCTGAAATAAAGCGATCGTGACGCGATCGCGTCACGCGGACGTTTCGATCGTCAGCACCGCGACTTCCGGAGGGCAGTTGACTCTGACGGGAAGGTAGATCGTTCCGACACCGCGGCTGACGAACATCGTCGTCCCTTCGCGCCGCCCGATGCCGGAGATGACCGGGAACTTCTGCGCGGCGACGGCACCGAGGATCGGCACGACGACCTGTCCGCCGTGCGTGTGCCCGGAGAGAACCAGCGGAATTCCAAATCCGGCGGCTTCGGTCAGGCGTCGTGGATCGTGCGCCAGGAGCATCGTTCCCGCGCCGGCGCCTCGGATCAGCGGTGAGATGTCTGATGGGCGCTTGGTCCAGAAGCGGATGCCGACGATGTCGAGCGCTTCGCCTTTGATGGTGACGCGCGTCCGCGCATCCTTCAACATCTGGACCCCGTTCTTCGCCAGCGCCGCCGGCATGTCGTGATCGTCGTCGTGGTTGCCGAGGATGCCGAACACGCCGTGCGGCGCCGACAGCGGCGCCAGTGCTTCTGCGGCGGGCCCGACGAACCGGCGATCGCCCCAGGTCACGTAATCGCCGCCCAGGACGATGAGATCGGGGCGCTCGTTCATCAAGGCGGTCACGGCCGCGGCCACGTCCTGATGCGGGACCAGCTGACTGCGGTGGACGTCAGTCAGTAAACCGATTCGCAGGCCCGATAATCCCGGCGGCAGGCCGCTCGTGGCGATCGTTTCGCGCGTGACTTCGAGCTCATGACGTCCGTAGAGGTAGCCGTACGCGCCCGTGCCGCCGACGACGCCGACACTCGAGGCGAGCAGTGTCTTCAGCACGCCGCGACGAGTCACCAGCATCGACTGTTATAGTAATCGGATTACTGCATGACCAATCTCTATGATGAACTGCAGTGGCGCGGGATGGTGTACGACGCCACCGAAGGTTTGGCGGAAGTTTTCGCGAAGGAACGCGTGACCGCCTACATCGGATTCGATCCGACGGCGTCGAGTCTTCATGTCGGATCGCTGCTCACGGTGATGGGTCTCGCGCGCTTGCAGCGCTGCGGCCATACGCCGATCGCGATCGTCGGCGGCGGGACCGGAATGATCGGCGATCCGAGCGGCAAGTCGCAGGAGCGTTCGCTT